>CANPIM010000049.1 GCA_947574135.1 uncultured Lachnospiraceae bacterium
AAAAATGCAAAATCATCAAAAGAAAAGGTAGTATCAGAGTAATTTGTGAAAATCCGAAGCACAAGCAGAGACAGGGCTAATCCCTCTATTTGCAGTGTGATTCTTGGATTATATTCTTGTGCGGCTGCATTGCCTGTGCAGGTCACGGAAGGAAGAGCTGCTTTGGACTCTGTAAACATACCGGCAGGGACAAAGGAGTACAGTGATTGTGCGCATGTGATGATACAAATATATAAAAACCAAGATTATTCACAGTGATATTGCTTAAAACGGTGAAATGCGTTAGCAGAGTAATTGAAAGGTCAGGCAGATGCCTGGCTGGGTACGTTTCTGAGATATTTCGTACCCCATTTAGGAAAGTGTCAGGCGGACACCTATTAAAAAACAGTCCGCAGCCAATTTATTTATGGAAAATGGAGGAATAATCAAATGGCTCGTATTTCTGGTGTAGACTTACCGAGAGAAAAACGTGTGGAGATCGGCTTGACCTATGTGTACGGCATTGGCCGTGCAAGCGCCAACAAGATTCTCGAAGCAGCAAAGGTAAATCCTGACACCCGCGTCAGAGATTTAACAGACGAAGAGGTAAAAAGAATCAGCGAAGTCATCGAGGCAGATTACCAGGTAGAGGGTGATTTGAGACGTGAAATCGCTTTGAACATCAAGAGACTGCAGGAAATCGGATGCTACAGAGGGATTCGTCATCGTAAGGGCCTGCCCGTTCGCGGTCAGAAAACAAAGACCAACGCGAGAACCCGCAAGGGACCCAAGAGAACCGTTGCGAATAAGAAGAAATGACATTGAGCACTTAATGAAAGCAAGCTGAAAGCGCAGCTTGAATTTAGTGCGAAAGCCAGCCAAGTAAAGTATAAAAGAAAGTAGGTTAGTTTAGAAATGGCGAAAGTTACAAAGAAAGTGACAAAAAAGCGCGTAAAGAAAAACGTTGAACGCGGACAGGCACATATCCAGTCATCTTTTAACAATACCATCGTAACTTTGACGGATACAGAAGGAAACGCATTATCTTGGGCAAGTGCTGGTGGTCTGGGATTTAGAGGTTCAAGGAAATCTACTCCGTATGCTGCTCAGATGGCAGCTGAAACTGCTACAAAGGCAGCCTTAGTACATGGACTTAAGACGGTAGACGTAATGGTTAAGGGTCCTGGTTCCGGCCGTGAGGCAGCGATTCGTGCCCTTCAGGCATGTGGTCTGGAAGTAACCAGCATCAGAGACGTGACTCCCGTTCCCCATAACGGATGTCGCCCGCCCAAACGTAGAAGAGTCTAATTAGGAGGTACAGTTGAAATGGCAGTTAATAGAGTTCCTGTTCTGAAAAGATGTCGTTCCCTGGGTCTGGAGCCCACGGTTCTGGGAATTGACAAGAAGTCTAAGAGAGAGTTAAAGAGAGCAAATAGAAAGGTGTCCGAGTATGGACTGCAGCTGCGGGAGAAGCAGAAGGCCAAGTTTATCTACGGCGTTCTGGAGAAGCCCTTCCGCAATTATTATAAGAAGGCAGACCGGATGAAGGGCATGACCGGTGAGAACCTGATGACCATGCTGGAGTGCCGTCTGGACAACGTGGTGTTCCGTATGGGAATGGCCCGCACCAGAAGAGAGGCCAGACAGGTGGTAGGCCATAAGCATGTGCTGGTAAATGGCAAGCTGGTAAATATTCCCTCCTATCAGGTAAAGGCCGGGGATGTAATTGAAATCAAAGAGAAATGCAGAGGTCTCCAGAGATATAAGGATATCGTGGAGGTAACCGGAGGCAGACTGGTTCCCGAGTGGATTGACATGGATTTGGAAAATCTGAAGGGAAGCATCAAAGAACTTCCTACCAGAGAGATGATCGATGTACCGGTAGATGAAATGCTTATCGTTGAGTTGTATTCTAAGTAGAACATGTAGGCTAAGGCAACACAAAACCCAACAAACAAATAAGGGGGCTGAGTAGTGTTCGATTTCAACAAACCAAAAATCGAAATCGCAGAGATTTCAAATGATAAGAAATATGGAAGATTTGTGGTAGAACCTCTGGAAAGAGGATATGGTACAACTCTTGGCAACTCCTTGCGGAGAATCATGCTTTCTTCTCTGCCCGGCGCAGCAGTGAGCCAGGTAAAGATTGAGGGCGTGCTTCATGAGTTCAGCTCGATTCCCGGCGTGAAGGAAGATGTGACGGAAATCATTATGAACATCAAGGAGCTGGCCATAAAGAACAGCAGTGACACCAATGAGGCCAAGGTGGCTTACATTGAGTTTGAAGGCGAAGGCGTGGTAACGGCTGCAGACATTCAGGCGGATCCGGATATTGAGATTTTAAATCCGGATTTGGTGATTGCCCACCTGAATGGAGGCGCAGACAGCAAGCTCTATATGGAGCTTACCATTACCAAGGGCCGGGGCTACGTGGGTGCAGATAAGAACAAGGGCGACGATCTTCCCATTGGAGTGATTGCCATTGATTCCATTTATACACCTGTGGAGCGTGTAAATCTTACCGTGCAGGACACTCGTGTGGGACAGATTACCGACTTTGATAAGCTGACGCTGGACGTATATACCGACGGAACACTGGCTCCCGACGAGGCAGTCAGCCTGGCGGCTAAGGTGCTGAGTGAGCATTTAAATCTGTTTATCGATTTATCCGAAAATGCTAAGACGGCAGAGATTATGATAGAGAAAGAGGACAACGAGAAGGAAAAGGTTCTGGAGATGAACATCGACGAGCTGGAGCTTTCCGTGCGTTCCTATAACTGTCTGAAGAGAGCCGGCATCAATACGGTGGAGGAGCTGTGCAACCGTACATCCGAGGATATGATGAAGGTTCGCAACCTGGGCCGCAAATCCCTGGAGGAAGTGCTTGCAAAATTAAAAGAGCTGGGCCTGCAGCTCAATCCCAGCGACGAGTGAGGCACTTAGCGAAAGCAAGCCAAAGAAATAATATTGGAAGCCCCGGCTCGTCCGGAGCAGCCGGTTACCAGTAAGACCGAAGAAGCGTGGTAACATGGTTCCGAAAATGGAGGAAATGAAAAATGGCAAAGTATAGAAAGTTAAGCAGAACATCCAGCCAGAGAAAGGCTCTTCTGAGAAGCCAGGTAACGGCTCTGCTGCAGAATGGCAAGATCATCACCACTGAGGCCAAGGCCAAAGAGGCCCGGAAGATTGCTGAGGGATTGATTGCTCTGGCCGTAAAGGAGAAGGATAACTTTGACACCGTTACGGTAACTGCAAAGGTTCCCCGCAAGGATAAGGATGGCAAGAGAGTAAAAGAGGTTGTGGATGGCAAGAAGGTAACGGTATTCGACGAGGTGGAGAAAACCATTAAGAAGGATCAGCCCAGCCGTCTCCATGCAAGACATCAGATGGTGAAGGTTCTGTACCCGGTACAGGTAGCCAAAGAGGGAAAGAAGAAAACCACGAAGGTGGATATGGTGGCAAAGCTCTTTGACGAGATTGCTCCCAAGTATGTAAACCGCAACGGCGGCTACACCAGAATGGTAAAGATCGGCCAGCGCAAGGGCGACGCAGCAATGATGGTTGTGTTGGAGCTGGTATAGGATGAGATAAAAAATCAGAGAGACCGGAAGCTTTAGATAAGCTCCGGTCTCTCTTTGCGTTGCAGGTTGGAGAGAAGCTTTAGGAGAATGGGAATTCCGGTTTTGATTTCCTGTTCATTGGCCTTGCTGACACTAATTCGATAATAGTAATTATTTTTAAATTCATTCAGGAAAAAGGCGCTGGTGTCCATAAGGCGGATGTGATTCTTATATAGATAGGGCCGGAGATTTTGAAAGGGAACCTCCTCCTTTAGCTTCATGCAGGCAAAAAAACCGGAATCCGGAATGTTCCACTGGATATTATTGTAGGAAAAGCGTGCGGCTGTCTTTTGTAAAATCTCCATGCGATCCATATAGAGCTTTCGTATGGTGGATTGATACTTGTGGAACATGCCGCTGCTCAGGTAAACGGCCAGGGAACCCTGAGACAGGATGGAGGTGTAGGTGTCAGTCCATTCCTTGTATTCCAAGAAGGTATTTTTCAGGAGAGGGGGAAGGACCAGGGCCGACACCCGAAGGCCCGGCATAAGGATTTTTGAAAAGCTTTTAATATAGATGACCTTGTCGGACATATCATAGTAGTAGAGGGGATCGCTTTTGGAATCCGTGTTGTAATCTGCGGCAATGTCATCCTCCACAACATATACATTGTATTTTTGCGCCAGACGGACAATCTCCTGTTTTTCCCTTCGGGAATAGGAATGGCCCGTGGGATTGTGATACCGGGGGATGGTATAGAAGAATTTAATGTCTCCGTAGGAAAAGAGACGCTCCAGCTCTTCAAAATCAATTCCCTGAAAGGTTTTCCGGATACCAATGGCCGGGGTATTGCAGAGGTACAGACTTTTGATCATCCCGTAATAGATAGGCTGTTCCAGCAAAATGGTTTTCTTTCCATTGGGAAAGGGCATGCGGCACAGCAAATCTAAGGCTTGCTGAGAGCCGGAGGTCACCACAATGTTGGAGGCCTTTGTATAAATCTGATATTGTTGAAACTGCTTTTCCAGGGCCCTCAGGAGAACAGGCAGTCCCTGAATATCAGAATAGGTAAAAATGTCCTTGCGAAACAGCTCCATGGCCTTATTGATACAGTGCTGGAAATCCTCGTAGGGCATGTATCTGCTGTCAGGGGCACCGGAGTAGAAGTCTATCACAGGGGATTCCGGGACAAAAGAAGGGGACGATTTTCCAAGAACCAGGTAGCCGCTCTGGGGAACAGAGTAGATCAGGTGCCCCTGCTCTAACAGTCGATAAGCGGAGAGTACCGTGTTAATGCTGGTGGAAAACTGGACAGCCATGCGGCGCAGGGAGGGAAGCTTGGCATTTTCCTTCCAACAGCCGGACTGTATCTGTTCTTTTACATACTGGGCAATTTCCTCGTATTTATACATGAAAGCTTCCTCCTAATGGGATCCTGTGGTGCTGTGAGCCAAAACTGTATCAGTACAGTTTGCAAAAAACAGCGTTGTATTCTTATCTGTTCTAGTATACCATTTTTTATGAAAACAGAACATCTATGACTGCAAAGATGCATTTCACGCAAAGACGCTGAAATGCATTTTTCAGACGTACAAAAGGAGAATGTTATGCATATGAAACAGAGAGAAAAAAGAAAACCCACCTTTGGAGAGGCGATTTTTCCCATGATAGCCATGCTGCTGATTTTGACCATTGGATATGGAGTTCTGGGCTATCCCAAGGAGGCCATGCTGGTGCTTTCGGCGGCTGTCACGGCTGTGGTGGCCTTCCACCTGGGGGTTACCTGGGATGACATGATTGAGGGAGTGTCAGAAAAAATAGCAAAGGCTATGCCCACTATATTGATTCTGCTGGCGGTTGGCGTGATTATTTCTTCCTGGATGCTCTCGGGAACCATTCCCATGATGATTTACTATGGAATTCAGATGGTAAGCCCCCGGTTTTTCTATGTGACGGCTTTTATTATCTGTGCTGTGATCTCTACCTGTACAGGGACCTCCTGGGGCTCTATGGGAACCATCGGGGTGGTGTTGGTGATCATTGCCCAGGGAATCGGGCTCTCGGTTCCCATTACGGCCGGAGCCGTTGTAGGAGGATCCTATTTTGGGGATAAAATGTCTCCTCTGTCTGACACCACAAATCTGGCGCCCCTGGCGGCCGGCTCTACCCTGTATGAGCATATTCAGCATATGTCTTATACCACCGTACCGGCTGCTCTGGGAGCAATTTTTTTATATACGATTTTGGGACTTCGCACAAATGTGGAAGCGGCGGCAAATACGGAAAAGGTTCTGGGGATGATGGAAAATCTGGATGGCATTTATCACTGGAATCCTTTGCTGCTTCTCCCCATTGTAATTATTTTATATGGCTCCATTACCAAAAAGCCCACCATCCCTGTGATGCTGATTTCCAGTCTGACGGCCGGGCTTATCGGGGTGTTTTATCAGGGCTTTACCTTCTCGGATTTTTTTACCGCGTCTGTCAGCGGTTTTCAAATGGATATGGTGCGGAATGTGGATACGGCCGGACTTTTGCCGGAAATCACAAAGCTTTTGGGGAGAGGCGGCATGAATTCCATGCAGGAGACTATTCTTTTGATTCTCTGCGCCTTTTCCTTTGCGGGAATTATCTCCCGGGCGGGCTGCCTGGACGTGATTTTGGAAAAGCTTAGCAAGGTGGTGAAAACCCGGTTTACCCTTATTGCCTCCACCGTGGTCTCCACCATTACCATGGCTCTTGCCACGGGAAGCGATTTTTTAACCATTTTAATTCCGGGGGAGCTTTTTGCCGATGTATATAAAAAGATGGGCTACGCGGCGAAAAACCTTTCCAGAACTCTGGAGGATTCAGGAACCTGTGTGGTGGCCCTGATTCCCTGGTCTGCAGCCGGGGCCTATGCGGCGGGCGCTCTGGGGGTTCCTACAATGGAATATATGCCTTTTGCGTTTTTCTGCTTTTTTAGCACTCTCATGGCGCTGGTCTGTGGTGCCACAGGCTTTGGCATTAAAACCCTGGAAGAGGAAGAGAAACCGTCCAAAAAGAATCCATAAAGGAATGGGTGAGGAGAATGTTGAGCATAAAATTAAAGGCTTATCTGGATGAGCACTATGGGGAAATGGTGGCGTTGCTGGAGCGGGTAGTAAATATTGACAGCGGATCCGCCTGCAAGGAAGGAATTGATACCATTGCGGATATTATGGCGGAGGAATTCCTTGCGGAGGGCTTTCAGACAGAGCTTTTGGAGCATGAATGCTGCGGAAATGGTTTGATTGTACGAAAAGAGGGAGGCCCCGGGAGGCTTCTTATGATTTGTCATATAGACACGGCATTTCCAAAGGGAGCGGCAGAGGCACATCCCTTTCAGGTAGAGGGAACCAGAGCCACGGGGCCCGGGGTAGTGGACATGAAAAGCTGCTTTGTGGGCTGTCTGTACGCGTGGAAGGCGCTGCATGCGGTGAGGACGCCTAACCTGCCATCTGTGGCCATTCTCCTGAGCGGAGATGAGGAGGCAGGAAGCCATGCGGTGGAGCAGGACATTATCCGGGAGGGGAGGCAGGCCGACTGGTGTATGGTGACAGAAGGCGCCAGAGAGAACGGGGCCATTGTCATAGAGCGGAAGGGCAATGCCTACGTACATGTGAAGGCCCGGGGGCGGGCAGTCCATGCAGGGATCGAGCCGGAGAAGGGGTGTAACGCCATTGAGGAGCTGGCCCTGAAGATTGTAAAGCTTCGGAAGCTGAATGATTACGAAAAGGGAATCAGCGTTACTGTGGGAGTCATACACGGTGGCGAGAACCGGATCGTGGTGGCAGGCCAGGCGGAGATGGATATTGATCTCAGGTATCGGACCCGGGAGCAGGGAGAGGCCCTTCTGCAGGAGGTTCGGGATATTTTGGAGACTGTGGAGATTCCCGGGGTTGCCACAACCTATACGCTGACCATAAATCGCCCGCCTCTTTTGCAGGTGCCGGGAAGCGTGCGGCTGCAAAGCCTGGTGGAGGAGACCTCCCGGGAACTGGGAATCCCTTATTTAACGGCTGTCACAGGCGGTGTCAGCGACGGAAACTTTGTGGCTGATCTGGGCGTCCCTACCATTGACGGCCTGGGGCCTGTGGGAGGTCTGATGTGTTCGCCGGAGGAATATCTGGATTTGAGCACCTGGACAGCCCGGACAGCCCGGATGGCGGCGGTGATAGCGAAGCTCCATGAGAATGCAGGGTGATTTTGCCTGTGGAAGAGCGACATGGCGGCGATGACAGAGAAATTTTGTGAAGGCATAGCCTGACTTTGCCTGTGGAAAATTTAATTTGAGTGATAAATGCCAGAGCTTCTTGCAATGCGGAGGTTTCTGGCATTTTTTTGTTGAAAAAAGTTTTCTAAAATTTGAGAGAATTCTATTTATGGGCTTTCGGATATGCCGGTTTCTAATTTTGAATATAACGGTTTCTTTTATTAAATAGACAAAAAAGGGGGTGAAATATAAAATATAGACAACAAAATGAACAAAAGGAGGAGCAAGATGAAAGGGAGAAGAGTATTTGCCTTATGTATGTCAGCGCTTTTAGTGGGAACCATGCTGGCGGGCTGCCAGAAGGATGGGGGAACCGTTCAGGAGGAACCGACGCCGGCTACAGAGGAAGGGGGAGACGCCGGACCGGAGCCGGCCGCAGAGGGAGACAAGCCCTATGAGGGTCAGACGCTTCAGCTGGCGCACAATTTCCTGGATTCCACCATGGACGGTTTTCAGGCACAGTTTACAGCCTTTGAGGAGAAATACGGGTGTAAGGTGGAGGTAGAGCTTTTGGCGGAGAATGCAGATGAGGCGGAAAGCGTACTTTTGACCCGGGCGGCGACCGGGAATCTGCCGGACGTGTTTTGCGCTAGCTCCGGAGCTAAGCTCCAGGAATTTGCCCCGGCAGACAATATTTACGATATTTCCGGGGAGGCCTTTGTGGAGCGCCTGACAGATGAGTTTATCGGCATTGTGGACGGAGATAACGGGGAGGTTTACGGCATTCCCCTTCGTCCCTCCAATGTGGCAGGGGTGTTTTACAATAAAAAGGTTTATGAAGAGCTGAGCCTGGAGATTCCCACCACCTGGGAGGCGTTCTTAAGCAACTGTCAGGTGATAAAGGATTCCACGGACAAGGACCCAGTGGTAGGCGCCTATGACGGGGCAGCCGGCCGGCAGATTTTATTCCTGTCACAATACTATTATGTGGTTCAGGAGAATCCGGATTTTGCACAGCAGTACACCAACAAAGAAATTGCTCTTTCGGAGTCCCCGGCCTATATGCGGGGTCTTGAGAAGCTGTATGATTTAAACGAGAAGGGCTATCTCAACAGTGATCCTCTGTCTACCTCCTTTGACGATTCAGCCATTATGCTTACGGAGGGAACGGCAGTACATACCTTTTCCAGAACCAATATTGTGGGAACCATAGAGAATGTGGCGCCTGATAAGGTGGAGGATATCGGATTTTTCCCGCTTCCGGATGAGAGCAGTCAGGTACGCGGCGCGGCCATCTGGCTGCCCCAGTGCTGGTGCATTAGCCAGAGCTCGGAAAATAAGGAACTGGCCCTTCTGCTCTTTGATTTCCTGGTATCGGATGAAGGAATCGCGGCTTACTGTGAGGGGACAAATCCCACCGGCGCCTTTGCTGTGAAGGGATCCCAGCTTCCGGACAATGTATCCACGGTTGTAAAGGATGCCCAGGAGTGGGCCAACCAGGCATCCACCCCGGTTATGGAATATTACTGCGATATTAAAGGCTCCAATCTGTCCACCATATTGAGCATGGTGGGAACGGGAGAGCTGACGCCGGAGAAGGGTGTGGAGGAGATCGAGGCGGACAATGCCATTGACGCCCAGCAAAAGGGAATTGCAGGCTGGTAAGGGAAGCCCTGTAAAAACCTTTCCGTAAAAACCCAATAAAGAAAAGCATTGGAATAGTACAGCAGAGCCCGAACAGAGCGGCTGTGCTATTCCATTTTTAAAGCGGAACTAAAAAAACAGCGCAGGTCCTTCCGGCAACTGGACGGACCGAAGCGGAACTTAAAATAGGAGATTCGTATTAATGAAGGGGAAGAAGAGTACCTTTGACAAAAGGATTTATGCGGGGTGGCTTGCGGCACCGGGACTTCTCATTTATATTTTAATTTTTGTGATTCCCACCTTTGCCTCCTTTTATTTTTCCATGACCAGATGGAACCTAAAAACAGCGGAGTTTACAGGCCTTACTAATTTTATCACGTTTTTTACCATGAGCAATACCAGGGCGGCGCTGATCAACACGGCTATTTATGCGTTTTTCACCTGTCTGGTGAAGGTGGTGCTGGGGCTTTTGCTGGCCCAGTATCTTTGCGGGCAGGTAAGGAGCAGGGGCTATTTAAAGACCATGTATTTTTTGCCTACATTGCTGGGAAATGTGGCGGTGGCCATTGCCTTTGAGAGCATTTTGTCCCAGGGAGGGCTTTTGAATCAGTTTTTGGCCAATTTTGGCGTGGAGCCTGTCAAATGGATTACAGGAAGCAGGTATGCCATGCTCTCCTGCATTCTGGTGGATATCTGGAAGGGAATCGGCACGGCTCTGGTCATCTATGTGGCAGGCATCAGCGCCATTCCCACCACCTATTTTGAGGCAGCAGCCATTGACGGCTCTACCCCAACCCAGAGCTTTTTTAAAATCACCCTGCCTCTTATGGTGCCCACCATTAACACGGTGCTGACCCTGTCCCTTATCGGAGGCCTTCGAACCTACGAACTGGTGTACGCCATGACCGGAGGGGGACCGGGATACTCCACGGAGCTATTGGGCTCTGTAATTTACAAGCTGTTTTCCAGGGGAAGCTATGGCTTGGCCACAGCAGGCTATGTGATCATGTTTGTTATTGTGGCAGTGATTGTATTCCCTATCAATTCTTTTGTTGCAAAGAGGGAGGCTGATCTGTGATGGTAAGAAAGAGAACTTGGTTTGGACGTGTCTTTGAAGGGATTATGCTGGCCTCCACAGTCCTTGGACACTGGATTGTCTTTTATTTTATTTTCATAACAGCATGTAAGGATCAGGCAGAGGCGGCCAGGCTGACCCTGGCGTGGCCCTCGGAGTGGAAGCTGTGGGAAAATATACAATATGTTATGACCTTTAACAACGGGTTGTTTGTGAAATCCTTTTGGAACAGCCTGCGCCTCACAGTGTGCTCCATTGCCATTCTGGTATTTACCTCTGCCATGACAGCTTTTATTCTCCAGAGAAAGAGAGGGTGGATCTCCAAAATATCGGATAAGCTGATTATCGCAGGGCTTATTGTTCCGGCCTCGGTGATTCCCACCTATTGGGTGCTGTCCCTTTTGGGAATTGCAAATACCCTCACCGGACTGACTTTGGTGGAGGTAGCTACCCTGTTTCCCTTTGCAGTTATGATGTACAAGGGCTTTATTGCCACCCTGCCCCGGGAGCTGGACGAGGCGGCGGTGATTGACGGCTGTGGTTCTGTACGTTTGTTCTTTCGTATTATTTTTCCTCTATTGAAGCCTATCACCATGGCGGTGATTATTCTGCGATCCATTGTTGTATACAATGATTTTCAGAATCCCCAGTATTTTATGTCCGGATCCGACAGCCAGACAGTGCAGCTCTGCGTGTATCTGTTTAAATCCTCCTTTACCTCCCATTATGGGCGGCTGATGGCGGCAGTGATCATTGTGTCCGTGCCTTTGTTGCTGCTTTACATCTTTTTGAATAAGCATATTATGGAGGGGATGACCATTGGGGCGGTGAAAGGGTAGAGGGATTTTGTGAGGATGGAGGGGAGACGCATGGAGGGGGGACGCATGGTGGAGGGACGCATGGCGGGGGGACATATGGTGGAGGGACGCATGGCAGCCGGGAAGCCTGTCCAACGCAAACGGGATAACGCTCCGGCAAACTAACCGCTAACTGCGACTAAAAGGCGTTCCGGAGAGCCGTCACGCCTTAGTCTCCGTAAGCGGTGGATTTCGCCTTTGCTAAAAGCATCCCTCTATGGTTTGCTTTTGGACAGGCTTCCCGGCTGCCATGCTGTTCTTTACGGAATGTGTGAAATTGACAGATGGAGAGGCTTTCCTGGCTGCCATGCTGTTTTTTACGGAATGTGTGAAATTGACAAATAGACAGGTTTCCTGGCTGCCATGCTGTTCTCTGCAGAATATATGAAGGTGACAAAATTTATTTAATTGTATATAGAAAGGAATGAGATTATGGAAAAATTTTCCGATGAATTATTTGAGAATCCTACCAAGGAATTTCGGGGGGCTCCTTTTTGGGCCTGGAATGGGGAGCTGGACAGGGAGGTCCTGCTAAGGCAGATGGATGTGTTGAAGGAGATGGGCTTTGGCGGGTTTCATATTCATTCTCGCATTGGGCTGAGCACGGAATACTTGGGACCGGAGTTTATGGATTGTGTCAGGTTTTGTCATGATTATGGGAGGGAAAGGGACATGCTTACCTGGCTGTATGATGAGGACAAGTGGCCTTCCGGATACGGTGGCGGGCGGGTGACGGAGCGGGAGGAGTTTCGGGCCAGGTATCTCCTGTTTTCTCCCAACCAGTATCCGGAGGGGCATCTGGATCGGAAGCGGCCGGCGGGGAGCCGGTTGACGGAGAATGGGGAGCTGCGCCTTTTGGAGCGGTATGAGGTGCAGCTTTTGGAGGGGCGTCTGGAGGAGTATCGACGTCTGGAAGGGGAGGAGATGCCCGGGGAGGGGAATATCTGGTATGCCTATGAGGTGATTGGGGATCCTCTGCCCTGGTTTAACAATGCGCCCTATGTGGATACCCTGAATCCGGAGGCCACCCGGTATTTTACAGAGCTTGTGTATGCGGCCTATGAGAAATGCCTGGGGGAGGCATTTTCCAAGACGGTGCCGGCTATTTTTACGGATGAACCTCAGTTTACCAAGCAGCAGACCCTGAAGGACGGAGAAATTCCCCAGGATGCAGGCATTGCCTACACCAGCGGTATGGAAGAAGCCTTTGCCCAAATGTATGGGTACAGCTTTTTTGCCCATTTGCCGGAGATTTTCTGGGAGCGGGCGGACGGCACGTTTTCTCAGTTTAAGTATCACTATCACAATTTTATTGCCCAGCGCTTTGCGGACGCCTATGCGGGCGTTTTGGGGAAATGGTGCGGGGAACATAAGCTTATGCTTACCGGACATCTGATGTATGAGGACAGTCTGGAGCGGCAGACCATGTGTGTGGGTGATGCCATGCGTTCTTATCCCCATTTTCAGCTGCCGGGCATTGACATTCTGGCGGATAAGCGGGAATATAATACGGCGAAGCAGGCGCAGAGCGTGTCCAGGCAGCAGGGAGCTCCTGGGGTGACCAGCGAGCTCTATGGGGTGACAAACTGGGATTATGATTTCCGGGGGCATAAGCTTCAGGGTGACTGGCAGGCGGCTCTTGGGATTACCCTTCGGGTGCCCCATCTGGCCTGGATGTACATGGGAGGAGAATCCAAGCGGGATTATCCGGCGCCTATTGACGCTCATTCTCCCTGGTATAAAAAATATTCTCTGATAGAGGATCATTTTGCGCGGATCAACACAGTCTTAAGGAGAGGAAAGGCCCGGGTGCGGGTGGGGGTTTTGCACCCCATTGAGAGCTATTGGCTCCTGTACGGTCCGGAGCGGCAAACCCTGCAGAAGAGAAAGGAGATGGATGACCGGTTTTTGCAGCTGACAGAATGGCTGCTCTTCGGGCTGGTGGATTTTGACTTTTTGTCAGAAGGGCTTTTGCCGGATCAGCAGGTGCAAATCCGGGAGGGGCGCCTCTGTGTGGGAGAGATGGCCTATGAAGCCCTGGTGATTCCGCCGCTTCTGACTATTCGCAGCAGCACCCTGAAAATTCTGGAGGATTTCCAGAGAGGCGGGGGAACGCTTCTGATGCTGGGAGATGTTCCTCAGTATGTGGACGGCGTGAAGGGGGACGGAGCCGGGTTTCTGCGGGCGGCTGTGTGTCCTGGCTTTGCCCCTCACAGATTGCTGGAGGAGCTGGAGCCGTACCGGGATGTGGAGATTCGAAGGGAAAATGGTCTGCGTACAGACTGTCTTATCTATCAGATGCGGGAGGAGGAAAGAGACTGCTGGCTGTTTATTGCCCATGGAAAGCCGGAGGAGCGGATTTCGGACAATCCCTTCCAGGAAACCGGAGAGGATCGGGTGGAAATCCGGGTCCGGGGATGCTATCGGGTATGGCTTTTGGATACCATGACAGGGGAAATCCGGGAGCTTCCGGTGAGAAGGAGCGAGGAATATACCTGGATTTCCTGTGCATGCTATGAACAGGATTCTCTTTTGTTCCGCCTGGAAAAGACAGGAGTGACTTTGGAAGAAAAAGGACGGGAAATTACAGGGGCAGATGGAAAGGAAGGTCCGCAGACAGTGTTGGCAGAAGAAAAACAGGGAGCAGCGTTGGCCCAGACAGAAGCGAGAGCATATACAGAGCAATATTTGACAGAGGTGGCTGCGTATATTCGGGAGGAGCCCAATGCGTTGCTGCTGGATCAGGCCCGGTGGCGACTGGATGGCGGCGACTGGATGCCCTGTGAGGAGATTTTGAAAATCGATGACAGGGTCCGGGGCCTTTGCGGCTATCGCCGGCGCACGGACAGCTTCCCCCAGCCCTGGCTCACCAGGGGAGAGCATGTGAGAGAGCATCTGGTGGAGCTGGAGTTTGTCATAAATGCAGAGGAGGGCCTGGGACAGGCGGAGCTGGCCTTTGAGGGAGAAAGGGATGTGCGTCTCTGGTGGAGAGACCAGGAGATTTGCTGGTCGCCGGCTCAAAGCTATGTGGATCAGACCATTCATCGGATTTCCCTGGGAGAGATCTGTGAGGGGCGTCAGACCTTGCGGATGGAGATTCCCTTTGGAGTAAATACCAATCTGGAGTGGTGCTATCTCCTGGGGGAATTTGGGGTGCGGCTTTCGGGAACCAGAGCCATGCTCACAGGGCTGCCGGAGCGTCTTGGCTTTGGAGATTATTCCATGCAGGGATTTCCCTTTTATGGCGGAAATATGGAATACAAACTGGAGTTCGAGACAGAGGGCACAGAGGCGGAGCTGGAGATCCCTCTGTATGCGGCGGCCCTGCTGGAGGTAAGGCTGGATGACAAGGCATATACCCCTTTGTTTTTGGCGCCTTACCGGGTGGGGCTTGGAAAGCTGGAGGCAGGGCCGCATACCCTGCATATCCGGGCCTATGGAAACCGGAGCAATCAATTCGGGCAGGTGCACAACTGCAATCCAGGGGAGCGGTATTTTGGCCCCAAGACCTGGCGCACGGAAGGAAAGAACTGGTGCTATGAATATCAGCTGAAGAAAAACGGAGTGCTGACGGCGCCTGTTCTGCGGATTTATAAGGAGCAATAGGGAGAGATGAAGCAGAGGAGCTTTTTAAAGAGGCTGGTGGTTTCCTACCTGGTGATTGCAATTTTACCCCTGGCTGTGATCATTGCCATTTATTTTGTGAATACCCTGGAGACGGAGAAAAAAACTGCCAGTCAGAAGCTCCTGTCAGCCACGGAGCTGGTCAGCGCCCAGTTTGATTCTCTTTTGACCAACATGTCTTTCCTGTCCATGAATCTTCTGAGTAATGATAACTTTCTTAAGGCGGCCTACCGCCTGGGGCTTGCGGGAAATTCCGGGCTGCAGCAGCAGGAATACTATGGGGAGATCTCCTCGGAGATCTGCACCTATGCTATATTTGCCTCGTTGTATGATGTGTCTTTCTTTAATGATAAAGGTTATTTTGTCACCAGCAGCCATTACAACCGGGGCTACCATTATAAATATCGCATGAGCCAGGAGGAGAGAAATGCCATTCCCTGGTACCAGGAGGTGCAGAATAACTATGGAAAGGAGATTGTGGAGCCTATCCGGGAGAGTATTTTAGGCATAGAGGGAAGGCGCTCTCTGTCTCTGGTGCGGGCTATCCGCAATCCGGGAGAGATTGTAGGGTATCTCAGCGTGGAGGTGGATGAGGAAAAGCTGGGATATCTGCTGGAGATGGATGAGGCCCTGGAGGCGGAAACCCTGATTGTCCGGGATGACGGGGTGATTTTGTATTGCAGTGAAGGGCTTAAGGGGTATCTTGGGGAGAGGGAGCGTTTTTTCCCCCAGAGCCGGGAGCGGCTGGAGGAAACATATCTCCTTGCGGAGCACACCCAGAGAAGCACCGGGATCACCGTGCTTATGGCCACAGAAAAAAGCCGGGTGTATGCCAACGCCACCAGAACCCTGCAAATACTGGGCTTGGAGGGGCTGGGCCTTCTCCTTTTGACTCTGCTGGTGATCGTGGTGTTTAGCAAGGATTTGGCAAAGCCCCTTCTGGCCCTGCAGGAGGAGATGCGGGAGACCACTCTGGAGAATCTCCAGGATCAGGGAAATGCCCATCTCTTCTATCAGTACCGAGAGATCGCTTATGTGTACCGGCAGTTTCACAAAATGCGGGAGCGGCTGAATGTAATGATTCAGAAGGAGATGGCAATTCAGAAATTGTATCTGGAGGAGCGGATGAATTATTTACAGGCCCAGATTAATCCCCATTTTATGTGCAATACCCTGAATGTGATCGGCATTATGGGCAGTGAAAACGGCGTCCCGGAGGTGTACGACGCCTGTCTCCAGCTGTCCTCCATTTTGCAGTATTCCATAGGAGACAAGGGAGAGGGAAGCTGTACCATTCACGACGAAATGGAGAATATCAGGGACTATCTGGAGCTTATGCGGCTGCGCTACGAGTATAAGCTTCAATACAGCATTTTTTGCGAAGAGGGAATGGAAAAATTTTCCATTCCCCGTCTGGTTCTGGAGCCCTTTGTGGAAAATATATTTGTCCACGCCTATGGTCCCCAAAACCGGATTGTGCAGGTAAATGTGACCGGATATATTCAGAGAGAGCGGTGGTATCTTGTGATAGAGGACAATGGACAGGGCATGGAGGAGGAGAAGCTTGCAAAGCTTAAACAGCATATGGATGAGTGCTGCCGGCAGCTACTTATGGGGAAGCGGGTGAACAAGGAATACGGGATCGGAATCGAAAATACCATGATGCGCCTGTGCCTATATTATAACGGAGCCTTTACTTACGGACTGGAAAATCGGGCGGACGGGGGGTTCCGGATTACCTTGTCAGCCTATGTGAAAGGGAAGGATGAGAGTGGAAAAGCTTAAGGTGGTCATTGCAGAGGATGAGCCCATTGTGGCCAGGTATATTCAGCATATTTTGGAAACCATGGACGGCTTTCAGGTGGCAGCTCTTTGCGAGACGGGGGAGGAGGCTGTTGAGCAGTGTATAAGGGAGCTTCCACAGCTATTGATAACGGATATCAAAATGCCCGGGATTACGGGGCTGGAGCTGATCCGGAGGGTGAAAAACCAGGGGACAGAGCTGGCTGTGATTATTATCAGCGGCTTTAAAAATTTTGACTATGCCAAGGAGGCCATTTCCCTTGGGGTGGAGAGTTATATCACAAAGCCCATTCATGTGGAGGAGCTGAAAAAGACCCTGGGGGAAATCCAGGAGAGCTGCCGGCAGGATCTGTCCCTAAAGCTGCAATTCCAGATGGAAAGGGCCATGCGCAACCAGGATGAGGCGTTTTTTCGGGAGCATTTTCCCTATGCCAGATTCCGGCTACTGGCTGTGTACCAGAGCGGGGAGACGGAGGATATGAATTATGAGGCGCCCTGGAGGGAGCACAGGCTGACCTTTTTCCATCGAAATGCATGGTTCGTGCTGGACGGCTACCCGGACACGGGGGAAGAGCCGGAATCCCCCCAGGGAATGGTAAAAAGCATTATGCTTTCTAAGAGGAGAAAAAAGACCTGCACCATTGTTTTGGTGCAGGAGATAAAGAGGGAGGCCGAGAGCCTGCGTAAGCTTCAGGGGATTTATCAAAGCCTGCGGCAGCTAGTAATACCGGGAAAAATGGTTTACAGGGAGTGCAAGGAGCCCCGGGAGCTGGACATTGCAGAGAACAGGGCCGACGAGAGCCTGCTAAATCAGGTGGAGCTGCCCATAGTTGCCCGGGAGTGGGAGGCTGTGGCAAAATACCTGGGAAAGCTTTTTATATTTTGGAAAGAGAACAAATGTTCTCTATATCAGATGCGAACCGGCATTCACCGGATTACGGACAGGCTTTACAGAGCGGGAGTATTTACAGGCGGAAAAATTTTTGTAAATGAATATGTGGACGACTGTATTCGTTTTTCGGACAGCTATGAGGAGCTGCAGGAGTCTGTGTGCGGGTATCTGGAGGAGGCCCTGTGGCTCCACCGATCCAGAAAGCAGGAGGAGCAGACGTCCCGGCAGCTTTTTGAAAAAATTTGCGAATTTGTCTTTCAGAACCAGGATAAAAACTTTTCTTTAAATGAAATCAGCAATATTTTCGGCATGAGCCCGCCCTTTATTCGAAAGGTGTTTCGGGGAAATGTGGGGATGTCCTACAATGAGTGGGTGCTGCAGCAGAAAATTGAGCGGGCAAAAATGCTGATGCGGACGAATCCCAATCTAAAGGTAAAGGAGGTGGCGGAGCGAATGGGGTACGATCAGCTTTACTTTAGTACGCTGTTCAATAAGTACGTGGGAATGAGCCCGTCGGAATATAAATTCCGGAATGTGGCGGAGAGCTAATTTTGCCCATTAAGAGGTCAATTTTGAATTTGCGAATTTGTGGGAATTATTTCTATGTATAATGTGATCAATCGGCCGGAATGCTTGCCTGCATTTCCTCAGTCAGAATTTTGGAAAGTGATTTAGGTTTCCTTGCTATTGCCCAGACAACTTCCAGAGCCCCTGCATTTGAGGAATCAAAATGTAAGAAGCTTTCGGCCGATTTGTCGTTGCCCTATTGGCGAACATGTAGTAAAATAAAAGTAGACAAAATAGGAAATTTTTACAGTACGGAAAGGGGGCAACAGATGCGCATTGCTATTTGTGACAATGAAAAGGGAGCACTGGAGTCCCTTCGATCCCTGGTAGAGACAAGCAGCTATGTGAATCATGTACATAGCTTTTTATCTCTGGAGGAGCTGCGGGAGGCCATTGAGTTCGGAGCACATTTTGATTTGGTTCTGTTAGACATTGAGTGGAATCTTCCCAGCAATGGGATTGATTTTGCCGCGGAATTGTATCCCATAAGTCCCAGCACCCAGATTATTTATGTGACCGGCTACAATGACAAATTTTCCCAGCAAATATTTTTAAAGCCGGCAAATATCTGCGGGTACCTGGTAAAGCCTGTGGACAAGGAATTGCTTCTTAAGCTTTTGGACAAGGCCTGGAAAACGGCGGAGGAGTGGGAGGAACAAAAGCTTCTGGTACAGCAAAAGGGAGTTTTACACGCCATTCCCCTGCGGGAGATTTATTATCTGGAAAGCCGGGGGCATCAGGTGACCGTACATACGGCGGAGGATCGGATTTTGTGCTATGACAGACTGGAAAGTATGAAGGACAGGCTGCCAGAGCATTTTTTGCAGTGTCATAAGAGCTATCTGGTAAATTTGGACAACGTGCGAAGGGTGGAAAAAAATCGTATGGTTCTGAAGAATGAGGAGGAGGTGCCCATTAGCAAGGCCAGATATGCTCAGGCCAGGGCCGCTTATTTCCGTTATGCAGGAGAAACACTTTAGAGGAAGCAGAAAAACCATGTTGAGAGGCTGTAAGGAGGGAAAACCATG
Organism: uncultured Lachnospiraceae bacterium; assembly: GCA_947574135.1. Classification (GTDB taxonomy): domain Bacteria; phylum Bacillota; class Clostridia; order Lachnospirales; family Lachnospiraceae; genus RGIG4284. The sequence continues at coordinate 19,264 of CANPIM010000049.1, forward strand.
GAGTGTGGGATGATTGCAGCTGGATTTTTTGCATTGGGAGTTTGTGCGGAGACTGTTTTTCAGTATGTGAGAACGGGATATGGAGAGAGGAGAAGAGCAAAACGGCAACGGCAGGAGCAGGAGAAATTTTTGCAGGCAGAGGAGCTCCGGATACAGACCATGGAAGGGATTCGGGAGGAGCTGGCAAAAATCCGTCATGATTTCAACAATCAGCTTGCTGCGGCCTACCGCCTGACGGAGCAGGGGGAGACCAGACAGGCCCGGGAGCTGCTGGACGGGGTGCGGCGAGAGGTGGCTCAAAACAGGGAATACGAATATTGCGGAAACGGAATTGTCAATGCGGTTTTGATAGAAAAGGCGGAATTTTGCAAAAAGGCAGGGATTTTGCTGCAGCTGGATCTGAAAATCTATGAGGAGCCGGGAATTCAGCCCATGCATCTTTGCAGTGTATTTTCCAATCTGCTGGACAATGCCATTCAGGCTGTAAAGGGGGCCAAGGAGTCGGAGCGGGTGGTGACGGCCCGGGCCTCCAGAAAGGGAGATTATCTCCACGTGAAGGTGGAAAATCCGGTGATGGCAGGCATGTCCCAGGCTGGCAGAAAAAGAGGCTATGGACATGAAATCCTGCGGGAAATTGCAGGGCTTTATGAGGGGGAATTCTGGACGCGGCAAAAGGACGGCATGTACACAGCCTGTATTTCTTTGCTGGTGGAGCAAAGGGCGGGAAAAGCCGGCGATTCTTTAAAGAGCAGGGGAACAGAACGGCAGGGAGGTGTGGATGGACGCAGGGCTTAAGGAGATCCTAAGCAGGGTTACGGAGGAGGAGCAGGCAATCCTAAATGGAAATACACAGGTGCAGAAAGAACTGTACAGCGATGCCGGAGACTTTGTGGCAAACAGTAAAAGGCTTCTCAGGCAGGGGAAGCTTATCGATGTGCGCAAGCATACCCGATTTATCTATTTTCCCAAACACCGCCATAATTATGTGGAAATGGTGTACATGTATCAGGGGAAAACCACTCATATTCTGGAGGGAAAAGAGCAGGTCGTGCTGAACCAGGGGGATTTGTTGTTTTTGAATCAGAATGTGGTCCACGAGATCCTTCCGGCCGGTGAAGAGGATATTGGGATTAATTTTCTGGTACAGCCAGAGTTTTTTGACACCGCCTTTCGCATGGTGGAGGACGAGAGTCTGCTGCGTGATTTTCTGGTAAATATTCTCACCCGGTCCAGCGATACCTCCATTTATCTGTATTTTCAGGCGCGTGATGTACTGCCCGTCCAGCATCTTTTGGAAAATATGATTTGGTCTCTGGTTTACGGACAGGAATACAAGAGAAATATCAATCAGATCACCATGGGGCTTTTGTTTATGCATCTGGTAAACTCCAGCGCCAAAATCCTCTACGGAAATCAGAATCAGTTTGACCAGGAACGGGTGGCCCGGACCCTGGCCTATATTGAGAGTCATTATCCCAGGGCGGCTCTGGAGGAGCTGTGCCAGGAGCTTCATCAAAGTCCCTCCCAGCTGAGCAAATTTATAAAAAAGCATACGGGCCATACCTTTAAGGAGCTGTTGCAGACAAAGCGGCTGAACCAGGCCGTGTTTCTACTTTCCACCACGGAGCTGGCCGTGTCGGATATTATCGCTGCAGTGGGATATGACAATACCAGCTATTTCTATCGGGTGTTTCAGGAGAGATTCCAAATGACGCCGGGAGAGTACCGGAGAAAAGAGAACATGCTAAAGGGTGCCTCCCGCTGACAGAAGAGACGGCAGGTATATCCATGGAAATGGAAGGCCAGGGCGAATTGCAATGCCAAAGAACAGCGGGGCCGGAGATTGTATGAATGGCAAAAGCAACGCCTGGTGATTACTTATTATGAATAGGTAATCACCAGGCGTTTTTATATGTGCCGGGCGTTTTGCTTTTCAGCCGAGACTGTATTTAGTGGTGTCTCCCGTGTCCGGAGTGATGTCCGGAGCTGCCGGCATTGTGATGGCTGTGGTTTTCCATAATATTGCATCCGTTGACACCGCAGCTGTTGTGAGAATGGGGACCAATCTGTGCACAGCCTGCGATTGAGCAATGTTCATGAGAGCCGGTGAGGGTGCAGCCTGCCACGGAGCAGTGACTGTGAGCGCCGACTTGCGTGCAGCCTGCCACGGAACAGTGCTCATGGGAGCCGGTGAGAGTACAGCCGTCTACAGAGCAGTGCTCGTGTGCACCAGTGAGAGTGCAACCTTCCACGGAGCAGTGCTCATGGCTGTCTGTCCTTGTACAGCCGGGAAATGCGTTGCAATGCTGGTGAGTCTCTGCCAATGTACAGCCGGACACCCCGCAGGTATGGTATGCATGACCATCTCCCACGGTATGGGCGTAGCAATAGACACCATTATGGGCATGGGCGCAGGTTTCCGTGCAGTCCGCCACCGTGCAGATAGGATGCTTATGACTGTCGGTCCTTTTGCATCCGGGGATGTCACAGACAATATGGGGATAAGCGGCATCCGTAAGAGGTTGTGCACATAAACGGGTAAATTCCACGGCTGAGCTCTCCGGTGTGGCTTTATAAGCATCTGTCCTGGAATCATCCGCTCTGGCAGGGAGACAGACAGCCGTAGCTGTTATACCTATTATCAATCCAGTGGCAAGAAAAAGCACATGCAAAAAGTGCGCTTTCATTTTCATAAACCTGATCATCCTTCCTTTCATTGTGTCTAATATTCTTTCATATTCTGACATTCTTTTTTGCTTTTCCATTATAGCATACCATATAATATTATACAACAGCTAAAGAAAAATGACAAATGCAGAGAATTAACATTTTGTGTGGAAAATAAGGACGCTATTTTGAAAAAATAGCGTCCTTATTTTTTTGTATTTGGATTGCTATAATGGCAAATATAAAAGAAAAAACAAAGAAAATCAAAATGAATCAAAGGAAATCCAATTTTTAGAAAGGAGGGGATTTATGAGTGTTTATCATCTAGCCATTGATATTGGGGCTTCTGGGGGCCGGCATATATTGGGCTGGAGAGAGCAGGGAAGGTTGGTTTTACAGGAGGTGTTTCGATTTGAGAATGGAATGGAAAATAAGGATGGTGTTTTGTGCTGGGACACAGAAAAGCTTTTTGCGGCCATTTTGGAGGGACTAAAAAAATGCAGGGAGATGGGGAAGCTTCCGGTCACCATGGGCATAGATACCTGGGCGGTGGACTTTGTACTGCTGGATAAAGAAGGCTGTATCCTGGGAGACAGCGTGGGATATCGGGACAGACGCACCCAGGGGATGGATGAAAGGGTGTATGAGGTTCTGGCAGAGCAGGAGCTCTACAGGCGGACCGGCATTCAAAAGCAGATCTTTAACACGATTTATCAGCTTATGGCGGTGAAGGAGCAGAACCCCGAGTATCTGCAGACAGCGGACAGCCTTCTTATGATGCCGGATTATTTCCACTATTTGCTTACAGGGAAGAAATGCTGTGAGTACACCAACGCCACCACCACCCAGCTGGTCAGCCCGGACGGAAAGGATTGGGACAGGGAGCTTCTTAAGATGCTGGATTTTCCTACGGAAATCTTTCCCAAGCTTGCGCTTCCGGGCACCGGCCTTGGGGGCTTTCAGGAAAATATCCGGCAGGAACTTGGATTTGACTGTCAGGTGATCCTGCCGGCCACCCACGACACAGGCTCCGCCGTGCTGGCCGTTCCGGCCAGAGAAAAGTCGTTTCTGTATATCAGCTCCGGCACCTGGTCCCTGATGGGAACCGAGAGGCAAAGGGCAGACTGCAGTCCGGAAAGCAGAGAGGCCAATTTTACCAACGAGGGCGGCTACGACTATCGCTTCCGGTATCTGAAAAATATTATGGGGCTCTGGATGATCCAGTCGGTTAAAAAGGAGCTGGAAGAGAGAGAGCCCATGAGAAAAGACGGATATTCCTATGCCACGCTTTGCAAAATGGCAGAGGATTGCCGGGAATTTCCCTCTCGGGTAGATGTGGATGCCCCCCGTTTTCTGGCCCCCAAGAGCATGACGGCAGAACTGCAGGCAGCCTGCCGGGAAAGCGGGCAGCCGGTGCCGGAGAGCCCGGGAGAGCTGGCGAGTGTCATTTATCAAAGCCTGGCCCAGAGCTACAAAAGGGCTGCAGAGCAGCTGGAGCACCTGTGCGGGCAGACCTATGAGAGCATTTATATTGTGGGCGGAGGCTCCCATGCGGATTACCTGAATCAGCTCACGGCAGACGCCACAGGAAAACCGGTCCACGCAGGCCCGGCCGAGGCGACGGCCCTGGGAAACCTTTTGGCCCAAATGCTGGCCCAGGGAGAATTCTCCACCCTGGAGGAGGCCCGGGCCTGCGTATATACATCCTTTCCCGTAAAACAATTTAAACCGGCGCCCTAGGCAGGACCCGGGAAGGGGTGGAGCGGAACTCAAAAACAGCGGAAGCCCGTACAGAGCCGGGAAGGATTTACGGACGAGAAAACGGACGGAAATACTTCCCGAAGCAGGGGCGATGGGAGGGGCGAAGCGGAACTTTAAAACAGCGTAGGCCCGTACAGAGCCAGGAAGGATTTACGGACGAGAAAACGGACGGAAATACTTCCCGAAGCAGGGGCGATGGGAGGGGCGAAGCGGAACTTTAAATACGAGGTGAAAAATGAGTATAGAGGAGAGATATAAATCTGCGAGGGAGCAGTATGCAAAAATCGGTGTGGACACAGAAGCCGCGCTTACACGGCTACAGGCAATGCCCATTTCCATGCATTGCTGGCAGGGGGACGATGTGCTTGGCTTTGACGGAGCGGGCTCCCTGTCCGGCGGTATCCAGACTACCGGGAATTATCCGGGAAAGGCAAGAAATGCCAAAGAGCTGATGGCAGATATTGAGGAGGCTCTTCGGCTGATCCCCGGCAGGCACCGGCTGAATCTTCATGCCAGCTACGGGATTTTTGAAGATGGGAAGGTGGTGGATCGGGATAAGCTTGAGCCAAAGCATTTTCAGGCATGGGTGGATTTTGCAAAAAGGAATCATCTGGGACTGGACTTTAATCCTACCATATTCTCCCACGAGAAGGCAGAACGGTTTACCCTGTCAAGCCCGGATCCGGAAATCCGTGGATTCTGGATCTCCCATTGTCAGGCGTGCATTCGTATCAGCCAGTATTTTGCCAAGGAGCTGGGAAGCCCCTGCTTGATGAATATCTGGATTCCCGATGGATACAAGGATATCCCGGCGGACCGGCTGGCGGCAAGACAGCGATTAAAGGAGTCTCTGGATGAGATTATTCGAATGGACTATGACCGGAAAAAGGTATTGGTAGCTGTGGAATCCAAGGTGTTCGGAATCGGTATGGAGGCCTGTACCGTGGGATCCCATGAATTCTATATGAATTATGCTGCCAAAAATAATCTGCTGTGCCTGCTGGATGCAGGACATTACCATCCCACAGAAATGGTGTCGGACAAAATTTCCGCTATGCTGCCCTTCTACCCAAAGCTGGCCCTCCATGTCTCCCGCCCCATGCGCTGGGACAGTGACCATGTAGTTTTGTTTAACGACGAGGTACAGGAGATTGCCAAGGAGATAGTCGTACATAACGCCATGGACCGGGTGCTGGTTGGACTGGACTTCTTTGATGCCACCATCAACCGCATTGCCGCCTGGGTCGTAGGCATGCGCAATATGCAGAAGGCTCTTCTGCTGGCCCTTCTGCGCCCCCAGGATATGCTCCGGCAGATGCAGGAGGAGGAAAACTATACGGATTTGCTGATCTGGCAGGAGGAGCTGAAAAACTATCCCTTTGGCGATGTATGGGATTATTTCTGTCAGAAAAACCAGGTGCCCATAAAAAACACCTGGATGGACCAGGTGCGCAGATACGAGGCAGAGGAGCTGCGTAAGCGCAGATAGAAAGCAAAGGACTATGAAGGGACGAAGCGGAACAAAAAACAGCGAAGTCCCGGAAAAGTCCCGGAAGGAAAGATGGACGAGCAAAGGCCATCTTTTCTTCCCGAAGCAGGGGACTATGAAGGGACGGAGCGGAACTTTAATAGGAGAAAGAATGAATTTGTCAGATTTGATGGAAATGTCCCGGAGGTATGGGGGCAACCCGGACTATGTTTTGGCCGGAGGCGGTAATACCTCTGTTAAGGATGAAAATATCTTATATGTAAAATGCTCAGGAGTCTGCCTGGCAGACATTACGGAGCAGGGAATCGTGGCCATGGACAGGAGGAGACTGTCCTCTCTGTTGGACAAAGAATACCCAAAGGAGGATCAGGCCAGAGAGGCGGCTTTTCTGGAGGATGTGATGGGAGCTCGCCTGGAGGAGGACGTGACAAAGCGGCCCAGTGTGGAGGCCCTTCTACATAACCTGTTTCCGCAAAAATATGTGCTGCATATCCATCCGGCCTTGGTAAACGGACTTACCTGCTCGGCGGGTGCCCGGGAGGTCGCGGCAGAGCTTCTGGGGGAGGAGACGCTTTGGATCCCCATCTGCCGGCCAGGGTATATTCTTGGCCGGATATGCCGGGAGGCCATGGCAGAGGCGAAAGCCCGAACCGGCCGAGAGGCTTCTGTGGCGCTTCTGCAAAATCACGGAATCTTTCTGGCCGGGGAGACGGTAGAGGAGATTGATAAGCAATTTGAGAAGCTTTGGAACAGGTTAAGGGGAGCTGTAAGGCGAGAACCCGATTTGTCAGCCTGTGGGGAGGCTGAAAGGGCTTTGGCCCAGGAAACAGCAAAACGGCTGAGAGAAGAGACAGGGCGGATGGTGAACTTTATCGATACACGGGAGGCGCTGCGCTTTACAGAGAGTGAGACAGCCTCTGAGCCCCTTAAACGGCCCTTTACCCCGGATCACATTGTCTACAGTGGTCCCTACCCCCTGTATTTGAAACAGCCTCAGGATATAGGAGAAGCTTTGAAAGCTTTTGGAGATAGAACCGGATTGATCCCTAAAATTTTGCTGGTAGAGAGCGTGGGAGCCTTTGCCTTTGGAGAAATGGACAGAGAATGCAGACAGGCGGAGCTTCTCTTTCGGGATGCCATGAAAGTGGCTGTGTATGCGGAAAGCTTTGGGGGAGTCCGGCCTATGACAGAGGAGCTGACAGAGTTTATTATTCATTGGGAGGCAGAGAGCTATCGGAAGAATCGGTAGCGGGAAATAATAGACATAATGTATGGAGAGGGCACTGAGAGATTCTTCCGGAGGGGAGCTTTTCAGTGCCCTTTTACAAATTATGAAAAATACGTTTGAACAGTTAGAAAACAATTCTTTTTTGCAAAAATGCCTGTGTTTATGTATCATGTGCAGTACACAGTTGTTACTGAAAAGGAGATAAACAAACCTAGTGAAGGGTGCAGGGATTGTTATATCCATAAGGGCAATTTCAAGCGTGGAGTTGATACAAACAATATTATAAAGACACATCTACGGATTTTTTGATTGAGAACGCTTATAAATGGCGTTCGGAATGCTGGCAGCTGATACGGGAGCGTTCAGACTTATCAACTATTGAATCATTATCTCTCTTTTTTGTGCAAGAATAGAGAGGAAAAATGAAAGAATAAGTCTTATAATAATAAAGGCGAATTTATGTTCATAAAGCGCAATATGTGCGAATTAAGGAGGTGTCTCATGGAATGGGTCCACAGATTAAACCAAAGCATGAATTATATTGAGGAACATTTGACAGGCGAAATTGACT
>CANPIM010000050.1 GCA_947574135.1 uncultured Lachnospiraceae bacterium
AGATTTGCAGGATTGAATTCCATATAGGGGTGGAATTTAGTTTTGCAATTGAGTAATAAAAATTTGTATTCCAGAAAATAAAAATTTTTGCTTGACAAATGACCGGAACCTGTTTATAATTCATTTTAATTTCAAAGATAAAACCGTTGAAGAAGAAGAGTACTCACAGTCCCGTTTTTCAGAGAGTTGCCGGAAGGTGCGAGGCAATAAAACAAACTGTGACGAATGGCCTTCTGAGGGCAGGACGAAAGGCTAAGGCTTAGTAGTGCCTGACGGGAACTCCACCCGTTATCCTGGGAGCATATATGACTGTATATGGAACGAGTGGATAGAAATATCAATTTGGGTGGTACCGCAGAAGCAAATAACAAGCTTTTGTCCCAGCGTCAAGCTGAGGACAGAAGCTTTTTTTGTGCATAGGCAGGCAGCCGTGCATTTGGAGAACCTCAGGCTTTGCGGGTGCCCCACAGCTGGACGGTTCCCAATGCCCTAGGCTTTGCGGCCGCCCACGGCTGGGCGCTCCCACCCCCACTTTCAGTCACCAACACATTTTTCTATAGAAGGAGGATACATGATGCGTACAAACAAAATTCCCCACAGAATCTATTTAACCGAGGATCAGATGCCAAAGCAATGGTATAATCTCCGGGCCGATATGAAGGAACAGCCGGACCCTATGTTAAACCCTGCCACTCTCACTCCGGCCAAGGAGGAGGACTTATATCCGGTGTTCTGCAAGGAGCTTGCTCACCAGGAGATGGACGCCACCACCCGCTATGTGGATATTCCGGAGGAGGTACAGGATTTTTATAAAATGTACCGCCCCTCTCCCCTCTGCCGGGCTTATAATCTGGAAAAGGCCCTGGGAACTCCGGCCAAAATCTACTATAAATTTGAGGGGAACAATACTTCCGGAAGCCATAAGCTAAACTCTGCGGTCGCTCAAGCCTACTACGCCAAAATGGAAGGCCTCACCAGTCTCACCACAGAGACGGGAGCCGGCCAGTGGGGAACCGCCCTGTCCGAGGCCTGTGCCTTCTTCGGCCTGCCTCTCACCGTATTTATGGTAAAGGTTTCCTATGAGCAGAAGCCCTTCCGCAAGGCTGTGATTCAGACCTTTGGGGGAGATGTCATTGCCAGCCCCAGCAACACCACCCAGGCGGGCAGGAAAATTCTGGAGGAAAATCCCAATACAGGAGGAAGCCTGGGCTGCGCCATCTCCGAGGCTGTGGAAAAGGCCGTCTCCACCCCCGGCTGCCGGTATGTGCTGGGCTCTGTGCTGAACCAGGTTTTGCTCCATCAGTCCATTATCGGTCTGGAATCCAAGCAGGCCATGGAGCTTATCGACGAATATCCGGACGTTATTATCGGCTGCGCCGGAGGCGGCTCCAACTTAGGCGGCCTCATCGCCCCCTTTATGCAGGATAAGCTTACCGGCAAAGCCAATCCCCGGGTTGTGGCTGTAGAGCCCGCCTCCTGTCCCTCTCTGACCAGAGGCAGATACGCCTACGATTTCTGCGACACGGCAAAGATTACCCCCATGGCCCGGATGTACACGCTGGGATCCGGCTTTATGCCCTCCCCCAACCATGCAGGAGGCCTTCGGTACCACGGAATGTCTCCCATCCTCTCCAAGCTGTACCATGACGGCTACATGGAGGCTGTCTCCGTAGAGCAGACACGGGTGTTTGAGGCAGCTACCCTTTTCGCAAAGCAGGAGACCATTCTCCCTGCTCCGGAATCCGCCCATGCCATCCGCACGGCCATTGACGAGGCCCTGAAGTGCAAGGAAACCGGGGAGGAAAAGACCATCCTCTTTGGCCTTACAGGCACCGGCTACTTTGATATGACCGCCTACTCCGCCTTCCTGGAGGGCCGGATGAATGACTACATTCCCACAGAAGAGGATTTAAAGCCCGGCTTTGAAAGCCTGCCGGATATTCCCCAGAATCGCATCTAAATAAAGAGAGACTGCAGCCCTAACCTGCTGCAGTCTCTTTTTTCAAAAGCTTTTTCGGATTTTACTCCTCTTTGGCCCAGCCGTAGGAATATTTCACTGCCCGGTTCCAACCGGAGAGCTTCCTTTCCCGGAGCTCTCTGTCTATGGAGGGCTCAAAAATCCGGTCTATGGCCCAGTTTTTCAGGACCTCCTCCTTGTTTTTCCAGTAGCCCACAGCCAGCCCGGCCAGATAGGCCGCACCCATAGCCGTAGTCTCCACGCACTGAGGCCGCTCTACCGGCGCCCCTATCATATCCGCCTGGGTCTGCATCAGGAAATTGTTGGCGCTGGCTCCCCCGTCTACCTTCAGGGACGCCAGGGCAATACCGGAATCCGCCCGCATGGCCTTCAGCACATCGTGGGTCTGATAGGCCAAGGATTCCAGGGTAGCCCGGATAATATGATACTTATTTACCCCCCGGGTGATCCCCACAATGGTTCCCCTGGCATACTGATCCCAGTGAGGAGCTCCCAGGCCCGTAAAGGCCGGCACCACATAGCAGCCGTTGGTATCCCCCACCTTGCGGGCCATATACTCGGAGTCCTCCGCGGAATCAATGAGCCGCAGCTCGTCCCGCAGCCACTGAATGGCTGCCCCTGCCACAAAGATGGAGCCCTCCAGGGCATAATTCACCTTGCCGTCCAGCCCCCAGGCAATGGTAGTCACCAGTCCGTGGCTGGAAAACACCGGCCTCTCCCCCGTATTCATCAAAAGAAAGCAGCCGGTTCCATATGTATTCTTGGCCTCCCCCGGTGTAAAGCAGGTCTGTCCGAACAAGGCCGCCTGCTGATCCCCCGCCGCGCCGGCTATGGGAATAGGTCCCCCAAAAAAGGAGGGATCCGTCTCCCCGTAGATGCAGCTGGAGGGCCTGACCTCCGGAAGCATGCTCCGGGGAATCCCAAGCTCCGCCAGAATCTCCTCATCCCACCGAAGCTCCCGAATATTAAACAGCAGGGTTCGGGAGGCATTGGAGTAATCCGTCACATGAACCCTTCCCCTTGTCATTTTCCAAATCAGCCAGGTCTCCACCGTGCCAAAAAGCAGCTCTCCCCTCTCCGCCCGCTCCCGGGCTTTCTCCACATGGTCCAGAATCCATTTAAGCTTTGTTCCGGAAAAATAGGCGTCAATGACCAGTCCGGTCTTTTGGCGGAAGGTCTCCACCAGCCCCTTCTCCTTTAATGCATCGCAATACTCGGAAGTCCTTCGGCACTGCCATACAATCCCGGGGTAAACGGGTTCTCCCGTGATCTTATCCCAGACAATAGTGGTCTCCCGCTGGTTGGTAATGCCGATAGCCGCAATGTCCGCCGCAGACGCGCCAATCTTGGACATAGCCTCCACCGCCACCCCCATCTGAGTGGACCATATCTCATTGGCGTCATGCTCCACCCAGCCGGGCTTTGGAAAATACTGAGTAAATTCCTTCTGTGCCACACTGCAAATCTGTCCGGCCCTGTTAAAAAGAATACAGCGGTTGCTGGTTGTCCCTGCATCCAGAGCCATTATATATTTCGCCATACGCAAACCCCTCCTTCGTATCATGACCATACCACACTGCCTGCGGATTTACAAGCTTATTTCCCCAAAGAAAAGGAGGAATCTTCCCAGAGAAAAGACGGAATCCCCCCCTTGCGTTTTCTTTTTCCTTCCGGTATAATGGCCCTTAGAAATGCCGCCAGATACCGGTAGTTTGTGATAGCGCCGGTCTGTGCTGCCATATTGAGGGGGAAATTTTATTCGCAGCAGGAGGATTTACCGTGAAAAAATTATCTGTCAAGTTCAGACGCAACCTGACTCTTGCAGGTCTGTTTTTGTGCGGATTTTTTTTATACGCATTTATCGCTTCCCCACAAAATCTTTCCTATCAAGCCCCTTCTGAATACGCAAACAGTGGAGAAGAGCTTTTTCAGAAAAATTTTTCCAGATCAACACTGGCTATCAATGAAGTCTGTGCCGAAAATTTTGGCTTTTACGTGGAAAGCATCCGGATCTTCGCAGATTATATAGAGCTTGTCAATACCGGAAAGGAGCCTTTATCCTTAAAGGGGCTGTATCTCTCCGACACCTGCGAAAATCTGTTCCTGGCTCCTCTGCCGGAGGAGCTTGTCCTGGATCCTGGCTCCTTTGTTCTTATCTACGGGGAGGAGGATCCCGCCAAGCTTCCCGCCTCCTGTTATTCTGTGGATTTTCAGCTGAAACCCGGAGAAACCCTTTTTCTCTCCGATAAAAACGGTATCCTGGACTCTGTGACCATTCCCCGGCTATTGCCCGGCACCTCCTATTCCCGCAGGGAGGATGGAACCGGCGCCTTTACACAGCTGTGGATGTCTCCCGGCCTTTCCAACCAAGGGGCCGGCTATCCCCTGGACGCTCCGGTCCTTTCCCTGGAAAGCGGCTTCTATCCGGAGGCCGTCTCTCTCACCCTGTCCTCTCCCCAGGGGGCGTCCGTTTACTATACCCTGGACGGTTCCCTTCCGGATACCTCCTCCCTCAGGTACCAGGCTCCCCTGCTCCTTTCTGATGCAAGCGCCCAGGAAAATACCCTGTGTCTCAATACCGATATCTCCGGAATGCAGTATCCCTACGAGCCTCCCACAGAGCCCCTGGATAAGGCGGTGGTTGTGCGGGCCAGGGCCATGGATCCGGAGGGAAACTATAGCCCTACCGTCACCGGCGTCTATTTCATTGGGTTCCAGGAAAAGGAGAGCTATGAAAATATTCCTGTGCTTTCCCTGGTAGCGGATCCGGAAGCCCTCTTTGATCCGGATCGAGGCATCTATGTCATGGGCTCTCTCTATCAGGAGGGATTGGCTGCCGGAGAGGTTAGTCCCGACTACCCCTGGGCAGAGCTTATGCCCTACACCAATTATGGACAAAAGGGCTGCCTCTATGAGAGAAACGCCCATTTTGACTATTTTTCCCCGGATCAGGAGCTCTTGTTCAGCCAGGAAGGGGGCATGCGCATTCGCGGAAATCAATCCCGGAATTTTCCCCAGAAAAGCTTTTCTTTGTATAGCCGGGAACGCTATGGCTCTTCCTCCTTTGCACCTGTATTCTTTGAAAGCGGCGCCTCCTATTCTGCCCTGACCCTCAATGGCAGCTATCAGCTGGCCAAGGTGCTTATTGGCCCTCTGGTTGCGGACCGCAGCGTTGCCACCCAAAAATACCAGCCCTGCCAGGTATTTCTGAACGGAGAATACTGGGGGCTGTATTATCTTATGGAAAAATATGACGCTGCCTATGCAGAGCATTATTTTCATGTGGATGCTAAGGACCTTCTTCTCATTGAATCCACCTATACGGTTGCCAACGGCGATCCGGAGGATCTGCGTCTCTTCAAAAGCCTGCGCAATCTTCTGGAGGAGGATATGTCAAATCCCCTTTATTATCAGGAGGCGGAAAGCCAGCTGGACATGCAAAGTCTTATAGACTGGCTCTGCACCAATATCTATGTGGCCAACACAGACACCAAGCCTCTGGGAGGCAATGTATTTACCTGGAAAAGCACCGAATCCGGTCCTCTCCTCTGGCAGGACGGCCGCTGGCGCTGGATGCTCTATGACACAGATAATTCCTTTGGCGCCGGCATGGAGATCTCTGCGGAACGGCCGGCCTGGGCCATTGATTCCTTTGTGGATCACCCGGCCTATTCTCCCGCAGGCTTTTTGGACTCTCCTCCCATGAACACTCTCATGGCCAATGAGGATTTTCGTAGACGCTTTGTCATCACCTTCCAGGATATGGCTAACGAGAACTTCCGTCCGGAAACCGTTCTGACCAGTATGGACCTGCAACTGGAAAATTTTTCCAAATACGCAGCCAAGAGCAACGAGCGGTGGAATGCTTCCCACACCTTGGATTCCTCCGCCTACCAGGAGGAGGCGAACTCTATCCGGGACTTTTTCCTCCACCGCTTTGACGCCATCATGCCCTGTCTGGCCCAACACTTTTCTCTGGAGGGCCCCCTTGTCTCTCTCACCCTGTCTCTTGACCAGCCCGATGCAGGCTCCCTGACTCTCAATACCATTACTCCGGATATGGGAGACGGAAGCTGGATCGGCCGGTATTACACAGACTATCCCCTCTCCCTGACAGCCTGCCCGGCGGATGGCTATCAGTTCGCCGCATGGGAAATCCACGGTGGAACCCTTCTCTCCGGCAGTCTGACCTCCTCTTCCATTACACTCCGGCTGGAGGATCCGGGCACAGAAATCAAAGCCAGCTTTACCAAAACCGAAGAGTAGCAAAACCGAAAAATAGCCTTTGCTCCTACTGTCCGCCTGTCAAATCACTTAAGGGCCGGAACTGGTATCCCATTTCCTCCCATTTACTCAAAAGCTCATCCAAAATCTGTCCGTTGGTGCTGGAGGTATTGTGGAGCAGCACCACAGCCCCGGGATGGATCCGGCCTAAAAGCTTATCAAAGGCCTCCTCCTTGGTGGGCTGACTGTCCTGCTTCCAGTCCACATAGGCCAGGCTCCAGAATATGGTCTGATAGCCCAGGTCCTTGGCCATCTTCAGATTGCTCTCACTGTAAATGCCCTGGGGCGGCCGGTAATAGGCTGACATGGGCTGACCCACGGTTTTTTCATAGAGCTCTTCCAGGCTCTTAAGCTCCCCTAAAAATTCCTCCTTTGTTCCCATCTTAGACATATTGGGGTGATGATAGGTGTGATTGCCCACCGTATGTCCCTCCGCAACCATACGCTTTACCAGGTCCGGGCTGGTCTCCATAAAATTTCCCACAATAAAAAAGGTTGCCGGCGCCTGATGCTTTTTTAAGGCATCCAGAATCGCAGGGGTATTTCCGTTCTCAAAGCCGCAATCAAAGGTAAGATATATGATCTTTTCTTCTGTCTCCTTTACGTAATAAGCGTCATAATCTTTTAAATAGGAAGCGCTGGCATTTCCCACCGGCGCCCTGCCCTCCTCCTGAAAGCTAAGTCCCCAGCTGCCTGCAGCATCGGCGTTGGCGGGTAAGAGGGAGCCTGTGTCCCGAAATTGGGCGGCCAGCCTTCCCCCAAAAAAGGAGCATACAAACAAAAGGCCCACGCCCACCCATTTTTTCCACTCTTTTCCGGCTGCTAACTCTTTGAAGCCCTTGCTGTTTAATAGATTTTTCATAATTCATCATTCCATCTTTTTTTACAATATATGTAAAAGGCCAGGTTTTCAGAATCCCCTCTCCCTGCAAGGGCGCAGACCCGGGAATGTGAGATCTGCCTGCTATCAAAAAAGAAGCCGCCGGGTAAATATCTTCCGCGACGACTTCTCTATAATCTTTCTCTTATTCGTTTACATATAGCTAATGTTCATGTCCACGTTTCCGCTGACGCCTGATACCTTTCCCTTGGAGGTATACTGCCAGATATCATAGTGCCCGGTGTAGCCGCAGGAAGCAGCATAGTGGGCCACCCAGATCCGATAGCCGCTCAGAGAGGACACATTCAGATGCTCTCCAAACCAGCTCTTGCTGGCGTACACCATGGGAGTGTAGCCGGAGTTGGCAATGGTGTTGCAGAAGGCTCTTGTAATGGCTGTCCGCTGGCTCTTGCTCAGGCCGTCGGCCCGGCCTGCTCCGCCGGCTGCATACTCGCTGTCAATGGCAATGGGAAGGTTGATGCCTCCCACCTTTTTCACCAGGCTAATGGCCATACTGGCCTCCTCCACAGCCTCCGCCTCGGTAATCGCCTGGCTGAAGAAGTACACGCCTACCCGCAGGCCGGCGGCCTTGGCCCCGGAAACATGGGAGCGGAACATGGGATCCTCCACCAGCACGCCTGTGCCGTAGCCCCGGTATCCGCAGCGAATAATCACAAAATCAATGCCTGCATTCTTTACCTGCTGCCAGTTAATGCTGCTCTGGTATTTGGAGACATCAATGCCGATAACACCGGACCGCTTTCCGCCTGTGTCAAAGGTGTACTGTACTCCCTGAATCACCTGGGTACCGGTTACACAGTTTCCGTTTTTATCGTAAAAATAAGTCTTTCCGTCAATGGTCTGCCAGCCCGTGTACTTGTAGCCCACAATATTCTGCTCCTCATACACCGGCTCGCTGGCCGTGTCATAAATGGGAGCGGAGCTGGTGTCATACACCACCTTCTCCGTCACAGGAAGAGAGGTGGGGGCCGTGGTTCCCACAAGGCGTACCTGATCCGCCAGCACTCCGGCCGGCTGGATCGCCTCACTCAGGAATCTCTCAAAGCCCTTAAAGCGCAGTGCAGCTGTGGGCTCTCCCTCTCCTGTGGGCTGTGTGCCTGCTGCATCCCCAGGGGTTTGCGCAGGGGGATTGGCCGGATTCTGGGCTCCTGTGTCAGTTCCCGAGGGTACCGAAGGATCGGAGGTGGCAGGAGGTTCCGTAACAGGCGGCGCCGGAAGCTTAGGAAGCTTCTCTGTCACAGAGCTGCCGCAATTCGCACAGGTCTTTACAACCTCTCCCTCCTTGTCCACTGTAGGCTCTGTCCGGCTGCTCTCCACATAATTATGTCCGGTTGCCGGAATCTCCTCTATCTTTTTATCTCCACAGGAACATTTCAGCTCCTTTACCCCGACTGCCTCGCAGGTAGCCGCCGTGACTACCGTTTCCGTATAGCTATGTACGTGGGAATCCATCTTCCCCTGGCACCAGTCACAAATATTATCGCCATTCTCGTCTATATGATAGGGCTCAGACAAAACCTTTGCATACATGGGAGTTCCAAATTTATCTACCCTTTGCTTAGCATACATGGGCTGTCCAAAGCCGTCCGTCTTTTGCTTTCGCTCTCCCTCGGCATAAATGGGGGTCTTGGTGGACTCCACAAATTCCACCGTATCTGTCAGGGTGACGTCTATGGTAGAGGAATCCGTATTTCCGCCGCCGTAAGCGCCGTCCTCCTTGGACACGTTGATCTCGCTTTCCTTCTTAATCTCGTCGGTTACATCCACCACCGCGTACTCAATCTTATCCTTCACCGTAGCCGTAATATCGCTGCTGCTCTGATAGCCGTCGGCGCTCTTCATGCTCACCTTATAGCTGCCGCCCTCTATCTCCTTAATATGGATAATACCGTCCTTGTCCTCATCCGTGTAGCTTTTTGCCTTCTTGTCAGCTCCCGTTACCTCCACGGCAAAGGCGGTCCCGGTGATTACCCGACCGTTTTTCTCATTGACAAACTTGATTTTCAGGTCCTTTTCCACGGAGGTGGCCTTCATCACCACGTGAATGTCCTTGGCCTCCACGCCCACGGCCTCTGTGTTATCTCCGTCCAACCGGGTCAGCTCAGACAGATACGAGGTATTCATGGCCAGACCCAGCACCTCTGCCGGCTCTGTCTCCGGCTCCTCCGCCACCGACGCCCCGGACCGCAGATCCGTCACTGTGGGAATCATATCCTCTGTCACCTTTGCCCTTGAACTGCAGCCGCTGATGCTGCCAGCCACAAGGCAAAGAGCCAGGGTCAATGCCAATCGTCTTTTGTTTCTCATCTCGTCTCCTTTCTGCTGTCCCTCTCCTGTTTCCTATTGTTCTTCCCTTCCGCTTTTTTGCCTGTCCTAAAAAAGCGGTTTTGGGTGTATTATAGCATCCCCCTATGGAGAATGCAACCATCTTACAGAAATATTAAGAATTTGTTACATATGTAGGCAAGGGGACGCCGGGAAGGGCAAAGACAGGTCCCACGCAAACGGGGATAACACTCCAGCGAACTAACTGCTAACTGCGACTAGAAAACGCTCAGGAATGCCTTCGCGTTTTAGTCTCCGTTGTAGGCAAAGGGACGCCGGGAAGGGCAGAGACAGGTCCCACGCAAACGGGGATAACACTCCAGCGAACTAACTGCTAACTGCGACTAGAAAACGCTCAGGAATGCCTTCGCGTTTTAGTCTCCGTAAGCAGTGGATTTCGCTTTCGCTAAAAGCATCCCCCAAATGGTTTGCGTGGGACCTGTCTCTGCCCTTCCCGGCTGTGGGTTGGCTAATATATGGGAAAATGGTTGCCTAATATGGAAGGGTTGGCTAATATGGGGAAAAGGTTGCCTAATATGGGAAAGAGTTGGCTAATATGGGGAAAGGGTTGCCTAATATGGAAAAAAGAAGGGAAATTTGCCAGAAAAATACAGGGGAGCAGTGGCTGATAAGAGCCGCTGTTTCCCCTGTTTTATGATTATCTATTTCCCGACAGTTGCTTTTCTTTGCATTCTTGTGGAGGCTGGCTTCTCTCCTGAATTATTAATTATTCCTCCATTTTCAGAGTAATCTGCTGCTCAAAGGTCATCTGGGCCAGCACGTCCTCTTTTATGGTAAAGGTGTGGGCGGTCTTTAGCTCCTCGTACTTTTCCGTAAACAGATCACTCTTTCGATCCTGGAGGATTCGATCTTTTTTGGCCTGGGTAGCCTCCTGGTCCAAAAGGCTGTCCATCTGCACAATGTAGTAGGCGGCCTCTGTGTCAATGACCTCTGTATACTCGCCCTCGGCCAGCTTGTCCGCGGCCGCCTTTACCTCCTCCGGTAGGGACGTGCTGTCCTCCCCGTAGGTCATGCTGTTTGCTGTCAACTCCTGGGTCTGGGCAGCTGCCGAGAGATCTCCTCCTGCCTTTGCCTCATCTAAAATTCCCTGGGCCTTTTCCTTTAAGGCTGTCAGCTCCTCTTCGGTGAGATCTATGGGATTTCCCTCCTCATCCAGCTCCGTTCCCCGCTTGGACACAAAGAGGTATGTCACCCGCTTCTGGGCAGCCTCCTCATCGGACACATGGGTGTCCACATCTACCGTGAGAGCGTCCTTCATCTTCTCATCCAGCGTAAACAGGGTCAACAGATGCTCCACGGTTCCCTGGCTCAGCGTCAGAGCCGATCTAACCCGGTTGTCCTCATTGTCTGCCATAAGCTGCTGGGCCGCCGCCGTAATGGCGCTTTTTTCTTCCTCAGAAAGGGCAACCTCATAATTGGCCGCCTCCGCCTCCAGAATATACAGCTCCTGGAAGGTATCCATAAGGGTGGCCTTTGCCGTCTCCCCATAAATGGTGCCGTCCCCGGAGATATCCTGCTGATAAATATTGCTCCCCATAAAGCCGCTGTAATAGGTCTCCATCTGGGCCTGCTGATACCGCAGCATAAGATTCACCTCTGCCAGGGGTATATTGGTCTCATCCAGTACAGCCACCGTCTGGGTGCCGTCAAGCTTTTTCCCGCAGCCGGTAAGCCCCAAGGTCAGGGCCAGAGCTGCTGCCATCCATATATGCCATCTCTTTTTCATCTTTTCCAACATCCTTCCTTTTATCTTCCGTCCATTATAATCCGTTTTTTCCTTTCCGGCAACGTTTTTTATCCACTTAACACAATTTTTTCACAGATCCGGCCTAAAACCTGGCAGCTCAAAGCTCTTTTCCCCAAAGCCGGCCCTCTCACGGTCCTAAAAACTGCACCTCCGTCACCTGAACCGTATCCCAAAGCTCCTGATCAATGGTAAAATCCGCCTCTTTCAGCCAGGCCTCATACATTTCCTGGCACCGCTGCGCCTTTTTCTGCTCCATAAGCGCTTCCCGGTTCTGGGCCGTGGCCGTCTCGTCCTGAACGCTTATATACTGCACCACATAATAGCCCTCCTCTGTGCTCACCGGCCCTGCACACTGCCCCTCCTCCAGGGTGCGCACCAGATCCGCCACCTTCTCGTGAACCCCGCCGTCGGTCTTGTCATTAAAATATACGTCAATTAAGGTCCGGCCAGCCTCCTGGGCAGCTCCGTTAATATCTCCCAGCTCCCCACATCGCTGGGCAAAGCTATTTGCCTCCGCCTCAATGGCTTTTCGCTCCTCCGTGGTTACACCCTGATGATTTCCCTCTGTATCATAGGTCCCCAGGGTGGAAAACAGACAGTAGGTCATTTTCCCTAAAGCCGCTTCCTCCTCTGTCACCTGAGGCTCATAGTCCGCCACCATAGCCTGGGCTACCTTGTCCGCCAGCATTCGCTGACGCAAAAGCTCCTTAACCCGCTTTTTATCCGCTCCGGCCGCCTCCCGGACCTCCTTGCTGTGGGAGTCCATAAAATCCTGGACCCTTTTGTCGATCTCCTTTTCCTCCTCCCTGCTGAGGCTCACCCCATACTCCTTTGCGTGGGCATTCATAAGATGGATCTGACAGATAGTATCCATCACCTGCCTTTTCAATTCATCGGCAAAGGTTCCCGTCTCCGCATTGAGATCCTGGGTCCAGAAATCCATTCCAAAGGTCTCCCCATAGGCCTGCTCCCACTGCTGCTGATTCAGCCGGGTATAGAAAACGGCCTCTGACAGGGAGATTTCCTCCCCATTGAGAACAGCCACCGACTCCTCCGTCTCCCCACAGCCTGTAAGCAGAGCCGTGAGCAAAAAGCCCAACAATAGAGCTGCAAGTTTGGCCCTGGCTCCCCTTTTCTTTTTTCTTTTCTTTTCAAACATCAAGCTTTTCCTCTTTTCCTTATTTTCCTGCTATCCGAAAATTTCCCCGCCCTTGTTTTTTCTGCTTTTGTTCCTTTTTTACAGCAGCATCTTCATATGCTCCAAAATCTCCGTCACCAGCTGCACCACATCCCTCTTCTCCTCCCGATTGTTTCTTCTGAGGGCATACACCAGCTTGGGACTCTCCCCCATGACCAGCTTCATATTCCCCCCATAGGCCATGGCAAACTCCGGGATCCGCTCCGGGTGGAGCTTTGCCCGCTCATAGAGAAGAAAGCGAATTTCCTGCTCCTTCTGAGAGATCTCCTTTACATAAACCTCATGGGCCAGTACCTTCATGCGGGCCACCAGCAAGAGATTCTGCACCGAAGAAGGGGGATCTCCAAACCGGTCAATGAGCTCATCCTGCATATCCTCGCACTCCTCCTGACTCTCGATCCCGGCGATCCGCTTATAAATATCCAGGCGCTGTCCCTCACCGGAAATATATTTCTCCGGAATAAAGGCATCCAGCTCCAGCTCCACCACCGTGCCAAAGCTCTCCTCCACCGGAATCCCCTTCAGCTCCTTTACCGCCTCATTCAGCATTTTGCAGTACAAATCATAGCCTACATCCTGCATGTGCCCGTGCTGCCTTGCTCCCAGAAGATTGCCGGCTCCCCGTATTTCCAGATCCCGCATGGCAATCTTAAAGCCGCTGCCCAGCTCCGTAAACTCCCGAATGGCGCTGAGCCGCTTTTCCGCCACCTCCTTCAGCATCTTATTCCGCCGATACATGAGAAACGCGTAGGCTGTCCGGTTGGACCGACCCACCCGTCCCCGGAGCTGGTATAGCTGGGAAAGACCCATATTATCTGCATCGTGGATAATCATGGTGTTTACATTGGAAATATCCAGTCCGGTCTCGATAATGGTGGTGGACACCAACACATCGATCTCCCCGGAGATAAAATCGTACATAATCCGCTCCAGCTGATGTTCCTTCATCTGCCCGTGGGCAAAGGCCACATTGGCCTCCGGCACCAGCTTTGCCACCTGGTTGGTAATCTCCACAATGGTGTTCACCCGATTGTACACATAATACACCTGACCGCCCCGGGAAAGCTCCCGGCTGATGGCAGCCCGGACCATCTCATCGTTATATTCCATCACATAGGTCTGAATGGGCACCCGATCCTGAGGCGCCTCCTCCAGCACGCTCATATCCCGAATCCCGATAAGGCTCATATGGAGGGTTCTGGGAATGGGCGTGGCCGTCAGGGTCAGCACATCCACATTTTCCTTCAGCTTCTTGATCTTTTCCTTGTGGGCCACCCCGAAGCGCTGCTCCTCATCAATAATCAGAAGTCCCAGATCCTTATATTCCACATCCGCTGACAGCACCCGATGCGTGCCGATAACAATATCCACAAAGCCCTTTTTCAGATCCGCCAACGTCTTTTTCTGCTCCCCAGGCGTGCGGAACCGGGACAAAAGATCCACCCGCACGGGAAATTCCTTCATGCGCTGGACAAAGGTGCTGTAGTGCTGCTGGGCCAGAATGGTGGTGGGAACCAGATACACCACCTGCTTGTTTTCCTGTACCGCCTTAAAGGCTGCCCGAATGGCGATCTCCGTCTTGCCGTAGCCCACATCCCCGCAGATAAGCCGGTCCATGATTTTGGCGCTCTCCATGTCCTTCTTGGTGGCCTCTATGGCCAACAGCTGGTCCTCTGTCTCCTCAAAGGGGAAGAGCTCCTCGAACTCCCGCTGCCATACCGTATCCGGCCCGTAGGCAAAGCCGTTTTTCTGCTGCCGGGCCGCATAGAGGGCCACCAGATCCTTGGCAATGTCCTTCACGGCTCCCCGTACCTTGGCCTTGGTCCGGTTCCACTCTCCGCCGCCAAGCTTATTAAGCTTGGGACTTCGTCCCTCAGAGGCTCCCGCGTATTTCTGAATCATCTCCAGCTGGGTGGCCAGAATGTAGAGATTCCCCCCGGCCGCGTATTCGATTTTTATATAGTCCTTCAGGACCTTGTCAACCTCTACCTTTTCCAGGCCCTTGTAGATGCCAAGCCCATGATTTTCGTGGACCACATAGTCTCCCACATTCAGCTCGGAAAAGCTGTTGATCTTTTGTCCCTCGTAGGTCTTATGCTTTCTGCGCTTCTTTTTTTCCTTCCCGAAAATATCCGTCTCCGAAAGCACCACAAAGCGGATCATAGGATATTCGTAGCCCTGGCGCAGGGTTCCGTGGGCCACCATAATCTCTCCCCCGGTCACCACCCGGTCCATATCCTCTGCGTAAAAGCTATTGAGCTCCTGCTCCTGAAGATCGAGAGCCAAACGCCGGGCCCTGGTTCGGGAGGAGCACAGAAGGATCACGCTGCATTTCTCCCGCTTCCACCGCTTTAAATCCTTTACCAAAAGCTCAAAGCTGTTGTGGTAGGGATTGATGGACTTTACGGCCACCTGGGCCTTTCTCTGCACATTCCATCCCGTCTGCCGGGGCTCCATGGTGCAAAGGGACACACAGGTCCGCCCGTTCAGCCGGGCCACAACCTCCTCGCAGCCGCAGAAAAGCTGTGCCTCCGGAGGCAATGCCTCTCCCTTTTCCGCACGGTTGGCCATGCTCTCCCGAAATTCTGTCTCCACCGCCTGGGCCTGCTCCACCAATCGGTTAGGCTCGTCTAACAGAACAAGGGAATCCTCCCCCCGAAAATAGTCCAGAAAGTTTACAAGCTTCTCCGGCTTTTGCCCCACGGCCAGCTCTGCCGCCGGATAGATACAGACCTCCTGGAGATTTTCCACAGACCGCTGGCTCTCCGCCTCAAAGCTTCGAATGGAATCCACCTCATCGTCCCAGAGCTCTATGCGCACCGGATTCTCCTCCGTGAGAGGAAAGATATCCAGGATCCCTCCCCGGACTGCAAACTGCCCGGGAGTCTCCACCTGACCCACCCGTTCATAGCCCAAAAAGACCAGCTTGGCCGCCCAGGCATCTGTGTTCAGGGTTCCCCCGATTTTTACCTGCAAAAGCAGCCTTTGAATCTCCTCTGCCGGCAGCAGCCGGTCCATACAGCCGTCCATGGTGGTGATAATCGTCACCCGTTCTCTGGAAAGCAGGGCCTTTACGGCGCTGATGCGCTGCTGCATCAAAAGCTTTACATGTAAATCTGCATGAAAAAAGAGGAAATCCTTGGCCGGGTACAGCACAGCCTCCGTATCAAAAAAATGATACTCCTCATAGATTTCCTTTGCTTTTTTTTCGCTGTAGGTCAGGATCAGGTTTCGCTTGAAATCCGCTCCAAACCCGTAAGCCATATGCACCTTTTGCGATTCCACACAGCCGCTTAGCTGGGTGATTCCCGTGGTTTTTTTTAACTGCCTTTTTAACTCCGAAAAGGCCTCCAGCTGTTGTAAGGGTTCCAGAAAGGCTTTCATCCTATCGCTCAACCTTCTTATTATATATGTTCATGGCTCCCTCCGTGTCGCCCCGGACCATCATGGCCGCCGCCTGGGCGGCCCGTCCTATGGCTTCCTCGATGAGAGCCCTGTCCTCTTTGTCAAAATGTCCCAGCACATAGTCTGCCAGATCGAATTGGGCCGGCTTCTCCCCCACTCCCACCCGGATGCGGGAAAACTCCTGGGTTCCCAGCTTCTCGATAATATCCTTGATGCCATTGTGTCCTCCGGCACTCCCCTTTTTCCGGATGCGTAAATTTCCCGGATCCAGGTTCACATCATCGTATATGACAATCAATTCTCTGGTGGGATCGATTTTATAGAAATCCACCGCCTCCCGAACGCTGGCGCCGCTCAGGTTCATAAAGGTCTGGGGCTTTAAAAGCAATACTTTTTGCCCCTCCACATACCCGGCTCCACAGACAGCCTTGTGCTTTTTCTGGTTCATCTCTATATGATATTTTTCAGCCATGCAGTCCATCACATCAAATCCGATGTTATGCCGGGTATGCTGATACTTTTTTGTAGGATTTCCCAATCCCGCAATGATATACATGCCGTATTCCTCTTTCCGGATAAAAGTCTTTGGTCCCAGGGCTTCTTTCTTCCCGGACTCATTCCGTTTTTATCTTACAGGAGAACAGGAATTTTTGCAAGAGCTGTTTCCCCAAGGAATCCAGAACGCACGTTCTCCAAAGGTTCCGAATCACAGGGTCAAGGAGAACAAATATTTGAAAATTAATAAGAGCCCTATCCGCTAAGGCTCTTTCAAAGGTTTCTTTTTTTGTACATTTGATTTTGGCTTTGCACCCTAATTAAAGGGCGCGCCGCCAAAGTTTGCAGGATTGATCCGCCCGGTTGGACGTGACTACAGTGCGGTGAAAATGGCACCAGATGGAACTACGCCAACGGTTCCTGTTGCGATCGCTACAATACCTGCAGTCTTTACAATCCCTACGCATATATAGCACCCCCTTCGCATGTATGCGCATGTAAAATGGGCCACTTCTTTACTAATATCTTAACGAATTCTTAACAGGATTTCAAGCCATTTTAGAAAATTTTTTAAAAAACCGCTCCAAAAATGATCCCTCATTTCTGGAGCGGCTACCCCTTGTTATATAATGCTATCTACACTTATTTTTTAGTAAGCTTCGATACAAATCCCGGACTGCAACGTCAGGGCTCTATGCCTCTTCCCCCGATTCCAGCAAGGCTGCCTGATATTTATCCAGAATAATATTCTGAATGATTTCCCGGGTTCCCGAATTGATGGGGTGAGCAATATCCCGGTATTCTCCGTCAGAAGCCTTTCTGCTCGGCATAGCGATGAACAGCCCCTTTTCTCCCTCTATCACCTTGATATCATGAACCACGAACTCATCGTCAATGGTGATAGAAACAACAGCCTTCATCTTCCCTTCCTTTGTCACTTTTCTCACACGTACATCCGTAATCTGCATGTAAACACTTCTCCCTTCTCTTCGTGCAACCGGACATATGTCCTTAAATCACATATCGCTCATTTTTCTCTAACACGATTTTGATTCCGTCCTCACCCACATAGCGGGAATTGGCACGAATGGTGTCCCGGCTTTCTACGATGCAGTTTTCAATGTATGTGTTATCTCCAAGATAAACATCATTCATAATAATTGAATTTTTAATCACACAATTATTGCCCACAAATACCTTTTTAAAGATTACAGAATTTTCTACTGTACCATTGATAATGCATCCACTTGAAACCAGGGAATTCTTTACATTTGCCCCCAGGTTATATTTCGCCGGCGGCAAATCCTGCACCTTGGAATAAATATCCGGATACTGCCTGGTGAAATAATCCCGTACCTCCCGTTTCAGGAAATCCATATTGGTCTGATAATAGGATTCCACGGAGGCAATGCTGCTCCAGTAATCCTTTATCATATAACCGTAAATACGCTTGAGGTTTTTGTAGCGAATCAGGATGTCCTGAACAAAATCATAGCGCTCCTCCTGGGCACATTTTTCTATCAGCTCAATGAGTTGCCTTCTGCGGACCACATAGATCCCGCAGGAAATGGTGGTTTTGTCCGTGGCCATGGGCTTTTCCTCAAAGTCCTCCAAACGACCGTCGCTGGCCAGACGCACCACTCCAAACCGGCTTACGTCGGTGCCCGCCTCCATTTCCTTGCACACCACCGTAATGTCTGCCTTCTTCTCTATGTGGTATTCCAGGATTTTATTGTAATCCATCTTATAAACTCCATCTCCGGAGGCTAATACCACATAGGGCTCATGGCTTTGCTTCAGCCAATCCAAATTCTGATAAATGGAATCTGCGGTTCCCCGATACCACACACTGTTGTCAGCCGTGATGGTGGGAGTTAAAATATACAACCCCCCTTGCTTTCTTCCGAAATCCCACCACTTGGCAGAGTTCAGATGCTCATTCAGGGAACGGGCATTGTACTGGGTTAATACTGCCACCTTCTGGATATGGGAATTGGACATATTGCTCAGGGCAAAATCAATGCTCCGGTAGCTGCCGGCCACAGGCATGGCCGCCACAGCCCTTTTCTGTGACAGCTCTCTCATTCTGTGATTGCTTCCGCCTGCCAGTATAATTCCAATCGCTCTCATTCTCTGTCACCTGCCTTTATCAATGATTCGCCGCTTTCAAGAGCGCCATTCGGATAATCCTCTGGGGTGGTATTTCCCGCAATCGCCGTATTCTTTCCGATCCGCACGTTGGGCGGGATATAGGAGTCCTCCCCCACAGTCACCAGACCAAAGGAATAAATCTTTGGCTGAATCTTGTTGGGCACATCCTCCCCCTCTCCCATTACCACACCGTCGGAAATTTCCACCTCCTCCGCAACAATGGCCTTGTTAATCACACAATGATTGCCAATCTCCGTATTCTTCATAATAATGGAATCCCGCACCACCGTGCCGGAACCGATGGTCACGCCGGAACCGATCACCGAGTTGTAAACCTCCCCGTAAATATTGGATCCGCCGCTGATAATGCTCCGCTCGATCTTGGATTCCGAGGAAATATACTGGGGCGGCACTGCGTCGCTCTTGGTATAAATCTTCCAGAACTCCTCATAGAGATTAAACTCCGGAATAATGTCAATCAGCTCCATATTAGCCTCCCAGTAGGAGCCTAAGGTCCCCACGTCCTTCCAATAGCCATTGTACTCATAGGCAAAGAGCCGGTTTCCGTTTTCATGGCAGTAGGGAATGATATGCTTTCCAAAATCACAGCTCTGCTGGTCTGACATCTCAATGAGCGCATTGCGCAGAATGGGCCAGCTGAATATGTAGATACCCATGGAGGCCAGATTGCTCCGGGGATGCTCCGGCTTTTCCTCGAACTCCGTTATCTGTCCGTCGTCATTGGTAATCACTATGCCAAAACGGCTGGCCTCCTCCAAAGGAACGGGCATAGCCGCTATGGTCACATCCGCATTGTTCTCCTTGTGATAATCCAGCATTACCTCGTAATCCATCTTGTAGATATGATCTCCGGAGAGAATCAACACATAATCCGGATTGTAGGTCTCTATGTAATCCAGATTCTGATAAATGGCATTGGCCGTACCGGTATACCATTCGCTGTTTGTACTTTTTTCATAGGGCGGCAGTACCGTCACTCCTCCGTTGTTCCTGTCCAAATCCCAGGGCATACCAATTCCAATATGGGTATTGAGACGCAAGGGCTGATACTGGGTCAGCACTCCCACCGTGTCAATCCCGGAATTGATGCAGTTGCTCAAGGGAAAGTCAATAATCCGATATTTCCCTCCAAACGCTACAGCTGGCTTGGCTACCTTTGCAGTCAGAACGCCCAGCCTGCTGCCTTGTCCGCCAGCTAAAAGCATGGCTATCATTTCCTTTTTAATCACGCGATCACCTCTTGTTGTAATATTCTATAGGTCCTTGCTATAGGGGCATTATATCACATATTTTGTAAATAGTGAACATTTTTTAGAAAATATGTGAATTTATTTTAAACAATATGTGCGGGCCTTCGACGGCATTCTTATTGATTTTATATAAATTCATGATGTTATCGCCCATTTTCTTGTCTAGTTTTGATAGAATTATGCGGATTTTCAAAGTTTTTTCCCTTTTCCTACACTTTTTTGGGACATCCTTTGCATTTTGCACAAATACAGGGTATACTTACATAAAGTAAAAATAAAAGGAAGCGCAGCTATGTATCAGATTCATTTTCAAAATCCCATTCATATTCATTTTATTGGCATCGGCGGCATCAGCATGAGTGGCCTGGCCGAAATCCTTTTGGAAGAGCATTTCACCATTTCCGGCTCCGACAGAACGGCCTCCCCCTTAACAGAGCTTCTGGAGGCAAAGGGGGCGCAGATTTTTATCGGTCAATGTGCCGAAAACATTCAGCCCGGCTGTGAGCTGGTGGTCTACACCGCCGCTATCCATGCAGACAATCCGGAATATCAAAGAGCGAAGGAGCTGGGCATCCCCATGCTCTCCCGGGCCCAGCTTTTGGGCCAGATCATGACCAATTATGACACAGCCATCGCCGTCTCCGGCACCCATGGCAAGACTACCACCACCTCTATGATCGCCTCCATATTAATGAAGGCAGACACAGATCCCACCATCTCCGTGGGAGGGATGCTGCCTCTTATCGGGGGAAATATCCGGGTGGGAAAATCTCAGACCTTCCTTACCGAGGCCTGTGAGTACACCAACAGCTTTCTCCATTTCCATCCCACCATTGGCATTATTCTGAACATTGAAGAGGATCATATGGATTTCTTCAAGGATCTGGCGGACATTCGAAGCTCCTTCCATCGTTTTGCCGGCCTTCTGCCAAAGGAGGGGCTCCTGATTATTAACAGCGCCATTGAAAACTGGGAGGAAATCACCCAGGGCATAGCCGCCCGGACGGTTACCTGCGGCTTTCTCCCCACAGATACCTACCAGGCCGTGGATATTACCTATGATTCTAAGGCCCTGCCCTCCTTTACCCTGATAAAATCCGGTATCTTAAAGGGCCGGATCTCCTTAGGCGTTCCGGGCCTTCACAATGTACAGAATGCCCTGGCGGCTCTGGCTTTGGCCGATGCCCTCTCCATTCCGCTTCCCGACGCCTGTCTGGGACTTGAGGCCTTTACGGGAACAGATCGCCGCTTCCAGTATAAGGGACAGGTACATGGCTTTACCGTTCTGGACGATTACGCCCACCACCCCACGGAAATCCGGGCAACCCTGGAGGCGGCCGCTCAATATCCTCATCGGGAGATCTGGTGTGTCTTTCAGCCACACACCTACACCCGCACCAAGGCCTTTTTGGAAGAATTTGCCAATTCTCTGACTCTGGCAGACCATGTGATTCTGGCAGACATCTATGCGGCCCGGGAGACGGACACCCTGGGGATCAGCTCCCAAACCCTTCTGGAAAAGCTAAAGGCCCGGGGATGCGATGCCTACTATTTTTCCTCTTTTTCGGACATCGAAAAATTTTTATTAAAAAAATGTTTACACGGCGACCTGTGTATAACTATGGGAGCAGGAGACGTGGTAAACATTGCAGAAAATCTTCTGGCCCCCTAGTTATCCACATTATCCACATGTTTATGCACATTTTTCTCTGCAAAAACATGTGGATTTTTTTGTGGACGAACCGTTTACATAAGTTATCCCCCAAAATTCCTCTCTTTCCCGGCAAACCCCTGTATTTCTCTTCTTTCTCCGCCTCTCTCCCGGTTGCAAATAATTTTCTTCCACAAAGTTATCCACATTATCCACATCCCGGCATATTATGTCAATCTGTAAAACTGTCCCCGGCCCTCCAAAAAAAGCTTATTCTCTTTTTGAAAGGGTTGTGGTATACTGTCCGTGGAGGTTATCAAACGTGAGTGATTTTCTTTTACATACAACACAACCCCAAACCGACACGCCCATATCCAATATATTTTTGGACGAGTATATGCCCGCCGCCAACGGAGCCTACGTGAAGATCTATCTCTATCTTCTGCGCTGTATGAAATCCGGGCAGGACATGCTGTCCATTCCGGCCATTGCCGACCGCTTTGAGCACACGGAAAACGATGTGCACCGGGCCTTGGTTTACTGGGAAAAAATGCAGCTGCTGCGTCTGGAATACGACTCCCAGCGGAAGCTTTCCGGCATCTGCCTTTTAGAGCCCAAGCATGTAAAGACGGCTTCCCCACAGGAGAAAACAGAGGACTTTGAGTTGTCCCAAGGGTCAACCCCAGCCTCTTCTGTACCAGCCTCCTCCAGCCAGGAAAGCGGCATCCTTTCCTCTGCTGCACAGGAGGAAACGCCTCTTTCTCAGGATGCGCCGGCCCCGGCCAGGACCGAATACACGGCGGATCAGCTGGCCTGTTTTCAGGAGCAAAAGGAGATCCACCAGCTCCTCTTTATCTGCGAGCAATATTTAGGGAAAACCCTAAGTCCCACGGAGATTGCCACCATTCTGTATTTTTATGACGGCCTGGGCTTTTCCCCGGACTTAATCGAATATTTGATCGAGTATTGCGTATCGAAAAACCATAAGAGTCTGCGCTACATAGAATCCGTAGCCCTGGCCTGGCACCAGGAGGGCTATCAGACGGTGACCCAGGCCAAAAAGGGAAGCTCCGTATACGGCAAATCCTATTTTGCCATTCTCAAGGCCTTTGGCATCAAGGGCCGCAATCCGGTAGAAGCGGAGATTTCTTATATGAATAAATGGCTGCAGGAGTGGGGCTTTTCCCTGGATCTCATTACCGAGGCCTGCAACCGCACCATGGGCGCTATCCATCAGCCCAGCTTTGCCTACACGGATTCTATTCTGAAAAGCTGGTATACCAGTAAGGTGAAATCCCTGGCGGACGTTAAGGCCCTGGACAGCCAGCGGACAAAAAAAGCGCAGCCTTCCCCGGCTCCCGCTTCTCCTCCCAGGAAAAGCGGCGCCCCCAACCGTTTTCACAATTTCAAGCAAAGGGATTATGATTTCTCCAAGCTGGAGGAAAAGCTGATCAACCATTGAAGATACAGGGAGGTTTACCCAGTTGGCTCTTAAAAACCCACAGTATGAGGCGATTATGCGCACCTATGCGGCCCGCCGGACCCGGCGCCGCAGGGAGCTGGAAAAGCGGCAGGAGGAGATTCACCAGGCCATTCCGGCCCTGTCCTCCCTGGAGGACAAGATGATTACTCTGGCTGCCGCCCAGGCTCGCTCTGCCATTGCAGGCGCTCGAGATGAGCAGGCCTCTCAAAAGCAGGCCTGGCAGGCACTGGCCCGGGAAAAGGAAGCCCTCCTTTTGGCCCATGGCTTTTCCCCGGCTGATCTGGAGCTCACCTATGACTGTCCGGACTGCAAGGACACCGGCTATATTGGCAATGAGAAATGCCACTGCCTTAAGCAGGCCACCATTCAATACCTGTATGACCAGTTTCATCTGCCACAGGTCTTGGAGAAGGAAAACTTTCAGACCTTTTCCTATGCCTATTATGAGGAGCAGGATCTCCCTGCCATTCAGCGGGCGGTCACGGATGTCCAGCTCTTTGTGGAGGAGTTTGGAAAGGAGTTTCGCAACCTGCTTTTTCTGGGGGAAACCGGCACAGGGAAAACCTTTCTCTGCAACTGCATTGCCAAGGAGCTTATGGATCGCTGCTTTTCCGTGGTGTACCTCACAGCCTTTCAGCTCTTTGATCTCCTGGCCAACGCCCATTTTGACAGGGGAGAGAAGGCCGACGCCTATCAACAGAGCTATCCCTATATCTTTTCCTGCGATCTTCTTATTATTGATGATCTGGGCACGGAGCTGAACAATTCCTTTGTCTCCTCCCAGCTGTTTCTCTGTCTCAATGAGCGGATTCTCAAGCAGCGGGCAACCATTATCTCTTCAAACCTGGGACTGGAGGCTCTCAGGGATGCCTATTCCGAGCGGACCCTGTCCCGCATTACCAGCTGCTATACCATCTGGCAGCTGCCTGGCATGGACATTCGCATCAAAAAAAAGCTATTGGAACACACCCTATAAATATATGGAGGATACTATTATGCTACAACGCAGTCAGCGCGTACTGGAAACCATTCCCACCGGCTCCCTGGGCCTGATCCCTCTGGACAGCTGTAAGGAGCTGGGACAAAAGGTCAACGATTACCTGGTTGCATGGCGGCATGACAGCCAATTAGAGCACAAATCAACCATTATGTTTAACGGCTACGAACGGGATTCCTATCTGATTCAGGTGAAAACCCCCCGGTTCGGCTCCGGGGAGGCCAAGGGCATTATCCAGGAATCCGTCCGGGGCAATGATCTGTATCTCATGGTGGATGTGTGCAATTACAGTCTCACCTACCCTCTGTACAATTACACCAACCACATGTCTCCGGACGACCATTTTCAGGATTTAAAGCGGGTGATTGCGGCTGTAGGCGGAAAGGCCCGGCGCATTACGGTGATTATGCCTTTCCTCTATGAGAGCCGGCAGCATAAGCGCACCTCCCGGGAGTCTCTGGACTGTGCCCTGGCCCTCCAGGAGCTGACGAAAATGGGGGTGGAAAATATCATTACCTTTGACGCCCACGATCCCCGGGTGCAAAACGCCATTCCGCTCCACGGCTTTGAGACTGTTCAGCCCACCTACCAGTTCGTAAAGGGACTTTTGGGCAGTGTGGATGATTTACAGATTGACAGCCAGCATATGATGGTAATAAGCCCTGATGAGGGCGGCATGAGCCGGGCCATCTATATGGCCAATGTGCTGGGACTGGATATGGGTATGTTTTACAAGCGCCGGGATTACACCCGGATAATCAACGGCCGGAATCCCATTGTGGCCCACGAATTCCTGGGCAGCGATGTGGCCGGCAAGGATATGCTCATTGTGGATGATATGATCTCCTCCGGGGACAGCATGCTGGAGGTAGCCTGCGAGCTGAAAAACAGAAATGCCAGAAGGATTTTTATCTTCTCCACCTTCGGCCTCTTTACCAATGGCCTGGACAAATTTGACGCCGCTTATGAGGACGGCACCATCACCAAGGTGCTCACCACCAATCTGGTTTACCAGACCCCAGAGCTTTTGAACCGTCCGTATTATGTAAACTGCGATATGAGCAAATACATTGCCCTGATCATTGATACTCTGAATCATGATGTGTCCATCAGTGAGCTTTTGGATCCCTATGAGAGGATTCGGGCTCTGGTGGAAAAATATCAGGCAGGGGAAAAGGAATAATGGAGACGCAAAAATATCCCGGGATTGTCATTTTCCCGGGATATTTTTCCTTTCTGTCTCCTGACCCATTACCAGCGAACCGTATTTTCAAAGGAAACCCTTGCATGGCCCTGCCGAATCTCCCCTATCTCATAGCAGTCATGGTATTTTCCGATTCTGTCCAGTACCTCCTGTTTCCCTTCCTGAGACACTACAATATTTAATCCCACCCCGCAGTTAAAGGTTGTGAGCATTTCCTCTGTGTCTATGTTTCCCATTCTCTGTATATAGGAAAAAACAGGAAGGGGCCTTAGTTTTGCCAAATCAATTGCCCCGCACAACCCCTCCGGAATAATTCTGCAGAGATTCCCCTCCAGGCCGCCTCCAGTAATATGTGCCATCCCATGTACACCGGGCAGACCAAATAAATTCTTAAGAGCCTGGTAATAGGGCGTATGGGGCTTCATAATCTTCTCCAGAAAGGTCTCTCCCTCTATTTTGTCCAGCTTCATTTGGGGCATCCTGTCCATTAGAAGGCGAACCAGGGAGTATCCGTTTGTGTGAAGCCCGTTGGAGGCCACAGCCAGCACCGAGTCCCCCTCCTTTATAGCAGATCCATCCAGTATGGCTCCTCCGGAAACAATGCCTGCCACTGTGGAGGTCAGGATGTACACGCCCTTTTCCACCACCTGCGGCTGTATGGAGGTTTCCCCTCCCACCAGCGCACACTCGTTTTCCCTGCACGCGTCTGCCATGCCCTTTACCAGGGATTTTATCGTCTCCTTTTCCGCATTTCCGCAGACTATGGTATCCAGAACTGCCAGAGGTTTTGCCCCCATTACGGCAATGTCGTTGACTAAATGATTGATCATATCATGGCAGATGGATTCACTGTACCCGTACTCCATGGCCAGCTTCTGCTTGGAGCCCGGCTCCTCTGATTTGAGCACTAACACCGGATCTGCAAGCTCCGGAAAGGAAATATCATAGAGGGACGCAAAGGGACCCACCCCGTTCAAAACCCGGGGATTTTCTGTTTTGAGATACGCAGCCATCTCTCTTTTTATGGCATCCGTATAGGAAATATCCACCCCTGCTTTGCTGTAGGAATATTTCTCAGAGCTTCTCTCTTTTCCTGCCAGAATTTCATCCACAGACACTCCCAGCAATGCG
>CANPIM010000051.1 GCA_947574135.1 uncultured Lachnospiraceae bacterium
AAAATGCTGGATCTGCGCAGGCCCATTTACAAGCAGACCGCAGCCTACGGACATTTTGGCCGCACGGACCTTGATTTGCCCTGGGAGAAAACAGACAAGGTAGAGACCCTGAAAAAATATTTATAAAATTTTTATATCTGAGGAATTGACACTGTTTTTATGCTGTAATATAATAAAAACCGTCCGACCGACCGGTCGGACGGTTTTTGACGATCATTTGGAATAAGCAGAAAATTTCGAACACCATTTTTGAGGAGGATATTCAGATGATAGCAAAGCTCAGCGTAAAAAAGCCCTATATGGTGCTGGTGGCTGTGGTGCTGGTAATTATTTTAGGGTGTGTGTCATTTACCAAGATGACCACGGATCTCTTTCCCAACATCAATCTGCCCTATGTCATTGTAATGACTACATACCCGGGAGCCAATCCGGAGACCGTGGAGATGGTGGTGACAAAGCCGGTAGAGCAATCTATGGCCACGGTCAGCAACATTGAGAATATCAGCTCCATTTCCAGCGAAAATTACTCCATGGTAATCCTGGAATTTGCTCAGACAGCCAATATGGACTCGGTTTCCCTGGAGATCCGGGAAAGCCTGGATCAGATCCGGGGCTTTTGGGATGATTCCATCGGAAATCCGATTATTATGAAGCTTAATCCGGATATGATGCCGGTGATGGTGGCGGCCATAGGCGTGGAGGGCATGAACAATGCCCAGATCACGGATTTGGCCAATAACAGTCTGATTCCGGAGTTGGAGAGCCTGGAGGGCGTGGCCTCTGTGGATGCCAGCGGTCTGGTGGAGGAGAGCGTCCATGTAATTATCCGCCAGGAGAAGATCGATGCGGTGAATCTTCAGGTGTTCGGCTACATAGAAGGGGAATTTGCAGACGCAGAGCAGGAGCTTTCCGATGCCAGAAAGGAGCTTCAGGAGGGACAGCAGGAGCTGAATGACAGCCGGCAGGATATGCTGGAGGGTCGCCAGGAGCTATTGGACGGCCAGACGGAGGTCCAGGAGAAGCAGCAGGAGATCGATGAGGGCATTGACGCCTACAAGGAGGGAAAAAATCAGGCCACAGAGCAGCTCAATACCCAGAAAAAGCAGCTGGAGGAGGGGCTTGCCCAGGTAAATCAGGGAATTGCGGCCATTGAGGTGAGACTGAATACGCCGGAATACAAGGCACACCAGGATCGGCTCTCTGATGCCAAGGCAGTGTACCAGGGACTGGGAGGCGTGCTGGCCCCCTTTGCAGAGAGGTTCTCCGATCCGGCGCTTATGACCGATCCGGAGGCGCTGCAGGCCCTACTACAGGAGGTTATGGGTGCCCTGGGCAGCTTTGAGGCAACCCTGACAGACAGTCAGAAGGTGATTTATGGGGAAATTATGGCGGAAATCGCCGGGGATCCCCAGCAGGTGGCCCAGGTGGCAGTCATAGCCGAGGAGAAGGTAAAGGCGGCGCAGGATGCGCTGGACGACTATGAAAATACTCCAAGCGTGCGGATGCTGCTGGAGAGTAAGGAGGAGTTAGAGAATACCAAGGCGCAGCTCACCCAGGGACTGACGGATCTGGGGATTTCCGAGGCAGCGGCCAATGCCCAGCTTTCCGGAACAGAGTTTCAGCTGAATTACTATAAGAGTACCCTGGAGCAGGCCAAGGAGCAGCTGGATTCTGCCCTGGAGCAGCTGGATGACGGAGAGGAGCAGATGCAGGATGCCCAGAAGCAGCTGAACGAGGGCTGGGAACAGCTGCGGGACGGGGAGGAGGAGCTGCAGGAGCAAAAAGACAATGCTCTGGATGCGGCGGATATGACCAACATTCTCACTGTGGATACCGTAAAATCTCTTTTGGCGGCCCAGAACTTCTCCATGCCCGGAGGCTATGTGACCGAGGAAGGCATTGATTATCTGGTCCGCATCGGAGATAAGCCCGGGGACGTGGAGGCTTTGGCCAATATGCCCTTGATGAACCTGGAAATGGACGGGGTGGACACCGTCTATCTGCGGGATGTGGCCGATGTATTTATGACAGACAATTCCAAGGAGAGCTACACCAATATTAACGGAAATGCGGGAATCCTTCTGAGCATTCAAAAGCAGACCGGCTACTCCACAGGAGACGTTTCCCGGAAGCTTCACGATCGCTTTGAGGAGATGATGGAGGAGGACACAAGCCTGGAGATTGTGCCTCTTATGGACCAGGGCATCTATATTGATCTGGTGATGGATTCCATTCTCAGCAATATTCTCTTTGGAGCTGTGCTGGCCATTCTTATCTTAATTTTGTTTTTGCGGGATGTGCGGCCTACCTTTGTCATTGCCTGCTCCATCCCCATCAGCCTGGTGACAGCTCTGGTGTGCATGTATTTCAGCGGGGTGACCTTAAACATCATCTCCCTGTCGGGGTTGGCCCTGGGCATCGGTATGCTGGTGGATAATTCCATCGTGGTAATTGAGAATATTTACCGGATGCGCAGCGAGGGCGTGCCCATGAAGGAGGCGGCCATAGAGGGAGCCCAGGAAGTGGGAGGCGCCATTATGGCCTCCACTCTCACCACAGTCTGTGTGTTTGCGCCCATTGTGTTTACAGAGGGAATCACCCGGCAGCTGTTCGTGGATATGGGACTTACCATCGGCTATTCCCTGCTGGCCAGCCTGATCATTGCTATGACCGTAGTGCCGGCCATGGCCTCCAAGGTGCTGGTAAAGACAGAGGAAAAGAAGGAGAGCCGGTTCTTTGGGGCAATCATTGCAGGCTATGAGAAGCTGCTTTCGCTCTCCCTCAGGGGAAAGCCCCTGGTGGTGTTGGGGGCTGTGGTTCTGCTGGTGGTGAGCGCTTTGGCGGCGGCCTCCAATGGTACGGCCTTTATGGAGGACATGGACAGTACCCAGATCACGGCCACCGTGGAGCTGGAGAAGGGGGCTTCCCTGGCAGACACCCGGGCCGTGACAGACGAGGCTATCCGTCGGATCATGACCATTGAGGAAATACAGGATGTGGGCGCCATGACCGGAGGCGGCATGACTATGCTGATGGGAGGCGGCGGGGACAATACGGCCTCGGTGTACATTACCCTTAAGGAGGACAAAGAGCGGAC
Source organism: uncultured Lachnospiraceae bacterium (assembly GCA_947574135.1). GTDB lineage: Bacteria > Bacillota > Clostridia > Lachnospirales > Lachnospiraceae > RGIG4284. The sequence goes on from CANPIM010000051.1 coordinate 3,098, forward strand.
CAATGAGGCTATTGGCAAGGAAATCCTGGAGCTGACCAAGGATCTGGAGGGAGAGCTTACAGTGGAGACCTCCAGCATGGATATGTCGGCCATGGGGGGAAGCGGCATTCAGATCAACGTAAAGGGTCGGGAGCTGGATACCCTCCAGGAGATTGCCACGGATTTGGCAGAGAAGCTTGGAGAGATGGAAGGTCTGACGGAGATCTCCGACGGACAGGAGGAGACCACGGGAGAGCTTCGGGTGATTGTGGACCGGGAGAAGGCCATTGACCATGGCCTGACGGTGGCCCAGGTATTCTCCATGCTGAATGCCAAGCTTGCAGACCCCAGCAGCGCCACTACTCTGATGACAGAGATCAAGGATTATGATGTGCTGGTTATGAACGGAGAGGACATGGATTTGACCCGGGATACCCTGGAGCAGCTGGTGCTTACGGTTTCCAAAAAGGACGGAACCTACGAGCGGATACCTCTTTCGGAGATAGCCACCTTTGTCCGCACCGAGGGTGTGAAGTCTATCCAGCGCGATGCACAGAGCCGTATGATAAGCGTGACGGCTGCCATTGCCGACGGCTACAATATCGGCCTGGTAGGGAATCAGGTGCAGGAGATGCTGGACCACTATGATACGCCTGCAGGCTACAGCCTGCATATGACGGGAGAAAACGAGACCATCAACGATGCCATGGAGCAGCTGTTGTTGATGCTGGCTCTGGCCGTGGCCTTTATGTATCTGATTATGGTGGCGCAGTTCCAGTCTCTTTTGTCCCCCTTTATCATTATGTTTACCATTCCCCTGGCCTTTACGGGCGGCTTTATGGCCCTGTTTATCGGAGGCTTTGAGATCAGCGTCATTGCCATGATTGGCTTTGTCATGCTGTCGGGAATTATTGTAAATAACGGAATTGTTTTGATTGATTATATGAATCAGCTCCGGGGAGAGGGCATGGAAAAGCGGGAGGCCATTCTGGAGGCCGGAAAGACCCGTCTGCGCCCTGTACTGATGACGGCCCTGACCACCATACTGGCCATGTCCACCATGGTGTTCAGCAGTGATATGGGAGCGGATATGGCCCGGCCCATGGCAGTGGTTACCATCGGCGGTCTCTTGTATGGTACTTTGCTGACCCTGTTTGTAATCCCCTGCATTTATGACTGGTTTATTCGAGGAAAGAAACATACAAAGGAGGAGACGGTGGCATGAATAAAAGACCCAAGGCGCTGGCTGTTTACCGGGCGGTGATGGAGCTGATGGACGAGGGGGCGGATTTGAATGGCATGACGGTTTCCGGTATTGCGGAGCGGGCCGGTATCGGCAAGGGGACGGCTTATGAGTATTTTTCCAGCAAGGAGGATATGGTGGCCAGCGCCATTCTGTATGAAATAAACCGACTGACCGTAGAGGTGGGGGAATTGATAGAAAAGGAGCCCACCTTTGAAAAAAAGATAGCCCGGGTTTTGGATGCCATGGCTCAGTTTCCGGAGGAGAAGCGAAGCTTTTCCACCTTTATTCGGCTTATCAATCATTCCTTTGAGCTGGGGAGACCCCTTTGCCGGGAGATTGAGCGGCGGCAGGAGGAGATTCAGGGTCCTTATCAGGTGCTGGGAGAGCTGTATGACACGGCTGTTCGGGAGGGCCTGGCAAAGGGGGGGTTGCCCCGGACTGTGGCAATTCTCACACTGATTACCAAATTTATGATGTTTCTCATGTATCTGGAGAAGCGGGAGAACGTGAAGGATGTGACTGAGGAGGAATTACGAGGTTTTATCTATCAGGGAATCCTGGCAGATTTGAATCTGTCTCTGTAAAAATAAGGTAACTTTCTGAATACTTTCTTAATCTTTCTTAATTCATGAGTAATTTCCTTGCTTCCTTTGGCATATAGTGTTAAAGTGGGGTGTATCCAGAGAGGGAGGAGCCGCAAGGCTCCTTCTTATTCCATGGACAGGCAGTATTGCCGGAGAAAAGAGGAGATATATTTTGAAAAATGGAAGCATGAATAAAAGGTTTGCTGTCAGCTCGGCTATCTTGCTGGTTCTGGTGATCCTGTTTGCCTGGACCCTAAAGAATAAGGCGCAGTCACAGGCGCCGGAGACGCCCACAGAGCAGGAGAACCAAATCCCTCAGACAGCTAATCCGGATCCGGCCGGGGCCACAAATCCGGAGGAAAGTCCGGAGCAGGTTCCGGAGGAACCAACGGAGCCAGAGCAGCCGCCGGCAGAGCCCACACAGGCTGTAAACGAGGAGGAAATCGCAGCCCAGCGGGCAGCCTTTGTGACGGATTATGAGAGTGCGCCTCTGTTAAACACCACCAGCATTAAATATTTGACCATGGAGCAGGGCGGGGACCCGGGAAGTGTGCATTTTAACTGGTTTTCCCCAAGCAAAGCCAAGGGGCAGGTGGTCTTGTATGAGGTGGCCACAGGAGAAACCCAGACAGTTACAGCTCAGACCGCGGCGTCGGCCACAGAGCCGGGATTTTATTATAGCAAGGCCCAGGTGACAGGATTAAAGGAGCAGACGGCCTATGCCTACAAGGTGGGAAATAGCGAGGGCTGGTCCCCGGAATATCAGTTTACCACCAAGAATTTTTCGGGTGACTTTTCCTTTATCGTTACCTCTGACGCCCAGATTGGCCAGTCCCAGATGGAGGATATCCAGGTCACCATTGACAACTGGGACAAGGTGGTAAACCGGGCCACCAGATATATGCCGGATGCGGCCTTTCTGGTGCATCTGGGGGATCAGGTGGCGGGCTACAATGAGCCGGAGCACTACAAGGGCTTTTTTGAGCATCTGGGGCTTTATACCATTCCGCTGGTGCCCATTGTGGGGAACCATGATGTGGACTGCTGGGAAAGCGGTGGCGGTCCCTGGTTTTATGAGCGCTATTATGTGCCCAATCGCTCCACCATTGGCTGCAACTGGGAGGACACAGACGGAGATTACTGGTTCCGGTACGGAAATGTACTGTTTATGGTTTTAAATACCAACAGTGTCTATCCCAGAGATTGTCATGAGGAATTTGTGGAGAAAGTGACCAAGGAAAATCCGGATGCAAAGTGGAAGATTGTCATGGAGCATTACCCGGCCTACAGCAGCGTGGAGAGATACCAGGATCAGAGCTCGGAAAACCGGGGAACCTTTGGCTATATGGTGAGAGAATACGGCATTGATCTGTTTCTCAGCGGCCACGATCATGCCTACACCCGGACAGCCATTATGAATGATCTCTGCGAGACCCTGAATGATTATGATTATGAGACGGGAGCCGTGGCCAAGAATCCGGCGGGGGCCCTGTATGTGACCACGGGCACGGCCAGCGGCTGTATTTACCAGCCTATTGCGGAGAACTATGCGGCTGTGAAGCAGGGACAGCCGGAGACTCTTACAGCCATGCGGGTGGATGTGACGGATACCACTCTGACCCTGACTACATATCTTATGGACAGCTGGCAGGTTTACGATCAGTATACCATTCAGAAGGACTGATGTGTTGGCGTTGCGTGGGATGACGGAAGGAGTCCGTTTTGCGTTGATTTTTGGGAAAGCAGGGGAGAAAAACCGGATGAAAAGGCGAAAAAACAGGAAAAAACAGGAGAAAAACCTGCGGGGAAACCTTGACAAACCGGAAAAAGCCTACTATGATTAAGTGAGCATAGGCGAGAACAAGGAAAAAGGCGCAGAAGAAGAGGAGTACATGGGAAGGGACCTGGCAGAGAGAATGGTTCAAAGGCTGAGAGACCATTTGAGGAAACACCATGGAAGGTAGCTTTGGAGCCGGAGCGGTGAGAAAGTCCACAGGACACAGCCGATCCCGATTTGCCCCCGTTATTGGGCCCTAAGATGTATGCAGCATACTGCATATAAGTAAGGTGGTACCGCGTAATCATAACGCCCTTTCAGATGTTTGAGAGGGCGTTTTCTTTTTCAGAGAAAAGGAGAGAGCACCAATGAAGGAATTAAACAAAACCTACGATCCCCAGGGGATGGAAGATCGGATTTATGCCAACTGGCTGAACAAAAAATATTTTCATGCAGAGGTGGACCGGAGCAAAAAGCCCTTTACCATTGTGATTCCCCCTCCCAATGTAACAGGGAAGCTTCACATGGGCCATGCCCTGGATGAGACTTTGCAGGACATTCTTATCCGCTATAAGCGTATGCAGGGCTATAATGCCCTCTGGATTCCGGGCACGGATCACGCCTCCATCTCCACAGAGGTAAAGGTGACCAACCAGCTTCGGGAGGAGGGCATCGATAAGCAGGAGCTGGGCCGGGAAGGCTTTTTAAAGCGGGCCTGGCAGTGGAAGGAAGAGTATGGCGGAGCCATTATCAATCAGCTGAAGAAGCTTGGCTCCTCCTGTGACTGGGACAGAGAGCGCTTTACCATGGATGAGGGCTGCTCTGAGGCTGTGCTGGAGGTATTTATCCGGCTCTATGAAAAGGGCTATATTTATAAGGGATCCCGGATTATCAACTGGTGTCCTGTTTGCAAGACCTCTATCTCCGATGCGGAGGTGGAGCATGAGGAGCAGGACGGACATTTCTGGCATATTAATTATCCCCTGGCCGACGGCAGCGGCGTGGTAGAGATTGCCACCACCCGTCCGGAGACCATGCTGGGGGACTCCGGCCTGGCCGTACACCCGGAGGACGAGCGGTATCGTCACCTGATTGGAAAAAAGGTGATTCTGCCTCTGGTGGGAAGAGAGATTCCCATTGTGGCGGATGCCTATGTGGATAAGGAATTTGGAACCGGGGTGGTAAAAATGACCCCGGCCCATGACCCCAATGACTTTGAGGTGGGAAAACGCCATCATCTGGAAGAAATCAACATTATGAATGACGATGCCACCATCAATGAGAATGGGGGCAAGTATGCGGGGATGGACAGGTATGAGGCCCGGAAGCTTATTGTAAAGGAGCTGGAGGAGCAGGGATATCTGGTGAAGGTTGTGCTCCATTCTCACAATGTGGGAACTCATGACCGGTGCGGCACTACGGTGGAGCCCATGATCAAGCAGCAGTGGTTTGTGCGCATGGAGGAGATGGCCAAGCCGGCCATAGAGGCGGTGAAAAACGGGGATCTCACCTTTGTGCCTGATCGCTTTGACAAGATTTATCTTCACTGGCTGGAGAATATTCGGGACTGGTGTATTTCCCGGCAGCTCTGGTGGGGACATCGGATTCCGGCCTATTACTGTGATGCCTGCGGTGAGGTTGTGGTGGCCCGGGAGATGCCGGGAGTATGCCCCAAGTGCGGCCATACGCATTTTACCCAGGATCCCGATACCCTGGACACCTGGTTTTCTTCCGCCCTGTGGCCCTTCTCCACCCTGGGATGGCCCAATAAGACAGAGGACCTGGAGTATTTTTATCCCACGGATGTGCTGGTGACGGGCTATGACATTATTTTCTTCTGGGTAATCCGCATGGTATTTTCCGGCTATGAGCAGACGGGAAAGTCTCCCTTCCACCATGTGCTGATTCATGGACTGGTGCGGGATTCCCTGGGCCGGAAGATGAGCAAGTCTCTGGGCAACGGCATTGACCCGCTGGAAATTATTGACAAATACGGCGCGGATGCCCTGCGCTTGACTCTGGTAACAGGAAATGCGCCGGGAAATGATATGCGCTTTTATATGGAGCGGGTGGAGGCCAGCCGAAACTTTGCCAATAAGGTGTGGAACGCCTCCCGGTTTATTTTGATGAACATGGAGCGGGCTCAGGTTCCGGAGTCCATGGATCTGGACAGCCTTACCAGCGCCGACAAGTGGATTCTCTCCAAGGTAAATACAGTGGCCCGGGACGTGACGGCCAACATGGATAAATTTGAGCTGGGCATTGCGGTACAAAAGGTCTATGACTTTATCTGGGAGGAATTCTGCGACTGGTATATTGAGATGGTGAAGCCCCGGCTTTATCAGGAGGAGGATACCACCAAGGCTGCGGCTCTTTGGACCTTAAAGAAGGTGCTGGGCAATGCGCTTAAGCTTTTGCACCCCTTTATGCCCTTTATTACCGAGGAGATTTACTGTAATCTTACGGGAGAGGAATCTGTGATGATTGCCCAGTGGCCTGAGTATAAAAAGGAGTATGCCTTTGAGGCGGATGAGGAGTCTGTGGAAACCATTAAGGAGGCGGTTCGCAGTATCCGGAATGTGCGCTCCGGCATGAATGTACCTCCCAGCAAGAAAGCCCATGTATACGTGGTGTCGGAGAAGCAGGAGGTAAGAGAGGTCTTTGAGAAGGGCAAGGTATTCTTTGCCGCTCTGGGCTCGGCCAGTGCGGTCACCGTACAGGCGGATAAGAGCGGTATCGGGGAAGATGCGGTACCAGCTGTTATGGCGGAGGCCACCATCTATATGCCTTTTGCGGAGCTGGTGGATCGGGAGAAAGAGCTTCTGCGCCTGAAGAAGGAGGAGGAGCGCCTGACCAAGGAGCTGGCCCGGGTGAACGGCATGCTGAACAACGAGAAGTTTGTCAGCAAAGCTCCTGCCAACAAAATCGCAGAGGAAAAAGAAAAGCTTGAGAAATACACCCAGATGATGGCCCAGGTGAAGCGGCAGCTGGAAGGGTTGGAGTAACATGAGAAAACAAGGAATAACTTATGAGGAGGCTGTGGCCTATATCAACGAAACACCCAAGTTTACCAAGAAAAATACCCTGGAGAATACCCGGGCAATACTGGAAAAACTTGGGAATCCTCAGGACCAGATGAAGATCCTCCATGTGGCGGGGACAAACGGAAAGGGATCCGTCTGTGCTTTTCTGTCCTCTATTTTGACGGCAGCGGGAAAGCATACGGGGCTCTTTACCTCTCCCCATCTGGTAAGGATCAATGAACGGTTTCAGATTGATCAGGAGCCGGTGGGGGACCAGGAGTTTCTCGCTGCTTTTCAGCAGGTGATGGACTGTGTGGAGGAGATAGAGAGAGAGGGCTATGCTCACCCCACCTATTTTGAGATTTTGTTTCTGGTGGGCATGGTGCTTTTTGCAAAGGCACAGGTGGAATATCTGGTGCTGGAGACCGGGCTTGGGGGGCGGCTGGACGCTACCAATGCCATTGTACATCCTCTGGCCGTGATTCTCACCTCCATCAGCCTGGATCATGTGGAATATCTGGGAGACACCATTGAGGCCATTGCCGGGGAAAAGGCGGGCATTATCAAGGCAGGGGCGCCGGTGATCTACGATGCTTCCCGTCCGGAGGCGGAGCAGGTGATTTTGAAAAAGGCAGAGGAAATGGGGGTAAAAGCCTATGGGATCCGCCCTTCCATGTATGAAATTTTGTCTGAGACAGATAAAAATATTGATTTTTCCATTTGTTCTGGGTATTATGAATATAGCGGACTGAGAATTTCCAGCGTGGCGGAGTATCAGGTGATGAACGCTCTGGAGGCGGTTACGGCCATTGGCGTCATTGACAGGGAGGGCTGCTTTACGGAGGAAATCATCCGCCGGGGCATAGAAAATATGCAGTGGCAGGGGCGGATGGAATGTGTGCTACCCGGGGTGATTCTGGACGGAGGACATAACCGGGCCGGAGTTGCAGAATTTGTCAAGACAGCCCGGAGGCTGGAGGAAGCCCATCCGGTAACCCTGTTGTTTTCAGCGGTGAATGACAAGGATTATGAACATATGATAGAGACTATCTGCCAGGAGCTTCATTTCCATACGGTGGTAGTGACAGAGGTAGATTGTGACAGAGTGGTGAGAACCGGGGAGCTGGCCGGATATTTTAAAAGATTTTGCCAGGCGCAGATTATAGAAGAGCCCGGGATAGGGGACGCGCTTGACGCGGCTCTTAGGAGTAAGGGAGAGGACGGGATTTTGTTTTGTGTGGGCTCCCTTTACCTGGTAGGGGGCATCAAGAAAGAGCTGATAAGGAGGAACGCCCATGATCAATTTTGAGGAAGAGCTGAAAAAGTTTCACCCCAGCCTGGAGGTGGAAGAGGTGGAGGAAAATGTATACCAGAATAAGCCTCTGGACATTACGGACCTTCTGCAGGAGATGCTGAAGGAAATGAAGGATTCAGACACCTATTAAGAGACAGGAAAGCAGGGTGAATATATGCTTTGTATGAAATGTGGCGCCGCACTTACAGAAGAGGATTTTTGCGCCAGCTGTGGGGCGGATGTGAGAAGTCTGAAAAGACTGGTCAGGATATCCAATATGTACTATAATTCCGGACTGGCCAAGGCGAATGTGAGAGATTTATCCGGAGCAATCCAGGATTTGAAATACAGCTTAGAGGTAAATAAGCACAATATACCGGCCAGAAACCTACTGGGTGTGATTTACTGTGAGATCGGGGAGACGGTGGACGCTCTTACGGAGTGGATTATCAGCAAAAATCTGGATCCCAATAAGAATATGGCAGATGAATATATCCAGAGCATTCAGGCCAATCAGGCCCGGCTGGAGACCATCAACCAGACCATTAAGAAATACAACCAGGCACTCCTCTACTGTCAGCAGGGCAGCGAGGATTTGGCCATTATCCAGCTGAAAAAGGTTTTATCACTCAATTCCAGACTGGTGAAAGCGCACCGGCTTCTGGCGCTCCTCTATATTAAGACGGAGAAGTATGACAGGGCCGGTCGGGAACTGAAGCGGGCGTTGAATATTGACAGAAACGATACCCTTTCCCTGAGCTACCAGCAGGAACTGGATGAGATTCAGGAAAAGCTTTCGGATAAAAAGGAGGAGAAGAATCAGGACATTATCTCCTATACCAGCGGAAACGAGACGATTATTATGCCGGCCACCTACAAGGATAATTCCGGAGCCAATGTGATAGTGAATATTATTATCGGTTTGGTGGTGGGAGTGGCACTAATGTGGTTCCTGGTGATACCGGCCAAGATTCAGTCCGCCCGCAGTGATGCCAATCAGCAGATTGTAGAGTACAGCGATCAGCTGTCTGCCCGGCAGGCCACCATTGACAGCCTCAATCAGGATCTGGAGAATGCAAAGGCTCAGATAGAGGAGCTCTCTAAGGAGCCGGAGGTGGAAGAGGTGACAGAGGATTCCGCCGATAAGCTTATGGAAGCGGCGGCGGCCTACAATGCCTCGGATCGAGAGGGAGCCAAGGCTTTGCTGGCAGAGGTGCAGGCAGAGGAGCTTTCCGACGCGGCAAGAGCGCTGTTTTTGCAGATTGATATTACCTTGAACCCGGAGACCTATAAAGAGGCCTACGAGGCAGGAAATAAGGCCTATGAGGCCAAAAATTACGAGGAAGCCATTGCCAAGCTGGAGCCCATCGTGCAGGCGGACGCCTCCTATGAGAGCGGCTATGCCCTGTATTATCTGGCGCGTTCCTGTGAGAGCGTGGGCCGGATAGAGGAAGCCATCGGCTATTTCAGCCAGTTTGAGCAGCTGCTGCCGGGAACGGAGCGGGCCAACTATTCCCGCAATGCAGTGCGCAGGCTCCAGGAGCAGCTGGCAAGCCAGTCTCAGGACCAGGCAGGACAGCCCGATGATTCGGCCCAGGACGAGGAAGGTCAGGCAGACAATTAAGTCCGGGGAGAGGAAGGTCAGGCAGGCAATTCGGCTCAGGATGAGGAAAGTCAGGCAGACAATTCGGCCCGGGACAGAGTGGATGGATAAAAGGAAATAAGAGGCGTAAGAGAAGCCCTGAGGGAAGGGGACATACCATTTTTGGTATGTCTCCTTTTTTGACGGAAAAACAGGGGAACTGGGCCAGACGAAGGAAAAAGGTAATAGGAGTGAAAATGGAATTGCAGGAGAGAGGAGTGAAAAAATTGGCAGAGAGGAGTGGCAGGACCATGGCCGGAGTGGCAGAAAAAAGTGGAATCCTAGAGAGAGTCGGAATCCTACTGTTGATACGGGTTCCCACGGAGCTTGATCATCATGTGGCAGAGCAGATACGGGAGGAGGTGGACATGCTTTTGAAAACAGAGGACATTCAAAGGCTGGTTTTTGATTTTTCCCAAACAGTTTTTTGCGACAGCTCTGGCATTGGAATGCTTATGGGGCGCTATAAAATCATGCGGGCCCTGGGGGGCCAGGTGCAGGCGATCCATGTGGATGAGAATGTATATCGGATTCTGCGGATTTCCGGGATTACAAAATTGATTTCTGTAAACGGGGGAGAATAAAGGAGGAGCGTATGAAAAATCAAATGAAGCTGGAGTTTGCCAGCATTTCCGAAAATGAGGCCTTTGCCAGAGTAGCGGTGGCTGCCTTTTTGACCCAGGCAAATCCCACTCTGGAGGAAGTGGCGGATGTGAAAACGGCTGTGTCGGAGGCTGTGACCAATGCTATTATTCATGGATACCCGGAAGGGGTACATACGGTGACGGTGGCTGCGTGGCTGGAGGATAAGGAGCTGGAGCTTGAGGTGACGGATACGGGAGTGGGAATCCCGGATGTGGCCAAGGCCATGGAGCCCATGTATACCACCCGGCCGGAGCTGGAGCGATCCGGTATGGGATTTTTGTTTATGGAGGCCTTTATGGACCAGGTGCAGGTATTTTCCAAGCCTGGGGAGGGCACCCGGGTACAGATGAGAAAGCGTCTGGGAAAGCGGGACGAGTAGCCTATGGACCGGATAGAGGAGCTGATTTTGCGGTCACAGGAAGGGGATAAGGATGCGAGAGAACAGCTCATACAGGAAAATATGGGACTGGTGCATCATGTGGTCCGCCGTTTTTTCGGACGGGGGGTGGAGGCAGAGGATCTATTCCAGATTGGGGCCATTGGGCTGATGAAGGCCATTGATCGGTTTGATCTTAAGTTTTCCGTGAAGTTTTCCACCTATGCAGTGCCAATGATTACCGGAGAAATTAAGCGGTTTCTCCGGGACGACAGTATGATAAAGGTGAGCCGTTCTCTAAAGGAGCTGGCTATTCGGGCCGGCCATGAGCGGGAGCGCTTCTGTATGCAGGAGGGACGGGAGCCGGATGTACAGGAGCTGGCCAAACGTCTGGGAGTGGAAAAGGAGGAGCTGGTCCAGGCGCTGGACAGCAGTGCGGAGGTGGAATCTCTCCAGCGAACCATGGGACAGAAGGACGGGGAGGGCTTTTGCCTCCTGGACAAGATGGCCGGAGAGGCGCAAGATATGCAGGAGGAGACCATGCACCGGGTGCTTCTGGAGCGGGTGCTGTCTCAGCTGGAGCCCAGGGAACGGGAGCTTATCGCCCTTCGTTTCTTTTACGATAAGACCCAGTCCCAGGTGGCTGAGCGTCTGGGCATGACCCAGGTGCAGGTTTCCCGAATGGAAAAAAAGGTGCTTTTGCGTATGCGGGGGCTGATTGGGTGAGGGGTGAGAGATTCCAATTAAGGAAACAGCCAGCCTGTTACTCAACAGGAATCTCAATGTCCAGCAGAGGAGGATACTGCTGACAGCCAAACACATCCCCCTCCCCAAAGGAGCCAGAGGGACGCAGGCGATTGATGGTAAATTTGATGGCATAGCCGGGATCAAATTCCACAAAATCGGCGATGCGGCTTTCCGGGATGCCATACAGATTGGCGATAAAGGTCCGGTTTAGGATGCCGCTTTTTTTCACCATCTCATAGTTTGCAGGGTCCCGGAAAATAATGTCAAAGGTAATGCGGTCAGTGCCCGCGTTTTTGCTTCGAATGGTTTTTGCCAAATCTACCAGCTTTACAGTTTTCATAATCAAATCCTCCTTATTCACCAATGGTAATCATGGAAACGGGAAACAGTTCCAGGGGATCGTCCACCTCCACGGTGTGATCCATGGTCCAGGTGTAGGCATCGGATATCCGGGTCACCTCGTCCAGAATAAAGGCAGCTGTGCCGGCGGTGCCCTTCACCTCAGGCAGGCGGGCGTAGAAGATTTGACGTGTGCCGATAAGAGTAACCTCCTCGGCGATCTTTTCACTGTCAGCCACGCCCTCCACAACAATCAAGAGCTCATGGGATTTTGTTTCCTTAACAGGCTCCAAATCTCCCATAACTCCATTTTTGCCAAAGATACGATAGCTCAGCTCATATTTTTCATTGGGAAGTCGTTCCGCCACCTGGGATCTGGCCCAGTCCAAAACCTTGTCGATATTTTTTATGGTGTAGGGGTCCCGAATTCCGGCCATACCTAAAAAGCGTTTTCCTACATAGCCGGAGCCTTCCAGCTTCACTTTGATTCTGCCATCCATGGGAATAAATTTGGGATTGGTAATGCGGCAGGTTCTCTCGTCATATTGCTCATACTGGCATTCGCTCATATCCAGGCAGCCTCCGGCCACATATTCATAGTAGGGATTGGTACGCTCATACATGGCATGGCCGGCCACGGAGGCAATGGTGCAGCGCTGGAAGGGTGCCATGGCCGTTACCTTGACATCCTCCCTGGTGAGGGTTCCGATGACGGATTCCTTGGCCCCATAGGGCTCGCAGCAGAAGGAGGCACATTCCAGGACCTTGCCGGCATAGTAGGCAATATTTTCGGGAAAGCCCTCATAGATAGCGGCGGAGGCAAATACGCAGGCATCGCTGGTGCGGCCGCCAATGATAACGTCTGCGCCCATTTCCAGCGCTTTGACAAAGGGGTGAACGCCGGCCACGGCCACAATACGGGTGGTGGCATTAAGCTCCTCCATGGTCAGCTCCGTGCGGCTGTTGAGACCCTCTATTTTCTCACCGTTCAGCATTTTTGCACGGAGATATTCCTTGTCCACCTCGGAATAAAAGTAGGCCAGCTTAAATTTTTTCAGACTGTGCTTTTTAGCTATCTGGCGGATCATATCTACATAGAGATCCACCCGGCTGTTGGTGCCTGTGTCTCCGGCGGAGCCAATGATCATGGGGACATTTTGCTCCCGGGCTTTCAAAAGCATCAGCTCCAGATCGTGATATTGCCAGTCCGGGTGGCTGGCGCACTTATCCATGCCCAGGGGGACCGGACCGATATCGTCACTGCCAGAATCGCAGCAATAATAGTCCGGCCTGGTTGCAGCGCCCAAATAAAAGCTCTCCTCTTTGGTGGGGGCAAAGCCCAGATGGCCGTTGGGCGAAATGATTCGCAGGGTATCTTTTGACATAGACAGGGATCCTCCTCATTCTGATACTAACTTAATATAACTTGTTATAATAAGTTAGTATCAGATTATCTCATTTCTATCATTTTGTCAAGGGATTTCCCATTATATCTGTCTAATCAGATGAAAGGAATAGATGTCAGAACGGTAATAGCCGGTTTTGTATTCCAGGACTTCTCCCTGGCTGGAATAGTAAACAGACTCCAGAACCATTAAGGCCTGACCCTGAGAAACATGCAGGATATGCTCCAGCTCCGGGCTGGCATTCATGGCGGTGATGGTCTGATCCACCCGGGACAGGGCTTTTCCTATTTTGGAATAGAGGTCATAGGTAGAAAAAGCGGCTTTTTGCCCCTGGGCTTCCCGGGCAGCCGCCAGCATCTTTTCACCCAGAGCGGGACAGAAGAAAGAGCGATAATATACAATGGGGGAGCCGGAGGCATACCCCAACAGATTTAGATTAAAGGCCTCCGGCCCCAGATAGACCTGGGCAGCAGGGTCAGATAAGGAAGGATGAAAGGAATGAACCTGGGTGTAGCCCTCCAGCCCCTTGAGCTGCAGAGCACGGCTAAAGCTAATGATTTTATCCAGGTCCTGGTGCATAGCCGGGGCCTTGACAAAGGTGCCCTTCCCATGCACAGAGAAAACCAGATCCTTTTGCATGAGAAGCTTTAGGGCCTGACGCACGGTGATACGGCTGACCTGAAACTCGCGACACAGGACGCTCTCAGAGGGAAGCTTGTCACCGGCATGATAATTTCCATGGCGGATGGCATCTGAAAGCTGGTCTGCCAGCTGAATGTACATGGGAACATGGGCGTTATGGTCTATCATAACAGATATTTCCTTTTCTAATTCATTTTCGATTATCTTTTGGGGGACTGTATTTTTGCAATCAGTCCGCAGTCAGTCCATATTCTTTATAAAGCTTTTTTCTTACAGCTTCATCACAGGCGGCGGCCTTTGCATCCTCTGTCCGGCCATCTGCAAAAAGTCTGCTCATCAAAGTCGCAAGAAGCCCTTCGCCCTGTGAAATGCCTTGTGAGAGGCCCTGTGAGAGGCCCTGTGAGAGACCCTGTGAAATGCCTTCATTTAGGATTGTTCTTGCTTCTGTTTCCAGTAATGCTCCACCCATAATATCACCTACCCCTCTCTGCACATTTTTGTATTTTTTGGCTATTTCTTGAACTACATCATTAGATAAATCTAGGATCGTATGTTTTTCAAATGCACCAATAGAGCCAATTCGTTCCAACTGATTCAAGCAGTCCAGGATTTTTTCATATTCTCCCTGGAGCTCTCTTAGCTTTTCTTCACTGCTCTCATATTCGGAAAACTTCCCCTCATGTGAAAATATATAAAATGGAAGAAGTAAAAGCAAATTTTTACGAAAGATTTCATCCAGAGAATAGGCTTGGCATTTTATAACAGGCACATTGTATTCCACAGATCCGCCTGGAGTTTGAATGCGGTATCTGTATCTTTCGGGAGTTTTTCTGTTACAGCGCAAATACAGAACGGCTGAGTTCGGGAAATCTACTATGAGCATTTCATTGAGGACCTCTCCCTGGTCTAGAGCGATCTGGGCATCGTACTCAAACAGCCGGATCAGCATTCGGTTGTCTGGTGTACTCTGACATTCCCAGTGGTATTTTTTCGGGTGTTTTCCCTGAATTATAAAATTGGTGTCTGTAATGCGTTCCCGATTTTTTTGCTCCTGCTGATTTATAAAGTGTTCATTTGGATAAAATTCTATAGTCTCATTACCTGTATAGTTTTCCCCGAAGGCCTCGTTTATAACAGGAATGATAAATCTGTGGCAGTCATTTAGGATTGTGCGGAAGGCACTGTCATAAATATCACTCACTGGGTATCTCCTGTAATTTTTCTTATTTATATCTTAGCATAGGGGGGTGGGTTTTGCAATCAGACATTGGGATCCAATGAACTTATTTAAAGATGTCCATTATAAAATGAAAAAAATGTTCAACAGACTACAAAAAAGTCCAAAAAATGTTGATTCTAAAAAATCCTTCCATATACAAACAGCCAAAAAACCGCTATGATGAAGCCATTCCAGGGCACAGAAATAAAAGGCCCTAAAAGAGAAGGAGGATTAAGAAAATGAAAAAGAAAAAGTTGGCAGCCATTCTTACTGCTATGGCGCTGGCCGGCAGTCTGCTGAGCGGTTGTGGAGGGAAAGAAGGTACCACAGAGCCGGGAACAGCGGGAACACAGGACAGCAATACTACGAATACCCAGGCAGAGCAGCCGGCCTGAGAGCATGGAAAATCCGTGACCATAGCCTTCAGCGAGGGATTGATTAAGCTGGATCCCCATGACCAGAGCGTGTCAACAGGAATTACCATGAATGATATGGTATTTGATTCCCTCTATGAGGCGGATCATGAGGGAGGATACACCCCCCGGCTGGCTACCGGCTATGAGGTAAGCGAGGATGGCCTGGAGTGGACCATTCATATTCGGGAGGGCGTTACCTTCCATGACGGAGAAGTTCTCAATGCAGATGATGTGGTTTGTACCTTCCAGCGCCTGATCGATACGCCTACCTTAAATGAGGTGATTAGCTACTGGACAGCGCTGTCAGCCGTGGAAAAGATCGATGATTATACGGTAAAGCTCACCCTTTCCGAGCCGGCGGTGGCAGCAGCGACCATGGGCCTTGCCAATACGGTGATTATTCCCAATGAGGCCTATGAGACCCAGGGGACAGCCTTATTTACAGATCAGATCATGACTGGTTCCGGTCCCTGGATTTTTGATGAGTGGGTGGACGGGCAGTATGTGCATTTCACCAAAAATGAAAATTACTGGAATGGCGGGAATGATTCCTATTTTGATGATGTGTATATTCGCTTTGTGGCAGAGGCCTCTACAGCCATCTCTGCACAGATTACAGGCGAGATTGACGGATATTACAATGTAAGCGGCATTCCCCAGGATCTGATTAGCCTCTATGGGGGATCAGAGAATCTCTGTGAGCTGATTCCGGTGCCAGTAAGCGCCATTGATTATCTGGGCTTCCAGTGTGGAGAGGGCTCGGCCTTCCACGATGCAGATGTGAGAAGAGCCTTCTCTATGGCCATTGACAGACAGGGAATCATTGATGGTCTCCTGGGCGGCGGAGCCATCTGTCCCGGAATTGCCAATAACAAGACACTTGGCTATGATGAAAGCCTGAATGGTGAGTATTATACCTATGATCCGGACAAAGCAAAGACTCTTTTGGAAAGTACCGGGTATAAGGGCGAGGAGATTACCATTTCTTCTGTATCTGCTTTTAATAATATTGCATTAGCTATCTGTGACATGGTAAATGCCATTGGCTTTAACTGCAAGGCAGAAGTAGTGGAGGCGGCCACACTGGCGGATATTCGCTCTACGGGAGATTATGATGCCTTTATTGTTACAGCCTTCCACAGCAGTGGAGATTTGTATCAGTTTATTAATTGGCGTGTGACGGGAGACGCCCACCATTCTGACTATAAGAATGAGGAGCTGAATAATCTGGTAAACCAGTCCAATCAGGAATCGGATAACGCTGTCCGGGATGATTTGTTTAAGCAGGCCAATGCCATTATTGCCGACGAATGTGCACCTATGGTTTCTCTTGCTCAGCTAGAAAATATGCAGAGCGTGAATTACGGAATTACCGGGGTGAACTTCCTGGGAGATGCCTTCTGTCTGTTAAAGGATATTGATTATGATCCGTCCCTGGAAAAATAGGGAGTATTTGGAAATATTGGACAGCTAGTAACAGCATAGAGATTGTGGAACCGGCCTTATCTGGGCAGATTAGGCCGGTTCTGTTATAAAAAGGAGGGAATTGGATGTATTTTCGGTATATATTAAGGCGGTTGGGACAGACCGTTATTGTGCTATTTTTCATTTCCATTCTTGCCTTTGCCCTGATACGGATTGCCCCGGGAAATCCGGCGCGAATGATGCTTCCGGATACGGCTACGGAGGAGCAGGTGCATGCAAAGGAAATGGAGATGGGTCTGGATAAACCATTGTACATACAGTATATCAAATATATAGGAGGGGTCCTGCGAGGAGATCTGGGAACCTCGGCCAGCTATCAGACCAGTGTGGGATCAATCATAGCAGATCGGTTTCCGGCCACTCTGCTTCTGACAGCGGCCACCATATTGGTCAGCCTGCTGATTAGTATTCCCATAGGAATTATTGCGGGAATCCGGCAGGGCTCCATGGTAGACTTTCTTGCCATGCTCTTTGCCCTTATCGGACAGTCCATGTCCACCGTATGGCTGGCTGTGATGATGATCTATATTTTCAGCGTAAAGCTGAATCTCTTGCCGGCCTTGGGAATGGGGGGGATCAAATATTTGATTTTGCCGGCCATTACCCTGGGATATCCCTTGGCGGCCCAGGTGACCCGTATGGGGCGCTCGGGAATGATCGATGTACTGCGGGAGGATTATATTACGGCAACCTTGGCCAAGGGAATTCCCGAGAGCCGGGTATATACCAAATATGCTTTTAAAAATGCCCTGATTCCCATTGTGACTGTGGTGGGACTGCAGGTGGGATATTTCCTCGGCGGCGCCGTGGTGGTGGAGACTATTTTCTCCTGGTCTGGCGTGGGACAGCTGGCCAATCAGGCAGTGGGAAACCGGGACTATGCTCTGGTGCAGAGCTTGCTGCTGGTAATTGCCGCCGGCTTTGCCCTGGTGAATTTGATAGTGGACTTGATCAATGCGAAGATTGATCCACGAATTACATTGGAATAGGGGGGGACAGGGGCATATGGAACGAAAATTGATTTTCAAACGTATGGTAAAAAGCAAATTCTTTATGACAGGCT
Organism: uncultured Lachnospiraceae bacterium; assembly: GCA_947574135.1. Taxonomy (GTDB): domain Bacteria; phylum Bacillota; class Clostridia; order Lachnospirales; family Lachnospiraceae; genus RGIG4284. The sequence goes on from CANPIM010000051.1 coordinate 20,981, forward strand.
TTCTGGTGGCAGTTTTTGTAGTAATCATATCAATATTGTCTCCTCTTTTAGCTAATTTTGACCCCACGGCCAATGCACTGGTGGATCGATTGAAGAGCCCGGGAATTGCCGGTCATATTCTGGGAACGGATCAGCTGGGCCGGGATATTTTTTCAAGGCTTTTAATGGGAAGCCGGTATTCTCTCCTGATTGCCCTGGTGGTGGTGTCCCTGGCGGCGGTTATTGGTACCTTTTTGGGGCTGGTGTCCGGGTATTTTGGGGGTAGGACCGATACGCTGATTATGCGTATTTCGGAAATATTTTTGAGCATCCCGCAGCTGATTTTGGCGATTGCCATTATGGCCATGCTGGGGACCAGTGTATTTAATCTGGTTATGGTGCTGGTGATTACCAGCTGGACCCAATACTGTAAGCTGGCCCGAAATAATGTGCTGGTACAGAAAAATATGGATTTTGTTCATGCCAGCCAGGTAATGGGAGCGGGAAACATGCATATTATGCTGACCCAGATTTTCCCCAATATTACCACCCCCCTGCTTATTACCATCAGCCAGCAGTTTGGCATGATTATTATGGTGGAGGCCTCTTTAAGCTTTCTGGGTCTGGGAATCCAGCAGCCCACGCCCTCCTGGGGAAATATGATTGCAGATGGAAGGACCTACCTGACTACGGCTCCCTGGATGGTGATTGCTCCGGGAGTAGCCCTGATGATCACCGTACTGGCTTTTAATTTCCTGGGTGACGGGCTGCGGGATGTGTTTGATCCCAAGCGGACCTGATAAAGAGGGAGGAGATGCAAAATGGAAGAAAAATTGCTTGAGATTAAAAATCTTCGGGTTCGGTTTGTGACAGAGCGTGCCACAGCGGACGCATTAAACGGAGTAAATCTTACCATCCGTAAGGGGGAGAGCCTGGGACTGGTGGGAGAATCCGGCGCGGGAAAAACTACGACAGCCCTGGCGTCTCTAAAGCTTTTACCCAGAGGCGGACAGATGCTGGACGGAGAAATTTATTTTAAGGGGAAGGATGTGATGCGCATGTCCAAGAGAGAGCTGTTGGATATGCGGGGCCATCGAATCTCCATGATATTCCAGAATCCCCTGACCTCTTTAAACCCGGTTTTTACTGTGGGAGAGCAGATCGGCATGGTATTGCGCCAACACAAGGGATTAAATAAAAAGCAGGCGGATGAAGAGGCAATGCGTCTGCTGGAAACAGTGGGCATCGCCGGTTATCGGCTGAATGATTACCCCAACCAATTCAGCGGAGGGATGCGTCAGCGGGTGGGGATTGCGGCGGGAATTGCCTGTAATCCGGAGCTTCTTATTGCAGATGAGCCCACCACAGCCCTGGATGTAACCATTCAGGCACAGATTTTGGAGCTTATGAAGCGTCTGCAAAAGGAATATTCCACATCCCTGCTTATGATCACCCATAACCTGGGAATTATCAGTGAGCTCTGTGAGAAGGTTGCCGTCATGTATGCAGGACGGATCATTGAGTACGGAACTGTGCGGGAGGTGTTCTCCGATCCCAGACATCCCTATACCAGGGGACTTTTGGGGGCCTTGCCAAAGCTGGAGGGGGACAGAGACCGCCTGACAGCCATACCGGGGACAGTGGCCAATGCCCAGCATCTGCCGGAGGGCTGCCGGTTTCATCCCCGGTGCGAGCACTGCACGGAGGAATGCAAGAAACAGCAGCCGGAAATGGTGCAGGTGAAGGAAGAGCATTTTGTAGAATGCTTCAGAGGAGGGAAGTTTGATGGCTGAGAAGATGGAAAACAAAAGCAGGAAGCCTCTGCTGGAGGTAAGGCATCTGAAAAAATATTTTACGATTCCCCGGAAGGGGCAGCTTCACGCGGTGGACGATGTAAGCTTTCAGGTATATCCGGGAGAAACCCTGGGGCTTGTGGGGGAGTCTGGCTGTGGAAAGAGCACAGTGGGAAATGTGATTATGAAGCTTCATAAGCGCACGGAGGGGGAGATGTATCTGGAGGGAAGGGATGTGTTTGCATCCGACGCAGATAAGGATGCATTCTGCCGTAAGGTGCAGATCATTTTTCTGGATCCCTATTCTTCTCTGAATCCCCGAAAGACTATAAAGGATATTTTAAGCGAGCCCTTGCTGGTACAAAAAATCGTAAAAAAGGGGCCGGAGCTGGATAAATTTTTAGAGGAGCTATGTGAGACCGTGGGACTGAGTCAGGATCTTCTGAATCATTATCCCCATGAGCTGGACGGCGGCATGCGTCAGGTGGTGGGGATTGCCCGGGCCCTGTCCTTAAATCCAAGTTTTATTGTGTGTGATGAGCCGGTGTCGGCGCTGGACGTATCTGTACAGGCAAAAATCATCAATCTGCTCATGGATCTGCAAAAAGAGAGAAACCTGTCCTATCTCTTTATCAGCCACGATTTAAGTGTGGTGCGGCATATCTCCAATCGGATTGCCGTCATGTATCTGGGACAGATTGTGGAGATGGCGGATACGGATATGATATTTCAGAATGCCATGCACCCCTATACTATTGCGTTAATGTCCGCCGTGCCTAAGGTGAGTGTGGACAAAAAGGTAAACCGCATTGTGCTGGCCGGAGATGTGCCAAGTCCCATGAATCCAAAGCCTGGCTGCCGCTTTGCCCCCCGCTGCTGGATGGCCTGTCCGGAGTGCAGTAACAAGACGCCGGAGCTTACGGAGATGGAGCCAGGACATTTTGTTTCCTGTATGTATGCGAGAGAATCCAGAGAAAGGGCAAAGACAGCGGCCACTGTCAGTGTGGAGAAAATGATGGAGAGCCAATAAGAGGCAGCGTTTAAATGCAGATCAGGCAGGCTGCGAGACATAAAACAGCAGCCGGAAAGGGAGAAGGAATGAGAGAGACCATAAAACTGGAAAACAATACCTATGCACTGGGACTTACCTCAGAGGTGGTATACATGCAAAAGCCCTACTGGTGCAATCTGACAGAGCGGCAGCTAAAGCTGAGCCTGATTCGTCCCCGGGATTATTTTCCCTATGACAAGAAGGCATGCTGGCCCTTACTGGTATTTTTGTGTGGCGGCGCCTTTCAGAAAATGGATCGAAACGTACATATGCCAGAGCTGACTTATTTTGCGGAGCGGGGCTACGTGATTGCCAATGTGGAGTATAGTGTATTGCCCTACACGGAATTTCCGGAGCCGCTGGAGGAGATCAAGGCTGCGATTCGGTTTCTGCGGGCCCATGCAGAATCCTTTGGGATTCAAAAGGAGCGGATCGGAATTATGAGGGAATCGGCTGGTGGATATCTGGCGGCTATGGTGGCGGCTACGAACGGAGATCCCAAGTATGAAAAAGGAGATTATCTGGAGGAGAGCAGCGAAGTGCAGCTGGCCGTGCCCTTTTATCCTCCCACCAATCTGGCGATTATGGGAAAGCCGTCGAATCTGCGGGTACGGACAGATAATTTTCCCGATGTGTGCAGCCTGGTAAATGAGAATACAGTGCCCATGTATATGATACATGGGACCGTGGACGATCAGGTGCCCTTTGAGCAGAGCATTCGGTTGTATGACAAATTACAGGCCTGTGGTGTCAGCGCCAGCCGGCTCACCCTGATTGAGGGAGCAAACCATGCAGATGCTCTCTGCTATAAACCGGAGATCAAAGAGCGCATCCTGGAATTTCTGTCCCGAAATTTATAAGCAGGGCTAGAGCTTTTGGTAAGCCTTCCGGTATTCCTTGGGAGTCATATTTGTGGTCTTTTTAAAGACCCGGTTAAAGTTCTGAATGGTATTAAAGCCGGTTTTAAAGCCAATATCCTTGATTAGAATCTGAGAATTCACAAGCAAGTCTCTGGCCATATTGATTCGATAGGAATTCAGGTAGGCCACCAGATTTTCATGGGTGTACTCTGTAAAGATATTGCTTAGATAAGAGGGAGTGCACCCTACATCCTGGGCGATCTCATTAATGGACAGATCACAGTTACTGTAGTGTCCGGAAATGTATTCCTTGGCACGTATAATCAGCTGATGCTGTCGCTTCTGTGATTCTGTATGGAGTGACTGAAGCAACATTTGGGTTTTCTCTCTCATAAGGCCGGACAGCTCCTCCTTTTGAGAGACATTGCGCAGACTTTGATAGAGGAGGGGATAGAGCTGGGAGTCGGAGCCTGGCTCTGTCACATGGTAGGCCAGAGACTTTTCCACAAAAATATCCAACAGCTGTTCGCAGAGATCCTTGGTGTCTGCAAAGGTGAGATTGCTGGCAAAGAGCTCTCCCAACATTTGGGAGAGCAGGGCATCTGCCAGGGCCGTATTTCCCTTTCCCAGGCTCACGTCGATTTGATGAGCCAGAGAGGTAAAGTATTCCTTGGAAATGGAGACCGTATCCTGGAAGGCTCCCGAGCCGGGATCCTCACAGTAGTAGAGCTGATAACGCAGCTGCTCCGAGGCGTCCCGGTAGGAATGAAGGATTTCAGGAAGGCTGTAGTAGACCTTTCCGGCGGCCAGAGTCACCTGAAGAGAGGAGGAACCGGCCTGCTTTTCCAGATTGCTTTGGAAGCTGCGGACGATTCGTTTGATCTGGGCCATGGAAAAGGGGCTTGGGTACTGAATAATTAAAATGCATTGCTGATCATTGGCCGTGAGTAGCTGCAGATTTCCCCAGGCAGGCTGGAAGGTCTGGCTGGCCAGCTGCCAAAGCTGCTTTCGGTGGATATGCCGGGCAAGCACATCGGTGTCGCCGGTATCCTTAAGCTGTAAGAGAATAACCTGATATTTTTCATTTGCCCGAAAGACACTGTGCAGGGTATTTAGTTGCTGGTCCAGCTCTTGACAGGTGTATTCACTGCCGTTTAAAATGTTGGAAAACAGCCTTTGCTCCAATTCAGGCCGTGCTTCCTCCATCAAATCGGAGGCTAATTGGTTGTCTGTGATAAGCTTCTGGTAAACATGCTCCAGATAGATAAATTCATTGCTGGAGGCTTGGGTCTGCTCCTTGGAGGTATCTGTGTCCACCAGCTGTGTCAGCTTTTTAATGGGAGAATAGGCCTTGCTGGTAATGAACCAGGTCAAAATCAGGCTGATACAAAGGAGCAGCAGGAAAAAGGGGATAAAAAGCTTGTTGAAGCCCAAAATGGAAAAATGTACCGCCTGCTTGGGATACAGGTTGTAGGTCCATAAGGTATAGGCGGAGCTGGAGGACAGGGAGGGGACAGGCG
>CANPIM010000052.1 GCA_947574135.1 uncultured Lachnospiraceae bacterium
GTTAAAGGATTTGGCCTCCTGAAGCTTTTCCGCCTGCTGCTCAATGATCTGATGCTGACGCTCCAGCCGCTCCGCCTGCTCCCGCACGGTCCGCTCCAGCTGATTCTTACAGCGAAACAGCTCAATGGCATTTTTTACCCGGTTTTTTACGATGGAGCCCTCAAAGGGCTTGTGGATAAAATCAGAAACTCCCAGCTCCAGGCACCGATTCTCCACCTCCACCCCGTGCTCCCCACTGATAACAAGCACAGGGATCCGCTCCATCCAGCGGTTCTTTTTCATCTGGTCAATGACAGCAAAGCCATCCAGCTCTGGCATGCGCAGATCCAGAAGCAATGCAGCCAGATCCGTCTGGTATTCCTCAAGCTTATGTAAAGCCTGCCTTCCATCCTGAGCCGTCTCTACCACATATGCATCCTCCAGCATGTCACGCAGCAAATCCCGGTTGATCTCTGCGTCATCCACCACCAATATCCTTTGCACACAACCCACCCCGATCTCTTTGGTCTCCACTCCCTATTCAGGGCTGCCAGAAGCCCTCTAAAGCTCCTCCTGCACCCGTTTCTCACAGGAGCGCATAGCCTGAATGGTCTTTTCAAACAGCTCCTCCAGCTCCCATCCCAGAAGCTCTGCCCCCTGGCGAATCACATCCCGGGAGCAGCCCGCGGCAAATCGTTTGTCCTTAAATTTTTTCTTTAAGCTTGAAACCTCCAGATCCATCACACTCTTGGAGGGACGCATGCGAACCGCAGCGCCAATGAGACCCGTAAGCTCATCGGTGGCAAAAAGCACCTTTTCCATCTGATGCTCCGGCTTCACCTGGGTGACCAGGCCGTAGCCATGGCTTACCACGGCATGGATCAGCGCCTCCTCTGCGTGGATCTCCGCCAGAAGCTCCGGCGCCTTTACACAGTGCTCCTCCGGATATTTTTCAAAATCCACATCGTGAAGAAGCCCGGCCATGGCCCAGAAATGAGCCTCCTCCCCATAGCTAAGCTCTTTGGCATACCACTCCATCACTGCCTCCACCGTAAGACCGTGAAGCAGATGAAAGGGCTCCTGATTATATTTTTTAAGCAGAGCAAGCGCCTGCTCTCTGGTTACTTTTGTCTCCATTCTACTTTTCCTCCTACTCGAAATATTTTTCTGTGATTCCAGTTTTCCTTCTGTTTTTTGCGATTGACTTTCCTTTTTTTCATTGCTATCATGGAGATAACAGACAAAGGAGGCTCCTATGCAGACCACACGGACACAGACGGCCCAAAATCCTCTGGCCTATGAAAATACGGGAAAATTAATCCTTAAATTTGCCATTCCAAGCATTATCAGCGGTCTGGTCACCGCTCTCTATAATATTGTGGACCAAATCTTTATCGGACAGGGCGTGGGCATCCTGGGAAATGCCGCCACCAATGTGGCCTTTCCCCTGACCAGCCTGTGCAATGCCCTGACCCTGCTTTTGGGTGTGGGCACGGCTGCCAATTTCAGCCTGCATCTGGGGGCCGGCCGCAAGGAAAAGGCAGAACAAGTGGCCGGAAACGGCATTTTTTTCCTGGTATCCACAGGCCTTGTTCTATCCCTTTTAGTGGCTATGTTTTTAGGCCCTCTCATGCATCTTTTTGGCGCCTCAGACCAGGTCTATCCCCTGGCTCTCACCTACACCCGAATCACCAATTTCGGGATCCCCTTCCTGCTGTTTGCCGTAGGCCTCAGCAACTTTATCCGGGCTGACGGCAGCCCCACCTATTCCATGCTCTGTACCTTAAGCGGGGCTATTCTCAACACCATTTTGGATCCCATCTTTATCCACTATATGGGCATTGCCGGCGCGGCTCTGGCTACGGTTATAGGCCAGATTGTATCTGCGGCCATGGCCTTCTCCTATCTGTTCCGGACAAAAAATGTGACCTGGCGGCGCAGCTGTTTTCGCCCAAGTCTCTCCCTTCTTAAGGACATCGTTTCTCTTGGCATGTCCCCCTTTTTTAACCACTCTGCCATGATGCTGGTGCAGATTGTTATGAATAACACCCTCACCTATTACGGCGCCCTGTCCCCCTACGGCAGCGAAATACCCATGGCCTGCGTGGGAGTCATTACCAAGGTAAATGTTATCTATATCGCCTGCGTCATCGGCACCTCCCAGGGCTGCCAGCCCATTCTGGGCTTTAACTACGGAGCCCGAAAGCTTCACCGGGTGCGCCGCACCTTCTGGCAGGGACTTATCACCGTTACATGTATTTCCTTTTGCTTTTTCCTGTGCTTTCAGCTGTTTCCCCGTCAGATTATCAGTATCTTCGGCAAGGGAGATGAGCTCTACTATCGTTTTGGCATCCGGTATTTCCGCATCTTTATGATGCTCATCTTTGCCAACGGCTTTCAGCCCATCTGCAGCTTTTTATTCACAGCCATCGGGAAAGCCAAGAAAGGGGTTATTGTCTCCATGACCCGACAGATACTCTTTTTGCTGCCCCTGATCCTTCTCTTTCCCCGGATCTTTGGCATCGATGGGGTCATGTACGCAGGCCCCATTGCCGACGGCGCGGCGGCCATTCTGGCCATCTCCCTGGTGCTGCCGGAGCTTAGACGGCTGCGGAGGGAGGAAACTCCTTCCTCCTAGCCCCCGCCCCTCCTTCATAAAATTAGCTTTCCTTGTCTACAACCGGAAGCAGCCACCCCCAATAAATTCCCGCACAATGGAATTGTTGGGAATCTTGGCGCTGTCCACCCCCACAAAGTAATCCAGGAATTTCAGCAGCCGCTTGGCCTCTGCATATTCCGGCACATCCCGGTCAATGCCAAAGAGCACAGGCTCCGCGTATTGCTTTAATACAGCCAGCTCATAGATCAGGGCTGAGTTAAACATGGCATCTGCCTCCTCCTGGTAGGGGAAAATATTTTCCTCCTCCCCCCGGCGCACAGAGGGCCACATCTGAATGGTCCGGGCCGCATTGGTTCCCCGGGTACGGGCATCCCGCACCATACGCCGGATCAGCCGGCCGTCCGTGGTGGGAATCCGATTGTGCTCATCCACATTGAGCTGGGTTAGGGCGCTAATATAAATCTTAAACTTGCTCTCTCTGGGTAGCATATAGGACAGGGCATCGTTGAGGCAGTGAATGCCCTCGATAACCAGAATATCCTCCTTTCCCAGCTTTAAAAAGTCTCCGTTGTATTCTTTTTTCCCAGTCTTAAAATTAAAATGCGGCATCTCAATCCGTTCCCCGGCCAACAGCTGGCTCATCTGGTTATTAAACAGCTCCAGCTCAATGGCTCCCAGGCATTCAAAGTTGTAATCCCCCTTCTCATCCTTAGGCGTCAGCTCCCGCTCCACAAAATAATTGTCCACTCCAATGGGATGGGGGCGAAGGCCCTGGGCCTTTAGCTGCACGGACAGCCGATGGGAAAAGGTGGTCTTTCCGGAGGAGGAGGGGCCGGCTATCATAACGAACTTGCAGCCCTTATGCTCCTTGATCTGCTTGGCAATATCCGCAAGCTTCTGCTCCTGAAGAGCCTCCTGGGTCAGGATAAGCTCCTCAATGCCTCCATGGGAAATGCAGTCGTTCAAATCCCCCACTGTAGAGATTCCCAGCATATCTCCCCACCGGGAGGATTCCTTCAATACCTGAAACACCTTGTGCTGCGGCGCAAAGGGGGGCACCTGCTTCGGATCCGCCGGCTTAGGAAACTGCACCACAAAGCCCTCATCATAGAGATGGAGAGCAAAATATTTTAAATATCCTGTATGGGGGACCATATACCCATAATAATAATCTTCAAACCCATCCAGACTGTACAGGTTCACCCGGGATGCCCGACGATACCGGAAGAGCTTTTCCTTATCATACATGCGGTGGGCGTGAAAAATCTCCAAGGCTTCATCCGTATGTACACTTCGCTTTTCAAAGGGAATCTCCTTGGCCACCAGGTCCAGCATTTCTGCCTTTACCTGGTCCAAAAATTCCTGGTTCACCTTTACCTCTCCGTCCACAGTACAGTAGTAGCCGTTGCTTAAGGAATACTCCACCTGCAGCCTGCGAATAGCATCCGGGCCTGCCACCTTATAGGCGGCCTTTAAAAGCAGTAGGGTCACGCTTCTTCGATAGGCATTGACCCCAGCCGTCTCCGCTGTGGTGACAAACTCCACGGCACAATCCTTCTTTACCCTCTTAAAAAGCTCCCTAAGCTTTCCATTGCACAGGGCCAGCACAATATCATGGGGATACTGTGCCTGATGCTCTCTGGCCAAGTCCATGTAGGTAGTTCCTTCCGGGTATTCCCTTGTTACTCCGGCAATGGTAATGTTCATATTGGTTCTCCTTTCTCCTTAAATCACCCAAAACGGCTGCCGCACCGATGCCCCAAGCACCTCCACTCCCGGGCACTTCTTTTCCAGAAAGCATCGGATATCTTCTATATAAATATGCTCGATTCCATAATGGCCTGCATCGATAATGGGAAGCCCCATATCCCACATATCGATCCCCGTATGATGATCAATATCCCCGGTGATCAATACCTCCGCCCCCGAGGAAAGAGCCGCCCCCGTCATGCTTTTTCCCGCTCCCGGGGAGAGGGCTGCCAGGCTTACCTGCGTCCCCGGCTCTCCGAAGATTTTCACGTTGGGCAGATGAAACCGTTCCTTTACCAGCCGGGCGCAATCCTCCAGGGACATGGCCCGGGGTAATCTCCCCACCCGACCAATTCCTTCCCCGTCTAATACCTCCTCCAATACCCTGGTCTCCTCCAGTCCCAGCCGATCCGCAGCCAACTGCGCCAGGCCCAGCACATCATAATTGGTGTGCATGGAGTAGCAGCTCATGCCCTTGGATAAAAGAGCTATCACCCGGCGGCCAGACAGGGTGTCCATGGTCACCCCCTTGATACTGCCAAATAAAAGGGGATGATGGGTCAAAAGAAGCTGCGCCCCAAAAGCCCCACCAGCCTGAATGGTCTCCTCCGTGGCATCCAAGGCCACATAAACCCGGCTGATTTTCTGCTCCCGGTCTCCCACCTGCAGTCCTGTATTGTCCCAGTCACAGGCATAGGCTCTCGGGTAACGCTCCTCGATTTTTTCTATGATTTCCTGCAGCCGCATAGTTTCCCCCTCTCCTTTCCCATATGCCACCGTTTTCCTTTTCTAAGCTTTGTCTGCATTTTTTCTAGGCTTCCCTCGTATTCCTGCATTCCGGAAGTCTTTTTTCCAGCTGCTCCCCACATTCCTGCAGATACCCAATCATCTGCCTTACCTCCCGGCCCCGCATGTCTCTGCGCGGACCTTCTGACCGGGAAAGCCCCTCCAGAATTTGATTCTGCACTGCCAGACTTTTATTTACATAGGCCAAAAGCACCTGGGGATTTTCCTGGAGAGAAACCCTTCCGAAATAATATTCGCCTTCCGTGTACAAAGAAATCCGCTCCGGAACCACTTTCCCGGAGACCTCCTCCGGCTCCACCCGCAAAATCGGATAATATTTCCCGTCCTCATATACCATATACTCCCGGAGAATCTTAAATCCCCGGCTTTCCAGATATCGCCGTACCTGGTAAAGCTCAGACTGGGGCTGCAAAATCAGCTCCGGCACCTTTTGAAGCATTGGCAGACCCTCCTCCAGGATTTTCATCACCAGGCTGCCGCCCATGCCCGCCACCAGCACCGTATCCGCCTCCCCGGCCTTTAACCCCTGCACGCCGTCGGACAGCCGGGTCTCTATGTATGCCTCAAAGCCAAACTGCCGGATATGCTCCCGCGCCCTTTCAAGAGGGCCCTGGTTTATATCCATGGCAATGGCCGAGGGAATCCGTCCCTGTTCCATAAGATAAATGGGAACATATCCGTGATCTGTTCCCACATCTGCCAGGCGATGGCCTGCTGTTACCAGCCCGGCCAGCGCCGTCAGCCGTTTTGACAGCTGCATGCTTTTTCTCTCCCTGTCTCTAATCCAGATAATCCTTAAGCTTCCGGCTCCGGCTGGGATGACGAAGCTTCCGAAGCGCCTTGGCCTCTATCTGGCGAATTCTCTCCCTGGTCACGGTAAACTCCTTGCCCACCTCCTCCAGGGTCCGGGCTCGTCCGTCATCCAGCCCGAAGCGCAGCCGCAAGACCTTCTGCTCCCGCTCGGTTAATGTCCCCAGCACCTCCACCAGCTGTTCCTTAAGGAGGGTAAAGGCCGCCGCATCCGCCGGCACCGGCACATTGTCATCCTGGATAAAGTCTCCCAGGTGACTGTCCTCCTCCTCCCCAATGGGGGTCTCCAGAGACACCGGCTCCTGAGAAATCTTTAAGATCTCCCGCACCCGCTCCACGGGAAGCTTCATCTCCTCCGCAATCTCCTCAGGAGTAGGCTCTCTTCCCAGCTCCTGTAACAGCTGCCGGGATACCCGGATAAGCTTGTTGATGGTCTCCACCATGTGCACGGGAATCCGGATGGTCCGTGCCTGGTCCGCAATGGCCCTGGTAATGGCCTGGCGGATCCACCAGGTGGCATAGGTACTGAATTTAAAGCCCTTTCGGTAGTCGAATTTCTCCACCGCCTTGATCAGACCCAGATTTCCCTCCTGGATGAGATCCAGAAACAGCATGCCCCGGCCCACATAGCGCTTGGCAATGCTGACCACCAGACGAAGGTTCGCCTCTGCCAGTCGTTTCTTGGCCTCCTCATCTCCCAGCTCCAGCCTCTTGGCCAACTCAATCTCTTCCTCTGCACTCAGCAGGGGAACCTTCCCAATTTCCTTCAAATACATGCGAACCGGGTCCTCGATGCTAACCCCGTCCGGTACGGAAAGATCGATCTGTCCCATGTCCACGTCATCCTCATCGGACAGAATGATCTCGTCATCCGGGTCATCCTCCGTGATGCGCAGCACGTCAATGTTGCTGGCTTCCAGAAAATCCAGGATTTTCTCAAAATGATCGGAATCCAGCTCCATATCCGAGAAGAAATCGCTGATTTCCTGGTATTCCAGAATATTCTTTTTCTTTTTGGCCAGAACCAGCAGTTCTTTTAATTTCTCCTCAAATTTTCCCATATTTTCTTCCATCTTGTTCCATCCTTCCATAACTTGATAGTATTTTATCCTTAATCCAAAGAAATATGCAATCGCTCCAATTCCCGTCTCTTGTCCACCAGACGCTGCAACCCCGCCATATCCATGGGGTCCAGCTGCTCTGTGGCCGCAGCCAGGCTGTTCTGCTTGATTCTTCTTATGGCATCCTGTAAGGCTTTCTCCGTCTCTTCCCGGGTCTCTACCTGTTTTAAGGTGGTATTAAACATGGCCGCCACCTGCCTTTGCTCCTCTGTATCAGCAAACCGACTGATAATGGCCGCCGGATTGTGGATCCCCTGTTCCTGCTGCTCATAGAGCTGCGTGGCCACCTGCCGACAGATCCCCTCCGCAAAGTCTTCCGGTCCAAGATAGCGCCGGATAGCCGCAGCCAGTCCCTGGTCGGAGATCAGGAAGGTAAGCACCAAGCGCTGGGCATTCTCCAGAGCATCCACCTTCTCCCTTTTTTTCTCCTGAGGCTGCCTGGGCCGCTGTACAGGCAAAGCTCCCCCCAGGGCCGCACCTCGCCGTTCCACCAGTCTCTTCAAAGTTTGATAGCCTATCCCGTACTTCTCTGCAATGGCCTCAATATAATTATCCCGTTCCAGCTCCTCCCGAAAGGTTAAAAGCTTTTGAGCCGTCTCCTCAAAAAATTCTGTTTTTCTGGCAGGATCCTTCAGATCATAGGAGCGCTCCAGAACCTCCACCTCAAAGAGAAAGCTGCTCTGGGCTTTATCAACCCGTTCCTGAAAGGCCTCCGTGCCCAAATTTTTGATAAACTCATCCGGATCCTTATAGGGCTTCATATTGATCACCCGTGTGTGAAGTCCCGCCTCCTTTAAAATGGGAATAGCCCGGAGAGCTGCCCGAGTTCCCGCCTCGTCACTGTCATAGGTAATCAATACCTCCTGGGTATAGCGCTTTAAAAGCAGGGACTGCTGCACGGTGAGAGCCGTTCCCAGAGAGGCCACTGCCTGGGAAAAGCCTGCCTGATGCAGGGCGATCACATCCATATAGCCCTCACAGATAATCATATTAGGCTTACGGGAGCTCCGTGCCAGATTCAGTCCGTACAAATTCCGGCTCTTGTCAAAAATTTTAGTCTCCGGAGAATTCAAATATTTGGGCTTGGCGTCTCCCATAACCCGTCCTCCAAAGCCGATTACCCGGTGATTGGCATCCATAATCGGAAACATCACCCGGTTCCAAAACTTATCATAGGCGCCGCTGCGTTCCTCCATCTGGATGAGCCCCGTCTCCCTGAGCACTTGGTCAGAATAACCCTTTTTCTTTAAAAATTCATAGAGACTGTTGTTGTATTTACTGGAATAGCCCAGGCCGAATTTTCGAATGGTCTCATCTGAAAGGCCCCGATCCCGCAGGTATCTATAGGCTGATCGGCCGGCCTCCTGCTTTAGCTGATAAAAATAAAAGGTGGCAGCCTCCTTGTGAATCTGCAAAAGCACACTCTTAAAGTCCGCCTGCTTTCTGGCTTCCGCCGAATACTCCTCCTGGGGCAGCTCCACCCCGCAGCGCTCTCCCAAAAGCCTTAAGGCCTCCGGAAAGGTATGGTTCTCGTACTCCATTAAAAAGGTAAAGATATTTCCTCCTGCCCCGCATCCAAAGCAATAGTACATCTGCTTGTCCGGGGAAACAGAAAAAGAAGGTGATTTTTCGTTGTGAAAAGGACAGAGCCCAAAATAGCTGTTTCCTTTGCGGGTCAACTTCACATAATTGGAGATCACATCCACAATATCATTGCGACTGCGGATTTCCTCCACCAATTCCTCCGGATAGTACATCCTCTCCCAAGTACCTCCTTATTTTACACGGCCTGGCTGAAATTCTCACTCGTTTCCCATGGTCTGATCAAAAATATGACCAGTCCCTCTATCTCACACTCCACACATTGGGCACATAAAGCTCCTGAAACTTTTCCGTGGCATACTGGTCCGTCATTCCCGCTATGTAATCACACACCACCCTGTCCCGTGCTTCCCCCTGCTCTTCCATCAATCTCACATACTCCTCCGGCAACAGTTCCGGTTGCTCCCAATAGCGGACAAACAATGCCTGCAAAAGATTTTCTGCCTTGGCCTCCTGTCCCTTAGCCCGGGGATTGGTGTATACATTTGCAAACATAAAACGGCGCAGCTCCCCCATGGCCTTCTCTATCTCTCCAGACATACAGATATCCGGCTTTCCAAGGCTCTGATAAATCACATCGTGTATCAGGGTATTCAGCCTCTCCCGGGTGGTAAAGCCCAATTTCTTTCGATACTCCAGAGGAATCTCCTCCTCTGCCAAGATACCTCCCCGGATGGCATCGTCAATATCATGATTGATATAGGCAATCTTATCGGCCAGACGCACAATCTTCCCCTCCAGGGTATGCGGCTGCCCTGCTGTGGGATGATTTCGGATCCCGTCCCGAACCTCCCAGGTCAGATTTAGTCCCTGACCCTTTTTCTCCAAAAGCTCCACCACCCGCACACTCTGCTCATTATGGGCAAAGCCACAGGCCGAAACCGCTGCCAGGGCCCGTTCCCCCGCATGGCCAAAGGGTGCATGCCCCAAATCATGCCCCAATGCGATAGCCTCCGTCAGCTCCTCATTGAGCCGCAGAGCTCTGGCCACCGTCCGGGCAATCTGGGCTACCTCCAGGGTATGGGTCAGCCGGGTACGATAATGATCCCCCTTGGGCGTCAAAAACACCTGGGTTTTATGCTTTAATCTCCGAAAGGATTTACAGTGCAAAATCCGGTCCCGGTCCCGCTGATACACCGGCCGGATATCACAGGCCGGCTCCTCTTTCTCCCGCCCCCGGCTTTTGCTGCTGAGAGACGCGAAAGGACTTAAGGCCGCCTCCTCCCATCGCTCCATCTCCTGCCGAATGAGTCCTGCCCTCTGCCCTTCCATAAGAAAAGCCCCCTTTCAAACCCTCTTATAAATATAATTCCGCGCGCAACAAAAGAATCCTTCTTTTTTTCAAAGGTTTTTTAGCTTCTACCACATTTGTGCCAAAATAGGCGCCAGAATCACTGTGATCACCCCGGCCACTACAATGGCCAGGCCGCTCATGGCTCCCTGCACCTCTCCAATTTCCACTGCCTTGGTGGTTCCCAGCGCATGAGAACAGGTGCCGATGGAAAGCCCCTGAGCCACCGGTTCCACGATCCGAAAAAGCTTAAACATAATGGGCGCCATAATGGCTCCCGTAAATCCTGCCACCATAATCCCGATAATAGTAATGGAGGGCATAGCCTCCAGCTTCTCCGCCACCCCCAAAGCCATAGCCGTGGTAATGGACTTTGGCAGCAGGGAGCGATACAGCATCTCGTCCAGCCCTGTAAGCTTACACAGAGCCAGGATTCCCACTCCACTGGCCACACAGCCGGAAAACACCCCGGCCAAAATGGCAAAAAGGTTGTCCTTCAACACCTGAAGCTTCCGATATAGGGGCACTGACAAACATACTGTGGCCGGCGTAAGAAAATGCTGCAAAAAATTTGCTCCTTTATTATAGGTCTCCACCTCAATGTCAAATACCAGGAGAAAGACCACGATAAGAACAATGGCAATAATCAGAGGATTGAGAAGAGGAAAATTAATTTTCTTTGCCAGCACCATGCCTACCCAGTAGGCAAACAGAGTGATGGCAAACCCAAAATAGGCAGAATCCTGCAACAGATCATTCATGCTTTTTCCCCTCCTTTTTCCGGCGCATGCGTATCAAAAACTGGGTCACATGCCCGGTGACCACCATGGTCAAAAGAGCCGTCACAAAGGAGATGGCCACCAGTGCCACAACGCTGTCCTTTACCAGGGGAAAGGTCTCCATAATGCTAATCCCCGGGGCCACAAAGAAAAAGGGCATGACCAGCAACAGGAAATCTGCCGTCTCCTCCACTTGGCTAAGCTTTAAAATCCCCAGGCACAGACAGAAAAACATCAGAAGCATTCCATAGACGCTTCCCGGCACTGGCACTGGTATGACAATACTTAAAAATTCACCCAAAAACGAAACACCGGCAATGATAGCCAGCTGCTTTGCATACTTCATTTTTTACTCCCCATTTCTTTCCCTGCCTCTTTTCGTGCTTTATACCGATCCGGTATTCTGGGATATTCCTTTTTTCCTACAATATATCGGCGAATATAGGCGAAAGTATAATCTTCCCCCTTTTTGTCCAGCATATGCAAAAGGTATTCCAGCAGAGCACGGGTTTCCGGATGTATCATATAGCCATCCTTCCCCTTCTCATAATAGCACAGGGGCTGATGCTGGTTATACCTCCCCTTTTTATAAATCTTTGAGGCTGCCATCCGATCCATCATCATCTCCGCCACATACCGATTGGGCATCTTCATGCCGGTCATTCCCTTTCTGGGCTCCAGGGAATAGTCGATCCAGTATTCATAGTGATGCTTATTGCGACCCTTGTGATGGAGCCAGGCAGAGGAATAGCCTCTGTCCTCCCGCTCCGCATTGTTGGGACTTCGGTACCCTTGATAGTACCGGCAGCCAGGGATAAATTCCGAGGGCATATACTTGGACAGGTCATGAAAAAGACCCTGTCGGTACAGTCCAATGCGAAAGCAATGCCTCATCACCAGAATTTTGTGCTCCGTAATTGTCAAAAAATGCTTCCAAATCTTCATTTTACTTTCCGATTAAAACCAAAATGGAGTGCTCCGGCACTACCACTGTTTTCTGCTCCTCCAAAAGTTCTTCCTGCCCCTTTTCCAAAATCTCCTGGGGTCCCTCCCTGCTGGTGTCCACAGCCACATACCATTTCCGCTCTCCGGCCAGCCTGGGAAGGGCAAACTCGTGGGGAATCCCGTGAAAATTATAGGCTACATAGAAATAATCGTCCCGCTGGCTTCCTTGACTGTTGGCCGAAACATACTCCGCCGCATACATCATACCCAGATGCCGATTCTGATGCTCAAAGCCTCCATACCAGGCCCGATTTCCGTGATAGGACAGATCCGGACAGCCACAGGAAAGATAGTCTGTCACATGAAGCGGTTGGGACTGGTGAAAGATGGGATGGCTTTTCCGAAAGGCAATGAGACGACTGGTAAAGTCCTGTAGCATGCGCCCGGCCTTTCCATTGTTCCAGCAGATCCACCCCAGCTCATTATCCTGGCAGTAGGCATTGTTATTTCCCTGCTGAGAATTTCCCAGTTCATCGCCGCTGTACAAAAGCGGCGTTCCCTGAGCTAAGAGGACCATGACCAGGGCATTTTTGCTCTGCCGCAGACGAAGCTTGCGGACTTTACGGCTGCCGGAGGGGCCTTCCTCTCCACAGTTCCAGCTGTAGTTGTAACTGGAGCCATCCAGATTGTCCTCCCCATTCGCCTCATTGTGCTTCTCATCATAGGAAACCAAATCTGCCAGAGTAAAGCCATTGTGATTGCTGATATAATTTATCACTCCGTTTTTCTCCGGATTCTTCCGGGTAAGCTGGGAGAATTCCAAAAGCTGCCCCTCCTCCCCCTTTAACAGGCGGCGGGCCGTGTAAAGAAAGCCATCATGGTACTCCCCCAAATTCCGAAAGGAAGGACAATACCCCCTTTCATATATCTCATCTACCGGAAAGCCCTCACTCATTATCTTCACCCGGCTAAGCATGGGATCCCTGGCCAAAACCGAGAGAGGGGCGCTGCCTCCGTTAATATGAACGCCATCTATATGGTATTCCAAAACCCAGTGTTTGATGCAGGCCAAAATCAAATTGGGATTGGTTTCCCGGGGAAAGTAAAACTCCAGAATCAGTTCTATTCCATTGCGGTGCAGGGCCTTTACCAGATTCCTAAATTCCCGCACCGGGTTATCCGTGGAGGCATAGGAGGCTTTGGGTGCAAAATAATAGCCTGGCCCATAGCCCCAGTAGTTCATTCGCTCCTCCAGCCTTTTAAACCGGTCGCGCCCTGGTATCAGAGTCTCCCTTGGAGAGAAAACTTCGGCAAATTCATAGACCGGCATCAGCTCCAGCTGGTTGATCCCCAGTTCCTTCAGATAAGGAATCTTCTCCTCCACCCCCCGAAAGGTCCCCTTATGACGCACCCGGGAAGAAGGATGCATGGTCAGCCCCCGCACATGAGCCGCATACAGAATACACTGCTCATAGGGAAGCTCCAGGGGTCTATCCCCCTCCCAGTCATAAGATGCCACGCGAATCCCGCAGCGCAGCTCCTGCTCCGAAACCTCCTGCCCCCAAATCTCCCGGCCACAAATACTCCCGGCATAGGGGTCTAAAACCGTCTCTCCGTCAATTCGATACTTATATTCATATTTCTCAGCCGGCAGCTTTTCAATGCAGATCGCACGAATATCCCCATAGGGAGAACGGCTGGCTATGGGAATGGAGGCCTCTGCCTCCTGGCTTCCCTTTCGATATAACAACAGACTGCAGGACTTCCTATCTGGTACCGCCACCGCAAAATTTACATCCCGTCCCCGTTTGCTCACTCCCAATTTATCTGGATATCCATCTTTTACAAAATAAGAAAAACCTTCTTCTGCCTTCCTCAACCTGTCTCCCGCCTTTCTCCGATTCGATTCCATTCCATATTTAACATCCAGCTTTTTGTCTACCCATACGCATACTGTCTACCTATACGCATACAAAATCATTATAGCAGAATCCCGGATAGTTGTGAAGAAAAAGTGAAAAAAACAGCGAAAAAAGCCGATAGAAAGGGCCGGAACAGTGCAGCTGTCCCGGCTCTTGCCTCATTACTCACATTTCCTCTTCCTTTTTCCTCTTAAGCTTCTTGAGAACCCTTTTCCTAAGGAACCATACTCCAAAGCCAATCACTCCACACCAGATGATCAGATAGGGCAGGGAGCTTACGAACCAGATGACAAAATTCCGAATTCCCTGGCCAATGTCGTAGAGATTGTCGGAAAAGCGGCTGGCAATCTCCTCAAAGAAGGTTTTCTTTTTCACCTCTGTTATGCGCTCCACCTCATTCATGCTTATGGTGACCGTGCTGTACTGCACCTGATTGTCCATAACCCGCAGTCTGGACTCATAGGCCTGAAGCTCATAGCGAATCTCCGAAAGCCGGGTCTCAATCTGAATAATATCCTCCATGCTCTCGGCGCCTTCCAAAAGGGTCAGTAAGCGCTGCTGCTCCGTAGCCAAAGCTTCCTTGTGGCTCTCCACATCCACATACTCCAGCGTCACATCCTGAACGGATTCCTCCTTGTAGGTAACGTTCCCCAGCTCTCCTACCACCTGTACAAAGCCATCCAGCTTTTCCGCCGGAATCCGAAGCTTAAGGTAGGCGCTTCGAGTACCGCTCCCATAATAGCTGTCACCGCTTACCTCCGAGGATTCCACATAGCCCCCCAACTCCTGGGCTTTTGCCGTAATGCCTGTAAGCAGAGTGTCAAATTCCTTGGTCTCCATATGCATGTTAACGGTTTTTATCAGCTTTTGATTGACACCGGACACACTGGCAATGCCACTGGAGGCCGATACGCCAGCCTCCTGAGGGACAGCCTCCTCACTCAACACTACCTCCTCATACCCTCCCTCGCCATAATCCATGTCCATCTCCATCTTGTATTCCGCAGCCGGCGCCTCCGCAGAGCTCTCCTGTGCGCTCTTGTCATAGCCGCCTCCGCAGCCTCCCAGGGCCAATATCGCCATTAGCGTGCCAATCATCCAACCCGCTTTCTTTTTCAAGGTTCTTCCTCCTCCCCAAACAGCTCTTCAGACTCAAACTGAAATTGTGCACACAGGGTCATGCCGTCCAGATAGGTCACCACACGATAGGCTTCCGCCTCATAGTCCAGGGTATAGTTGGTCAAATCTATGGTTTCATCCTGGGCCATGCCTGACTCCAGGGAGACAATGCGGTTGCGCTCTTCCTCCTCTGGCGCCTCCAGGGGCTTCATCAGATACCAGATGCCGTCAATCAATACCTCCAGATCCATATCCGCATAGTACCGAATGGGATACTCCTCCATATTGCCAATGGTCACCAAAAGCTCCTGGGCATCCCTGGCAATCATGGGACTGTTCACCAGAGTCTTTACCATCCCGCTCTCCGCCGGCAGCTCCTGCCGGGGAGCTGCCTCTAAATATTGGCCCATAAACAGCACATCCGGTATCTGTTCTCCTTCGTCCCAGGATCCCGCACCAGCCTCCTGGCCCTCTCCCGGCTCCTGCATACCGGACTTTTGGTCTGTGTCTGTAACCACGGTCTCCCAGTCCGACGCAGGGGCTTCCTGTGGAATTGCCTCCTCACTCTCCGCTATTCCCCCGCTTGCGCTTTCCTCAAAGCTCTTGTCGCCGGAAGGAATTAGCCGAACGCCCATATATCCCACGCCGCCTACCAAAAGCAGCAACAAAATACAGGCCGCTTTTTTGTTAAACCCATAGATAAATTCCCGCTTCTCCATTTTCTTTCCCGCGGGCGCCTTCTGGCTTTGAATTATCTCCTCCATCCTCTGGCGAAACTCCGGAGAGAACTTATGCATTCGTCCAATCTCCCGCTCCGGGGGGACAAAGCTTAGCTGCTCCTCCATGCACGCATCCAGCACCTCTGCCAGAAGCTCAGCCTGGGGAGCTTCCATCCTTCTATCTTCCATGGCTGGCCACCTCCCTTTGCATCATTTCCTGAAGCTTTCGGCGTGCGCGGAAATAGCGCACATTTACGGCCTTGGCGCTAATCCCCATGAGATCCCCGATCTCCTGATCCGACAGCTGGTGTAGATACTTATATTCAAATACCACACGATACTTCTCATGAAGCTCCAGCACACAGGAAATCAAACGGTTATAATTTTCCCGGGTTATGTAATCGGCCAGAAGATCCGTCTGCTCATCCGGCAGCTCATACTCCAGCTCGTCCGCAGACAAAACCGGCTCTCCCTTTTCCTTCCGCAAAAGATCAATGGCCTTACTCTTTACAATGGTCATCAAAAACTTTCGGGTCCTGGGAGTATCCACCTCCCCCACCTTGTCCAGATGCCGGGTAAGGGCCAGAAAGGCCTCCTGCACCGCGTCCTCCGCCAAATGGTGGTCGTTTAAAATTCTGTTTGCCACATACCAGCAAAAATGCTGATATTGTTCATAGATTTCCGTAAACTTTTCCTTTTCTGCCTGTGTATCCAGCATGGACAAATATAAAAGCATTGGGGGCCCTCCCAATCAGCCTGTGTGCACCAGTCTGATTTTCTTTTACATCTATATTAACGGATAAAAATGAATAATTACTACAGAAAATTCTACATATTTTTTTAAGAAATTTCTTATTTTCCGCTTTTTAGATTTTATCATAAAATATCCCAAAAAGGAAGCCGGTTCTTTTTGCCCTCCTCAGGCCCCCTAATCCCCCCATTTCTCCAGGAGCCTGAAGGTTTTTCTGTCATAGCTTCTCACACTGCCATCCTGGCGCAGCAGATAAAACACGTCCCCGATAAAGGTTCCCCGCATCTCATACTGCCAGGCCTCCTCCTTATCCTCCACCTTTAGCTTTTCCACAAAGCTGTCATTTTCATAGGAAAACAGAAGATAGTTTTTCCAGTAGCTTCCCCGGCTGCTTCCCTCTGCCGGAAAGCCAAAAAGATTCTCCTCCGGAGCTACCAGTACCGCCCGATAATTGTAAAGGGCCTCACTATAGTGATAATCCTTCAGCTTAAGTCGGGCAATCTCTGTCACATGGGCCGGATCGGAGATGTCAAACATGGATAATTTCATGCATTCCTGGCGGCCTGTCTCCTCATCTGCCTCCATACCGATGCCAAGGAGACACCCCTCCCCATAAAAATGGAGATATTCAGAAAAGCCGCTGACCTTCAGCTCTCCCAGCAGTCGGGGATCCGTAGGATCTGTCAGATCCACCGCAAACAGGGGATCCGTCTGACGAAAGGTGACAAAGTAGCCGGTTTTTCCCAGGAATCGGGCCGAATAAATCCGCTCCTCTGGGGCCAGCCCCTCTATACTTCCCACCACCTTAAGCTTCCCGTCCAGAATAAACAGGGCATTGCTTTCCTTTTCCTCCGTTATCTTGTAGCCGGACACCTGCCCCGTCCTGTCATCCACAACCTCCTCATAGCAGGCCTCCCAGAGGGTGGATACCAAGCGCAGATGATCCTCATATTCGTCCAGGCAGAAGCTATCATCCAAAATACCGGGAACCTCCTCCCGGGCCTGGAGTACAAAGTGTCCCTTCTGATAGGTAAACCGGGTGATCCGGGTTTGGTTGCTATTCCAGCCCTCCTGGGGCTCTGGATACACAGACTCCGTCACATAAATGCTGCTGTCACTCACATAGAACATCTCACTTCCACAAACCAGAGCCGTGGTCTGCACAAACTCCAACGGATTTCGAAGATCCACTGATACCAGAACCAGATATCCGGTTTCCCTGCTGCCTTCCGGCATGAGAATCTCCTTGCCGGAAAGCCTTTCCCCGTCTACCCGGGGGATATAGGCATCGTAGTCCGTCTCCCCCTCTCCCGGCTCTGCCTCATACCGGCTGAAGCTGTAAAAATAGCCGTCTGCTATGCGGGAGCTCTCATAGCGGCCCTGGAGAGTAAAGGTCTTGATTTTTTCCGGCTGGCTGCGATTTTCTATATTGTAGACAGAAATCTCATGATACCCCCGGTTCCATTGGAGCACATCCGTACAAGCCAACTTGCGGGAGTTGTCGCCAAGGTATTCCACATAGTCATAATCCTTTTGCTCCACTGTCAGAAGAAGGTCCTCCCAGACATAGATTTCCTGCAAATTGGTAAATTCTCCCCATCTGCAAACCTCTTCCAGCCCCTCCTGTGTATCAATGATCTGTACTTTTTGTAAAATTTTTCCATTTTTTTCTTCTTTTATTACCTGATATAGATAACGGCCGTCATTCTTGATAAGATCCCCCTCCTCCACGCCGGCTGTACGCAGATTGGTGGTCCCATAGGCCGTATCCTCCATATCCGCTGCGGGAGCGGACTCCAGTTTATTCTGCAGATCCCGTACAGATTCCGCGGAAGCGGCCTCCTCCCAGGCGCCGCCCATTGTATATAGGGGGTACTCCTCCCAAGCTTCTTTCATGGATGCATAAAGCTCTTCATAGGTAACCGGAGGAATGTCTATGGCCGGAGCATAGAGCGCCTCTGCCATTTGCTCCTTTTGATCCTCCGCCCCTAAAAAGCCCTGGGTGATCCCCTGCTCCTCTGCCCGGGCCATGGAATCACGCTCTTGTCTAAGATAGCCCTGGCGATTTATCATGACCGCTCCTGTCAGCACCAGGCAGACACAGGCAGCCGTGGCCAGCGCTCTATAGCTCCGCCCGGGGATACGCTTCCCTTTTCTTTCCGCCTTCCTTCCCCCTCTATCCTCTCCTGACATCTTTTTGACCTCTTTCTTTTTCTCTCCATAGGCCTCCAGCCTCTTTTGCACCTCCTCCGGCCTTATGCTCTCGGGAATCTTAAGCTTCTCTCCCTCTTCCTTTAAACGATCCAACAATTCCTCCCTATGCATCATGGCGCACCTCCTCATTCTGGATGCTTTTCTCCAACTTCTTCAGAGCTCTCCGATACCGGGATCGAACAGTGCTGTGGTTACGGCGCAGAATCCGGGCAATCTCTTCTCCCCGAAAGCCTCCAAACACGGCCAGCGCCACAATCTGCCGCTCCTCCCAATCCAGATCTCCCAATATTTCCAGAACTCTCGTTCGATCCCATAGCTCAGGCTCATAAGCCGGCTCCTCCTTTAGCTCCACGGTCCCCTTTTTTCCCCGCTGACGCAGACAGGATTTGCATTGATTCACCAGAATCCGAAAGATCCAGGCCCGAAAAGCCTCTGCCTGGCGCAGAGAAGAAAAATGTTCATAGGCCTTCAGGGCCGTATCCCCTACCGCATCCTCTGCGTCCTGGGCATTTCCCAGATAGGAATAGGCCAGACGGTATAAATCCCGGTAAACGGTCTCATACAGCTCCATAAACCGCTCCAATCCCTCACCTCATTTCAAGATAGAACATATGTTTTGTTTTATATTCTACCCGTGCATTGCACATGATTTTATCCGTTCTATTTAAAAAGAGTATCCCCTGTCTCAAAATGTTGCATACCTGAAAAATTTTTTCGTATATTTGGGGGACATGCTTCCCGTTTTTCAAAAAAAGGAAAGGGACTGCCTCCTCCGAAAAAAGACAATCCCTGGTTTTAAAACCACTTCCACAAGCAATCTCTCAAAAATCTCTCCAAACACAGCAAGGTATTTCCCCTGCGTTCATCCTCCTACACAAAGGGCAATAGCTCTACCAGCCCCACCACCACGCATCCCCCGATGGCCACCTGAAACAGGCTCCTCCCCCGGTAGGCCAAAAGCACCGCCGCCCCAAAGCCCGCCGCCGCGGAGATCACGCTGTTGGTGGCGGACAATATGGCCGGGAAGGTCATTACCGTCAGGGTCACATAGGGAACATAGTACAAAAAGGAGCGAAACCATCGGTTTTTAATTTCCCGGTGCAAAAGCACCAAAGGAAGCATGCGCACTGCGTACAGTGTCAGTCCCAGCACCAGAATGGATTTCAGTATCTCAGGTCTCACAGGTCTCTTCCTCCTTTTCCTCCTCTATGGGAAACAAAAATGCCGCCCCGCCAGCCAGCGCCAGGGTCAGAATCATAATCCGAAAGCCTGAGGACAGGCCTCTCAAAACCGGCAGCCAGGTAAAAAACCCACCGGCCATCAGGGATGCCAGCACCAGGCCGGCCAAAACCTTATTTTTCCTGGCCGGAGGCACCACAATGGCAATAAACATGCCGTAGAGAGCCAGATTCATGGCGCTTAACAGCCTGTCTGGCATAATATTTCCCAGAAGCGCCCCCAGAAGGGTACCTCCCACCCATCCCGGTGAGGCTACAGCCATAGCCCCGTAGGTGTAAAAGGGATTAAGCTTTCCCTCCACGGATACGGAGATTCCGAAAATCTCATCAGTCACATCATAGGCCACAAAAAACCGGTGTGCGTAAGGAATATCCCTGCGTATTTTCTGGGACAGGGCACAGGACATGAGCACATAGCGAAGATTTACCACAATCTCCGTGAGCACCATCTCCAGATAGCCTGCCCCTGCAGCCATAAGCTCCATGGCCGCAAACTGTCCGGCAGAGGCATGCATGGCAAAGGACATGACCGTAGCCTCCCAGGCCGAGATCCCCGCCTTCCCCGCTGCAATGCCCAGGGTCAGGGACACGGCAAAATAGCCGGTACTGATGGGAATGCCGTCCCGCATTCCCTTGAAAAACCATCTTTTGTTATTCATTTCTCTCCCCTACCGCTCTGTAAAATCCTTTTTTACAAACCATGGCCTATTATATCATATCCTGGGCCAAAAGCAAGGCCGGTCTTAAAAGTAGCGCAGCTAAACCCGCCCATTTAAAAAAGCCACAGCCAAACCTCTCTCGTCTGACTGTGGCTCCTTATCTGTACTGCATTATAAATGATTCTTAGCAAACTCCCTGAGCCAGCATAGCATTGGCTACCTTCTCAAAGCCGGCAATATTAGCGCCCAGCACATAGTTCTTGGGCTGTCCGTAGCGCTTCGCAGCGTCCGCCATATTGTGGCAGATGTTGACCATAATGCCCTGAAGCTTCTCATCCACCTCCTCAAAGGTCCAGCTGAGCCGCTCGCTATTCTGGGTCATCTCAAGAGCTGAGGTAGCCACACCGCCGGCATTGGCTGCCTTGCCCGGCGCAAAGAGCACATGGTTCTTCTGCAGATACTCTGTGGCCTCCAGGGTGGTGGGCATATTGGCGCCCTCGCAAACAGCTATACAGCCATTGGCCACCAGCTGCTTGGCATCCTCTAAAAGAAGCTCGTTCTGAGTGGCGCAGGGAAGAGCCAGATCTACCTTTACGCTCCACACGCCCCGTCCCTCATGATATTCCGAATTGGGACGATACTTCTTGTACTCTGTAAGCCTTGCCCGGTTTACCTCCTTGATCTCCTTTAAGGCCTCCACATCAATCCCCTCAGGATCGTACACCCAACCGTTGGAATCGCTGCAGGTCACCACCTTGGCTCCCAGCTGCTGCGCCTTCTGAATGGCGTAGGTGGCCACGTTTCCAGAGCCCGACACAGCGATGGTCTTTCCGGCCAGCTCCATACCGTTGATTTTCAAAAGCTCCTGGGTCAAATACAAAAGTCCATAGCCGGTAGCCTCTGTCCGTGCCAGTGAGCCGCCGTAGGTAAGACCCTTTCCGGTGAGCACACCCTCATAGAGGCCGCGAATTCTCTTATACTGTCCGAAGAGATAGCCGATCTCTCTGGCACCGGTTCCGATATCTCCCGCCGGAACATCTGTGTCAGCACCAATATATTTGCAAAGCTCTGTCATAAAGCTCTGGCAGAAGGCCATGACCTCCCGGTCGGATTTGCCCTTGGGATCAAAGTCTGATCCGCCCTTGCCGCCGCCAATGGGAAGTCCTGTCAGAGAATTCTTGAAAATCTGCTCAAAGCCCAGGAATTTAATAATGCCCAGGTTTACGGAAGGATGGAGACGCAGGCCTCCCTTGTAAGGTCCGATGGCGCTGTTGAACTGTACCCGATAGCCGGTGTTTACCTGCACCTGACCCTTGTCATCCACCCAGGGCACCCGGAATTTCAGCTGACGCTCCGGCTCCACCAGACGCTCCAAAAGGGCTTCCCTGCGATATTTCTCCTCGTTTGCCTCTACCACCGGGCGCAGAGACTCCAGCACCTCCTTGACAGCCTGGTGAAACTCCGGCTCACTGGGATTTTTCTCCACTACCGATGCAATTACTTCATCTACATATGACATCCTTTTTTCCTCCTCTTATTTTACCTTTTTATTCACAAAAAAAGCGTACAAAAAATAGCATGCGCATGGTCTCCCATGCGCCTATTTTTGACGCCTTTGTCCATGACTATTATAGCCATAACTTCTTTTAAATTGCAAGCATTTTTTTGGAATTTTTCCATTTTTATTCAAAAATTAGGGCCGTTCCCGGAGATAGCTCTTTAATTTAGAGATATTTTTCTCTTCAAAGTCCATAAGCTCCTCAGCCAGCTCACAGTATTCCCGCTTAGCACCCTGGTTTTTCTTTACCGTACGCATAAGCTCTGTGATAGCCTTGGCATTGCTCTGAATCATCATATCCGCCATATGCTCTGTGCTGGTGTTGGTAAGCGTGTTGGCCTGGATGGCTGTCCAGTTTTTTGCCCTTTCCATACGGCTCACCCCGGAGGGCCGCTGATTTTCTTCCCTGAGCTTGTCCGCAATGCGGTTTTCAAAAGCCATAAAGCGCACTGCCTGCCGATTCAAATCCAATGCCAGATCCTCGTCATATATTTTGCTGATTACGGTATTGATGCTCTCCTGACCGGCTCTTGCGCCCCGGTAGGCTTCATTGAGAACTTCAAAATCTTCACCTGTTAACATAAAAACCTCCATACCCTATCATTTATCGTATCTATAGGGTATGGAGATTTCCAAATTTTATTCATGATTTCCGGGGGCTTGTCCTATTTTTTCAGGACAAACCGGCCTTTCGCACCTATTCCAGATATTCTGTCTTGCAGTAGCCCTCCTGCCCATTGTAAATAATCTTGCTCCAGCCATCGGAATACTCGGTCACCTGGGTCACACTCTCTCCCTGATAAGCAAGGGCCAGACGCTGACTCTCGGTGCTTCTCTCGGAACGGATATTGGTGCTGTCCGTAAAGCGGGTCTCCCGGTTTACATCTGTGCCATCTCCTGCAGGGGCCTGAGGCTGCTCTTCTTCCGCTGGCTGCTCTTCCCCTTCTACAGGCTGCTCTTCCCCTTCTGTGGGTTCCTCACCCTCGGCCGGCTGCTCTTCCCCTTCTACAGGCTGCTCTTCTTCCGCCGGCTGCTCCTCGCCTCCGCTCTTTAGCTCCTCAAGCTTCATGCCATACTCGGCCAGCTTTTCATCCGCCGCCTTGGCTGTCTCAAACTCAGATTCTACTTCTTGATACAGAGCCTGCACATCCTCATCCTGAACCATCTCATTTACAAAATCCAAAAGAGCCTGATCCGGCGTATCCAGGAAAATATAGTAATTGCCACTGTCATTGGTCTTTATATAGTAGGCCTCAATGCCAGGCGCCATGGTATCCGCCGCCACAAACTTCAAATCATAGCGCACAAATACAAGATAGGTTCCCTCGTCCATCCCCCGCTTGGTATAGCAGCGAAGGTTTTGATAGCCTTCAATCAGGGTTTTCAGGGACTCTACGTAGTTCTGCTCCTCCTCTGTGAGCACATCCACCACACTGCGGATTCCCTCCACGTCTCCGGCCGCCATGCAGTCATAATAGGTCTGCATCACAGTATTGATCTCCGGATGGATATCCTGCTCCAGCTTATTGGGTATTTCAATATCAGCAATAAGATCCGCACCTGTGGAGGCTTCCGTCACATTGGCCTCACTCCCTCCTGTTTCACTGGATGCAGCTGCCGGAACAGCCTCCGGATCCCCGCTCTCCGCCTGCACACTGCCCTTTCCCTTTCCCAAAAGAGTTACAGCCATGACAATCACCAAGCACAAAAGAATTCCCCCTGCGGCGATTTGTCTTTTATATCTTTCCACCCATGAGCCTATGGATTCCTTCCCTGATCTTTCTCTGTTGCTACTCATAAAAACCTCCTAAAACTCCATTTTTCACAAGTTCTTAATAATTGTAACATTTACGTAATAAAAACGCAAGCTATTTTTCATATTTATGGGCTGGTTTTCTTTGGAACTCCCCTGACCTTCCCAAAAATCACCCATCTGCATAAAACAAGGGCGGTTATCTACGCAAACCGCCCTCTCTCTGTATCTGACTGGATTCGAACCAGCGACACCTGGCGTCGGAGGCCAGTGCTCTATCCACTGAGCTACAGATACGGATGCCCCTTCCCTATCACATATAAGAGAAGCAAGCAAAATATATTCTACAGGAAAGCTTTCAAAATTGCAACAGTTTTTTTGATTTTTTTACAAATTTTGTTTTTTAGTTTTCTTTAACTGATGTGCAAAAATCAATGCTTTCGCCTTCGATACCGCTTTGCAGACACAAGAGCAGCCACCAAAATGCCTGTACACATGCTATACAAAACCAGATTATCCGTAACCATTCTGCTTGTATCACGCCTGTCAAAATTCATATTCGGCATCACGCCTGCCATATCATCTGGTATGTCGCCTGGCATATCGCTGGGCATTTCATTCGGCATCATTCCAGCTTGCTCCGGTTGCTGACCGCCTCCGGGCATTTCACCCCCACCTGGGGATGCCTCTGGCTCCCAGGTAAATCCGTCTCCATCTATGGGCCTGGCCATTACCTCCACCTGCCTTTCCTCCCGGTCTGTCAGCTCACGTTCTGCCGGTCCGCCCTCTGGGTC
The DNA here is from genome assembly GCA_947574135.1 of uncultured Lachnospiraceae bacterium. Classification (GTDB taxonomy): domain Bacteria; phylum Bacillota; class Clostridia; order Lachnospirales; family Lachnospiraceae; genus RGIG4284. Next base: position 24,431 of record CANPIM010000052.1, read on the forward strand.
TCCCGCTGTTTCCTCCTTTTTATCTCCGCTTTCCTCCACATTCCAGTCCCGCATCCGCTCTCCCATACTCATGCTGCCCATTACGCTCAAATCCAGGTGCGATGCGTCAATCAATGCATCCGAATCTCTTTGCTCTTCCTCAGTGGAGGGAATCGTTCCCTCTATCTGCCCGCTTATGGACTGGCCGCGGAGCCTTACGACCTCGTAAAAAATATCCAATGCTTCCTCATATTCTTCATAAGTATAAAAAGCCGTAGGATCTTGTTCCACCAGGGAATCAATCTGGCTTCGCGTGCGTTGGTAAAATGTCTCAAACCTGCCTCCGTCAATGTATTCCTCCGCAAGCTGTTTGAGATAACCGTAATATCTTGTGTGATACTCCTCGTTCTCCATCAGCGTATCAAAAAATTCCGTGCCGGAAAATGCATGATCGATGGCGTCGTTGACCATACGTGTCGCACTGTCGTTGCCGTTTCCGCTGTCGCTTCCGTTTTTTCCTCCATCCCGCTCTCTCATACCTCCCATACCGCCCATGCCTCCAAAAGCAAGGTTGTAATCCCAGGGAAGAATATTGAGCCGACCGTCGGATTCATACAGGTAATAATTGTGTGCCATCATTCCCGAGAGACTGTCCTCATTGACGGAAAAAACGTGAACAGCCATATATTTCAGAAGATTATCTACATCCATATAGTTTTCAAGATCCGTACCCTCCGAAATATTTTTAAGTGCTTCTGCTACACGTTTATGATCCGCTTCCGAAGTATCCGTCACCTTTCCATCCCAGATCGTGGAATAACTGTCCAGGCTCTCATCTGTGTAATTCAGGTTTGCACCATTGCCGCCCATAGAAAAACCGCCGGGGCCGCCGTTTCCCGGAAAGGAAGCATTCTCTGCATCGGGTATTGTTTCTGCCAAGCCACGCCCATCCGCAGAATCTTCCTGCCCGCCGGGCTTAAACTCTTCCTTTCTTTCCCGATCCCGCGGCTGTCCCTGTTCCTGCTCCTGCTGCTGTTCTGGCGGCTGCATGTCGTGGAAATCTTGGTCTCCCTTATCTCCCATATTCATACTGTCCGGCTTATAGAGTGCACCGTTTTCCGTCCCGTAATTACGCAGAAGAAAGCTGTCCTCAACTGCTTCAAGTGCCAGATACAGACCCCAGTACTCGCCGTTGACCGATATTTCCGCATAATTATAAAGAGAGGCATCCGCACCCAGATATTGATACATATCGTAAACCAACGCCTCTTTCATACTGGTTGCATCGGCATAATGATTGTTCAGGATCAATTTGTCCAATCCGTAGCAGGTCTGGCCGGACTCATACTGATCAAACTCCAGTTTCAGACTGTACCGGTCTGTATCCGGGTCGCCTGCAATGGATGTAAGACTTGTGTTCCCTTTCGGGCGGATACCCACATGGTAAAACATTTCCCCGTTGATCTCCACGTCACAGGCGTAGTAGGTTTCCGCCGTGGCATTGGCAAGCATATCCTCCCACTCTTCTTCGTCCATCACAAGATTGATGCGGAGGATTTCTTCCGTGTCAAAGAGCCTGG
>CANPIM010000053.1 GCA_947574135.1 uncultured Lachnospiraceae bacterium
GCTGTCTCGTGCGACAGCTTTTGTATAATACCATAGTGTTTCGCACTTGTCAACAACTTTTTTACAATTTTTTTATTTTTTTCCAAAAGACTTTTTTTACTTTTTTTAAAGCTTAAAAGAGGGCATTTTCTTACGACAAAATCCCTCCCGCCAGATTACTCCCAGCTCCGGCGAAAGGGATGGTTTCTCCACTCTATCTTATCCAACCTTGAATTTGAATTTCTGCAGCTCTCGGTCACTGGAAATTTTTTCCATTTGCGCCCCCAAGCTCTGCAGCTTCTCCTCAAAGCGCTCATAGCCTCTCTCTATAAAATGAATGTCATCAATGATGGTAAGTCCCTCTGCTGCCAGGCCTGCAATGACCAATGCGGCTCCGGCCCGCAGATCCGGGGTACAGATCTGCGCTCCTGTATAACGGCCCACCCCGTCAATAAAGGCCGTATTGCCCTTTACCCGGATATCAGCTCCCATACGGGCCAGCTCGTCCACATATTTAAAACGATTTTCGAAAATACTCTCTGTAACCATGCTGGTACCCTTGGCCAAAGCCAGGGCCACAGTAATCTGGGGCTGCATATCCGTAGGAAACCCCGGATAGGGCAGGGTCTTTACATTGGTTGATTTAAGTCCCTTGGAACAGACGACACGCACCGCATCATCCAGCTCCTTGATCTCACACCCGATTTCCAGAAGCTTGGCCGTGGTAGCCTCCAAATGCTTGGGAATCACGTTTTTCACAGTCACGTCACCCTTGGTCACGGCTGCCGCAAACATAAAGGTTCCCGCCTCAATCTGATCCGGAATAATGGAGTATTCCGTCTTGTGAAGGGATTCCACTCCCCGAATACGTATTACATCCGTGCCAGCGCCTTTGATATTAGCTCCCATGCTGTTGAGGAAGTTGGCCACATCTACCACATGGGGCTCCTTTGCCGCATTCTCAATCACGGTGTTTCCATCTGCCATGGATGCCGCCATCATAATATTAATGGTTGCGCCTACACTGACCACATCCAGATAAATATGGCTTCCCCTGAGACGCGCCGCCTCTGCAATGATAAAGCCATGCTCAATTTTCACCTCCGCCCCCAGTGCGCGGAAGCCCTTTAAATGCTGGTCTATAGGTCTTGTCCCAATGTCGCAGCCTCCCGGAAGCGGCACCTGGGCCCGTTTGTACTTGCCAAGCAAAGCTCCTAATAAATAGTAGGAAGCACGTATCCGTTTGATGGATTCATACTCCACGCTGAAATCGCCAATCAGTGCACCATTGATCTTTGCCGTGTGGCGGTCCAGGCGCTCCACCCGGGCTCCTATTTCCGTCATGGCATTCAGTAATACGTTGATATCCTTCACGTCCGGCAGGTTGTCCACCAGGACTGTCTCATTTGTCATAATAGCCGCAGCTAAAATAGCCAGAGCCGCGTTTTTTGCGCCGCCGATTTCTACCTCGCCGACTAGCGGAATCCCGCCCTTGATCACATACTGTTCCATAATTAACTCCCATTTCCCCTGCGTCCACTCACTTCACGGGCACAAAGGAGTTCTATTCTATTCCCGAGGTCTTTGCAACAGCTGTCCGCTATGGGTATATCTTTCGTACCCTTTTTTACCTCGTCTTATCATCTCTTTTATCTTTTCACAAACCGCTTTCAGCTATACAGGAAAATACAGATTGTTTTTTATCCTAAAATGTGATTTGAAAAAGGCTTTCTTTGGCCGTTTTTCCATTTGTTGTCTTAGCTTAGTATACCACAATCCCTGAATTTGTAAATACCAAAAAATCCTGAGCCTGGAAGCCGGCCTGAAAAGCGCCCCGCGATCTTCAAAAAATGGCAAACCCCTAAGGATTTGCCATTTTCCAATTCATTATCAGATATAGTTCAGCGGGTTTACTGCCGACCCGTTGATATAAATTTCAAAATGCACATGGGGTCCGGTGCTTCGTCCCGTGTTTCCACTCAGGCCTATCTTCTGTCCCTGGGACACGGACTGTCCGGAGGATACCAGGATTCGGCTTAAATGCCCGTATCGGGTCTGCCGCCCGTCCGGATGCCGAATGGTAATACAATTTCCATAGCCGCCGTACCAGCCGGCCTGCACCACCGTGCCACCGCAGGAAGCCATAATGGCCGTTCCTACCGGGCAGGCCCAGTCCACACCCGTATGCATGCGGCCCCATCTGCGTCCAAAGCCGGAGGTATATCTTCCGCCGGACAGAGGTTTGATATAGGTGGGCGGAATCTTGGTGCCCTTCTCTATTATCTGAGGCAGGGGTTCCACAAGAACCGTCTCTGCTATCAGCTGTCGCTCCGTCTCCGTACCGTTTTTGCTGGTAATCAGCGCCGTTATCTGATGGTGACCGGCCGCCCCCTCCTGGCGTACCACCGTTTCCGTGGTAAACCAGTCGTCATTCATAATATACTCCGTCTCTGCATAGTAGTCCTCTTCATAGGTGGATTCCTCTACCGTAACCACAGAAAGCTCCGGCTCCGGCACCGTAACCACAATCTCGTCCCCAATCTGAAGCACGGTATTTTCTGACAGTCCTTCATTTAATGCCAGCACCTGGGCCACCCGAAGGTCGTGACTGTTGGCGATTACGGAGAGGGTATCCCCCGGCTGCACCTCGTAAACCTGATTTTTCTCCGTATCCTTGGTCACCATTTCAATGGCTTCCTGTACCGGCGTAATCTGATCCTGGCTCACATAGGCCTCGGCAATTTCCACCTTCTCGCTAAAATGCAGGTCCCGCAGTCCGTCTCCGGCCACCTGAGTCAAGTCCTCCTCCGGGGCATTTTCCTCTCTCTGAATCAGCTCCTCTGTCACCGTAGCCGTAATAATATCGCTTACCAGAGGACTTAAGTCATAGGCCGCGATTCCGGCCTGTGGAAACCGCACCCTATCGGGACGTCGAACTACATTTGCTGTATTTTCCGCATCCTCCGGATCCACCCGGTGCCGCACCTGGGCCGTATATACATTCAGCTCCCGGTCTGATTCAGAGACAATGCTCACCTCAAATTCATTCTCCGTGTCATATTTCCCCTTGGTGGCATTTAACACATCCAGCACATCCTGATAGCTGCCCACAGTCAGGGTAAATTCATTGATTTTAATGAGATATCCCTTCTTTTTGGCTGTCAGCACATCCTGGCGCAGCTCCTCATAAATGGCGTCAGTAAGAGTTTCCATATCCATGGTGGTGCCGAAAATCTTCTCAATTTTTTCCATGCTGTAGTCCACATCTGCCAGCACCAGTCCGTCGGTTTCCCGGGAAATCCGCGCCCGGGCATCCAAAAAGGCCTGTTCCACCACACTTGGGTCCTTCACGGAGCCCACCACCTGTCCCTCCAGGGTTACTTCGTAATAGCTGTTTCCATTTCCGAAGCCGGCTCCGAGAAGGGGCAGTCCCAGCAGCATACAGCCGCAGGTTATGACCACTGCTTCAATAAAAACCAGCTTGGATCTTTTATTAAAAAATAATTTTCTCCTCATAAAATTATACTGCTGCTTTCATTTGTAATATTTTCGTAACAATTCTATTCTAGCAACATTTTCGTGGCTTGTAAAGTTTTTTCTACGGTTTCTTCAATTCCAAGACCTTCCTCATCCACAATCACGTGGGCGTACCTTTCATAGAGCACACATCGCTCCTCATACAAATCCCGAAGCGTCTGATTCTCCCGCAGGGCCACTCCCCGCCCGTGTATGTTAAAAAGCCGGGACTCAATGGTGGAATAGGACAACCGCAGATACACCACCGTGCCAATGCTGCGCAGGTGCTCCATGGCCCTGGGGCCATAAATAACGCTGCCGCCGGTAGCGATCACGGCTCCCTGGGCCTCAATGGATGCATTAACCTCCTCCTCAATGGCTAAAAAGCCATCCACGCCATCTTGCTCCAGGATTTGGTGAAGCAGACGCTTCTCTCTGGCCTGAATCAGCAGATCCGCGTCGATAAAATCCATGCCCCTTACCTTGGCCAGCACCACGCCCATGGTACTCTTCCCGGCTCCCGGCATGCCAATCAAAATAATATTGTTTATCATAGCTTCCTCACCTATACGGCCCTCCTCCGGCTCTTCCTGTGCCTTTCTTCCTTCGTGCTTTGTCTGTCTTTGCCGCGCTCTTCTCCCACGGCTTTTTCTCAGCCACTTCTCTGGCTTTTTTCGGCTCCCTGCGCACGCTGTATCCAAAGCTTCCCCACAGCTGCCCCAGAGTAAAGTATTCTCCATGGGAATAGGCAAGAAGCCCAGCCTTATTCAGATTAAGCTTTCCGGTTTTGTCCAACAGCTTCTCATCCACCCGCACTCCCACCACATGGGCCAGAAAAAGATGATGGCTCCCCAGCTCCTCAATCCTCCACACCTTACATGCAATATTAACAGGACTTTCCAGAATCCCGGGAGCGAACATCAGTTCTCCAACCTGCTCCGGTGTAAGACCTGCCTCCTGAAATTTATCCACCTGGCGGCCAGAACGTACCCCGCAGTAATCTGTGGCCCAGACCAGCTTCTCTGTGGTCAGATTGATGACAAACTCCCCAGTCTCCCGGATAATATCATAGGAATACCGGCCTGGCCTTAGGGAAATGGAGACCATGGGCGGATTGGTACAGACAGTCCCCGTCCATGCCACAGTAATAATATTGGGCCGCTCTCCCTCTCGGGCGCAGCTCACCATCACGGCCGGCAGAGGATACAGCATATTTCCCGGCTTCCAGCTTTGTTTTGCCATCCCGTCTCCTTTCCCCTCCTGGCACTGCCTTTATTGCTGCAATGCGCTTACTAAGCTTGGAATCAGCTGCTTCTTCCGGGACACCAGCCCCTTTAACAGATACGTATCCGAATCCTCCGGCAGGCGGAAGGCCTCCTGCACCAGGGTATTGGAGTTAGGACCATAGCACAAAAGCTCCGTGGTCTCCTTCACAATATTGGTAAGCATAAAGAATATCATATTTACGCCGATCTCCTTAAAGGCCACCGGCATATAGGGCTCAAGCTTCTCCCGGATTTCCTCCAGTTCAATGCTGTTCATGGAGTTAATCTGTCCCACGGCAAAGCTGGTGCCGCCCACGGTAAAGCGCTTGAAATCCTGATAGAATACCTCCTCCGCCGTCCGGGAGCCCAGGTTGCTGCCTGCGGAAAACATATCAATGGCCAGCTCCTCAATCTCGATCTCCGCGATCTGGGCCAAGGCCTCCGCAGCCGCCTGATCCACGGCCGTACAGGTGGGGGAACGGAACATCAGAGTATCGGAGATAATGGCAGCGCACAAAAGTCCCGCAATCTTTTTGGGAATCTCCACCCCCCGCTCTCCATACATCTGATACATAATGGTGGCCGTACACCCCAGGGGCTGGTTGCGGAAAAATACCGGCGACATGGTTTCCAGAGCTCCCAGACGATGATGGTCGATAATCTCCAGAATCTCCGCATGCTCAATACCGTCCACAGCCTGGGATTCCTCATTGTGGTCCACCAGAATCAGCTGCTTGCGCTTTAGATTCAGCAGGTTTCGCCGGGAAATCATACCGATATAGTTTTCGTCCTTATCCAGTATAGGAAAGTCCCGGTAACGCTTCTGTCCCATAATCTCCTTGATATCCTCGGTTTTCTGATTCACGCTGAATTTTGTCAGATTCTTGGATTTCATAAAATACTGGATGGGCATGCTCTGATTGATAAGGCGGGCCGCCGTAAAGGTATCATGGGGCGTACTGATCACCACACAGTCATGCTCCTGGGCAAGCTTACGAATGGTCAGGGAAACCTTGGCTCCCTCGCAGACCACAATGCAGCCGGCCTTCATCTCAATGGCACAGAGCTGAGATTCATACCGGTTTCCCAGAATCACCAGATCCCCCTTTTCAATATAATCCTCCATCAAATCCGGGTTGGCCGCCGCAATAAGCACCTTGCCCTCCTGGTAAAAGTCCTCCTCACTGCCGTTTAGCATGGTACCATCCAGAGTCTCCACAATATTCCGGTAGGGTGTATTGGCCGTGGAGAGAATCTTGCTGTCGTACACATCCATATAGGAGGTGGCAATATCGCTGATGGTAATAAGCCCCTCCAGCTTCTGCTCCTTTGTAATGGGCAGGGTCACAACACCCAGCTCCTTCATCAGGTTCCAAGCCTGCTTCAGGGAAAGATTTCCCCGAACCCCTTCTGTCTTTCGAATTTCAATGTCCCGCACCTGGGTCATTACATCTGCAATATACACCGGAGCCTCTGCCTGAAAAAAATTCAGCACATACTGGGTCTCCTGATTCAGCTGGCCGGCTCTGGCCGCAATATAGCCATCCCCCTCCAGGGTATTTTTTAAATACGCATAGGCAATCGCCGAGCATATGGAATCCGTATCCGGATTCTTGTGTCCAATAATAAAAACCGGCCGTATTCTCTCTTTTTCCATATTCCCTCTCCTGTTCTCTGCCCGCATGACCAGCGGATTCGCCCCTGGCCGCCGGGCAGCACACTTATCTACTGACGCTATTTTACCATAGCTTCCCGGGGTTTTACAACTCCCTAGCGTCCCCATGTTTGATTCCCGCAGGCAATGCTGCAAGCAGCCATACCTAGTGTTTCCCGCAAAATGAATAAATCAGCTCGTACAGGCAATACTACCAATACTTTTTAACTTCTCTCCTGTTTTTCTCTTTTTATTTTATATAATTTGCCCGAAATCTTTTTTATTTTTTTCCTGTTTTTGTGTAATTTTACAATAAATTCATAGTTTATTCATAATATGTTCATAAATCACTGCTATACTAAATACAAGTTAAGGGAAGGGATACTTCCTCACAAAAAACGCTTACATCACATATAGATAAATTTTTTCATAATAGCCTCGGCACACGAAAGTGGGCCGGGGCACTCCTCATTTCAGAGATGATATTCCGCTTAAATCCCGCACCACCTGCCCGGCCAAGATGAGGCCAGCCACCGGCGGCACAAAGGCCACGCTTCCCGGCATTTTCCGCTCCTTTACAAGGGGCTCCCGGGGCGTTTCCCTGGAATAGACTACCTTACAGGCCTTTACGCCTCTGGCCCGCAGCTCCCGGCGCATCACCCGGGCTAAGGGGCACACGGAGGTCTCATAAATGTCTGCCACCAAAAAGGCGGAAGGGTCCAGCTTATTTCCCGCTCCCATTGAGCTGATAACCAAAGTCCCGGCTTCCTGGGAACGGCAGATCAAATCCACCTTGGCCGCCACCGTGTCTATGGCATCCACCACATAATCATAGCTTTCAAAAGAAAATTTCCCTGCCTGCTCCGGCAAATAAAAGCAGCAGTGTGTCTCCACCTGGGCCATAGGATTTATGGAAAGTATCCGCTCCTTCATCACATCCACCTTGTAACGCCCCACATTCTCACAGGTAGCAATGATCTGCCGGTTTCGGTTGGTCTCGCTCACTCGATCACTGTCAATAAGGTCCAGGTGGCCCACTCCGCTTCTGGCCAGGGCCTCCGCCGCATAGCCCCCCACGCCTCCGATTCCAAATAGAGCCACCCTTGCATTTCTAAGGCGCCTAAGGCCCTCCTCTCCCAGGAGAAGCTCTGTGCGCATCAGCCAATCCTCCATATCTGTCCCTTTCTCCCATTCCTCATCTTATTACAAAAAGAACGAACGTTCTGCTTTTATGCTTCCGGCGCCCGCATAACGATTCCCCGCTCCAGATAGATCACCTCATACCCTGCCTTTTCCAGAAAAGGCCTGGCCAGAGCAGAGGCCATAAATTCCTCTCCCCAATGCATCATATAGATCACTGTGGGAAATTTATCCGGATGCAGCTCGTAATAGGCATACAGCTGATTGCTGTTTTCATGAACCTGCCAGGTGGAATAGGAGCCGCAGCCTGCCTCCGTATAGAGGTAGATCCAGGGAGCCACCCCCACTACCAGCAGTTGATCCTCCGATGTGAGGGAAAGCGCATCCAGCTCCTTTAATACCTGTTCATACTCCTTAGCCTGCTCACGAGTGGTATACACGCCCTTTAAGGGCCCCCGTTCCATAGGGGTGTCAAGCCTCCAGGTCTTGTCATCCCCCCAGGCAAAGGTCATGCGCAGATATAGGGTTCCCGCAAACTGTAGTCCCAGAGCCAGCAAAACAGTTCCCAATATCAGTCCTCTTTGAAGGGAAGCCCTTCTATTGGCGTATACCTCCTTTGCGTAATCCCCCAAAAAAAGCACGGAAGCCACGGTGCTAATGCTGTAGGCGGCAGAAATGGTCACAATTCCCGTATTAGTGGCATACTGTACCAGCATGGTAAAAAACACGGCCGGCAGATACCAGCACCAGAATAGCCGTCTGTCCCTGTCCCTGGTCAACACATAGGCCTCCAGCCCTAAAAAGGACAGAGGAAGCATCTGATAATTTACGGGAATATGCCCGAAAACAAAGCCATAGTAAACCAGATATATGCCACAAAAAAGAGTGCCCAGTCCCATATAGACAAGCTCACGCTTTTGCCGGTTTTTATCCAAAAAAAGGACCAGATACAGGATTACAAATCCACCCGTCATATACTTATAATTCTTATAACACAGATAAAAATAGCGGATTGTCTTTCTTACATAGGCCCCTAGGCCCTGCTCATGCTCCGAATCCGCCAAAATATGGGGAAGATTTACCAGTATTTCCTCAAGGCTTCCCCGGCTGAGCACAAAGCACCCAAACAGCAGAGCCGTCAGGGCGGCTCCCAGGGTGACAAAAAGAAAGCTTCGCAGCCTGCATATTTCCGTAACCGGCCGGCCTGTTTTCCTGCTAAAGACAGCCCCCGCCAGACACAAAAGCCCATAGGCCCCGTAGAAAAAGACCCCAAAAGGATTGGCCAGCACCACCACAGCCAGCAGGATTCCGTAAAAAACATACTCCCAACTCCTGTGTTCCTTCTTTCCATACAGGCAGACCAGCAGTAGCAGCAGTACGGAAAACTGAATGGAATTATAGGACAGGGTAAAGATTCCAAAAGGCGCATAGGCTAAAAACAGCAGCATCCCTGCCAAAGCGCTCCAGCCCTTCTTCCAAATTTTCCGAAATGCAACTCCCCCGATTGCCAGATGAAGAGCCAGGGAGCTCAGGCGGATTCCCATAATAATCCCCTCTGTGGATCCCAGAAGCCTCCGCAGGAACACATAAACCGGATAGATAGTAAAGACGTTCAGCTGCTGGGTGGGGTTCCACTCGTCAATGAGTATGCGCTCTCCCCGATAAACCCGCTCCATGGTGCCGGCAAAATACATTTCATCCGCCGTGTTAAAGCCCAGGAATGCCCGAAGCACGAAAAAGATCTCCAGAAAAAAACAGCTCCCCAAAAACACGGTCCAGAGCTTCCTTTTCCGGCTCCATTCCCTCCACATTCCCCTTCTATCCATCACTGATTTCTCCTTCTATAAGTAGCCCATCCTAAAAGGCGTAGCCTGTATGCAAAAGCACTCTCCCTGTAACCTGGGATAAGGATACGCAGCCAAACTCCCGGGAATCCCTGGAGACCTCCCGGTTATCTCCCAGCACAAATATTTCACCGGCGCCCACCTCCAGGGGAAAGGACACCTTATCTGAGCTTCTGTGAGTCTCTGCATAAACATAAGGCTCCTCCAGGACCTTTCCGTTTACCAGGACCTTCCCTGTCTCCTCCTCAATATCCACCACATCCCCCTCCACGGCCACCACCCGCTTTACATATTCTGTCCCCTCTGCCATATGGATAATCAGAATATCTCCCGAATGGTACTGCTGATCCAGGCGGTAAAACAAAAGGATCTCTCCCTCCTTTAAGGCTGGAAGCATAGATCTCCCCCTGACAAACGCAATCCCCAGCACATAGTGAAAGATGATATAAACCGCTGCCAGAAAAATCACCATTTCCAGCAAACTGCGCCTCCATTCCCGGTTTCTCTGGATCTGCTTGATGCGATTTTCCAGGATCTCCTCGGCGCCCTGTATTTCCTTTGTCCTTTTCATAATTTCTTCCCTACTATCTATTCTGTCGCCATCTGCTTTACTCTGTTCTGTAATCCCTGCATCTGGCCCATAATCCGGGTCAGCTCCTCCTCCAGAAGCCGCAGCTCCTTTTTGTGCTCCATGCTTCTCTCCTTCCACACACGCTGGGCCTCAGCCTGGCTCTCTGCAAGCTCCCTGTGAGCCTGCTCCCGTTCCCAGGCCAGCTCCTCCTCGGCTGCCTTCCGCATCTTAAGAAGCTCCTCCTCGGCTGTCTCCCGCTCACGGGCCGCCTCCCGGCGCATTTCCTCGATTTCCTGCTTCGCTGCTTCCTGCTGGCAGGCCGCCTCCCGGCGCATTTCTTCGATCTCCTGCTTCGCTGCCTCCTGCTGGCAGGCCAGCTCCTCCTCGGCTGCCTCCCGCTCACGGGCCGCCTCCCGGCGCATTTCCTCGATCTCCTGCTCCACTGCCTCTTGCTCACAGGCCAGCTCCTGGCGAACCTCTTCCCGTATCTGCTCCCGCATGGCCTCGGTCTGGCCCTGGGCCAGAAGCAGCTGATCCTGATATATGCGATTTAGCTGGCGCATTTTCACCAGCACGTCCTCCTTATCGTAGCCAAAGACACTCTTCTTCATCCGCATCTGCTCCAAAAATTCACTTACCTCCGGAATATTTGTTCCCTGATTCATGGCTTCCCTCCTGACATTTTTTCTTCGGCGTGGTCTCTGGCAAAGCTGCCCGCCACACTCCCTGCCTCTGTTCCAATCTGATTCAGCGCCCTCTGACTAAAATGCACGCCACCCTCATCCAATTCCTCATCAAGCCTGGCCGGCAGCGTGGAAGCCAGCACAATTCTTTCGTCCTGTTCACAGAGAGCAAGCTGGGCTCTCTGGATCTCGGTGTGATGTCCCGGCTGCTGTAAATGATTTCCTATCTGAATCAGGAAACAGGCTTCCACGCCTCCCGCCTCCATCTGATCCATCAGAAGCTTCATATCTCCTATGTATTCCTTCTCCGGCGTCTCCTTATTGGCATCCGCCTCCCCCTGCATCCAGACCATGTAACAATGCCGAATGTGAATATCATTGCGTTCCAGATGATTTCTGCAGAGCTCCAGGCGCTCCAGGGCGTCCCCGGCCAAACGCTCCAGCCAGGATCCCATGGAGGAGCTTCCCCGGGAGGCGGAAATAGCCACCACCGGTACACTTGTCTCCTCATAATATGCATTGGCAAAGGCACTGGCCATGGTGCCCTTCCGCTCCAGAAGCTCCCGGTCATCCAAAAGCCCCTCCCGGTGCTCCTTTGCCCCCAACGGTTCCCTTAGGGCAAACAATGCCTCCGGGTGTGTCACTGCCTTAAACTCATACCCGGCGCCCTCCATAACCTTTGGCGCCTCCTTGGCATTTCCCTCAGCCCCGCTCATATTGCTCTGACCCATAAACAGAATAATATCCACCTGCTGCCCCTTAAGCTCCCGGGTAGCATCCCTGGATAAAAGCCTGGAAAGCTCATCTTTTTTTAAGAACAGGACGCCTAATAGGATTGCAGCAACAGCAGCTATAAAGAAAAGAATCTGTTTTTTCATCCTGTATTCTCCCATACCTTACAAATCTGTCCCCTGTCAGTAAACCGCTTTTTTAGAGTTCCCCCGTTTCTCCCATCTTATGAAAATCAGCAACGCCAGGAAGCCGCATGCTGACAGAACTCTACCTGCGACTACATACCAGGGCTCCCTGTATGTGACGGTGATGCTTTCTGTCTCCGCTGCCGGCAGATACACCCGAAGAACTCCCTGTTCTCCCACATCTGTTCTCAGGAGAGTTCCATCCTTCAGGGACGCCCTGTAATTCGGATAATAGGTGAAGGGGACATCCACCCACAGCTCCTGCTCCCCCAACGCTTCATCCGCAGAATACCTGTAGCGAAAGCCTGCCGTCAAGTCCTCACCTCTTTGACAATCCTGAAGCTCTACGCCCTTTGCCGCCACAAAAGTATTTTCCCGGTTCCAGATGCGATAGCTGTTTGCATGTTCTACCTCCATAAAATACAAGGCGTCCACCTGCGATTGCTCCCGCTGGTATTGGTTCATATAGGTATAGCGGACGGAGGCCTCCTCGCAATATCGGTTTACATAAATCCCACTGCACAAAAAGGCCAGGGCCAGAGCCCCTGCTAAAATTCCTTTTTGCACCTCCCTCTCTCCGGACAGGCGGAAAAAACCTTCTGCACAGACCGGACAGAGCAATGCAGTTGAGAGAGCCAAAAAACGCCAGGGAATCTGTATGGATGCAACCAATCTGTGCAGAACTGAAATTCCCTGCACCCTGTCCCAGGGAAACAGGCTGGTGGACAGATAGATTCCGAAAATCCCAAGCCCCATGGCAAACATGGTATTTTTAAGCGCCCTAGTCTTTTTCTCCTCCCGCACATAGCAGTATAAAAACAACAGGCTCCCCACCAGCAGAGGAAATCCAATGGCAATGGGCATCTCCCCTCCGTTTTCCATTCCTGCATAGGTTCTCTCCGCCGGGTTTGCCAAAACAATATCAAAAATTTTCGGCAGCGTAGCCGTCCACCAGCTTAAGGTGCTCTCCACAGCAAATACCCGGAAGGGATATGCAGCATGCTGCAGCAAGGGCAGGATGACTCCCAGATTCAGAAGCACCGTTCCCCCTGCAGCCAAGAGCACCGCCTTGAGCCTTCCCTTTTCCCTCAGCCGTCCGATGTGGCAGACCCCAAAAATGCAGCCGAAAAAGAGAGCCAGCTCCGTAGATAACACATGGGATTGCATAATTCCGCTGTAGCCCAGGACTGCCAGATACCACTTTCCATAATTCCCCAGAAACAGCTCATACATGCCCCACAGCACAAGGGGAAGAAAAATCATGGCCATGGCCTCTCCCACAGCCGCTCTTGTATACAGATCAATGAGACGGTAAATGGACAATGTATAGAACACTGCCGCTATAAGCCCTTTCTTTCTGGATCCAAGGACCCCTGAAAAAGAAAAATAAGAAATCATGGCAGTGGCTCCGTTTATCATAAGAAGGAGGGCTTTATAGCAGCCAATAAGAGAAACACCCATGCAGCCAAGCAGCGCCGCAGGATACAGAAACAGCTCCGGGTAAAAGATGGAGGATCCATAGCCATAGCCATGGAGCAGGGTACTGTGAATTTTCACCGGAAGCTGTCCGCTTTTCAGCCCCTCCTGCATTCCTAAAATTCGATTAAACTGATAATACAAATCATTTCCGTCCAGCAAGAAGTCATAGCTTAAGGGTAATGTCGCCGCCAGAACCGCAGCAGTCAGCAGGATAGCGGCTCTTCGTCCCTGCGCATCTTTCTGAGCTCCCCGCATTTTTCTAATAAGAAGCAGCAAGGATACGAGAACTATGGCTCCGGCCAGGCAAAGGGAATCTGTATACAAGCGTTTCGCAGATGTGAGATAAAATCCGTTCAGGTTCAGGCTTCCCTTTCCGCCATAGCCTATGCGAATGCAAATATCTGTCATGGATTCCTCTAGGGTAAAGGAAATCTCCGTTATCTCTTGATTTACCTTAAGCTCTGCGCTTTTCAGCAGCGCTCCCTGGGTGTTATCCGGATTCAGCCTCCCCGGCTCATAGATCTCTAGGTAATTTCCCTCCTCCTCAGAAAGGGACACCACCTGAAGCGTATAGCTACCTTTGGGAAGTGTAATATTCTCTGACTTTGCCAGGATTCCCTCATAGGCTTCTCCTCCCTGACACACCAGGGCTGTGGTACTCTCCTCCACAAGAGCTACCGCTCCTTCTGCCTCAGGCAAAATCTCCAGCTCCGGAGCCTGAAACTGACGCTGATAATAGGCTTCAAAGGGAATGCACAGTGCAACCACCACAGCACACAAGGTAAGAAGCAGATGGCTCCTGTAAGCCTTACAGAATTTCCAAAAGGGCTGTTCTCTCCATTTCATGCGCTCTTCTCTCTCCTTTCCGTCATCCGACGGATTCTTAAGGCCGCCCAGCCGGATATCTCATCCAGCCCCATGGCCGCCATAGGCAGCATAGTGACAAAATAGGGCAGAATATAGCGTCCCTTTGCCTCCCAAATCATATGGAAGAAAAAGCCTCCCAAAATGATAACCAAAAGCAGCAGCTCCTCCAAATTCCGTTTCTTCTTCCACCCCCGAAGCACCCAATAAAACGCTCCCGTATAAATCAGACTTTGGTATGTATCCATAAACCAGAGCAATGCCTCATGAAAAGGCCCCTTATACATTTGCGCCACAATGCTACCCCGCTTTTCATCGTGGGCCTCCGTCATAAACAGGGCCTGGTAGGTTGGATCCCCCCACTGTGTAATGAATTTCTTAGCATAAAACCACAGGGTATAGGAGGGCTCCTGAATAAATTTTTTTACAGATACCTTGATATCGGAATTGGCCATGGCTCTTGCCACTTCTCCATCAAAATCCGCTTCTCCCCAGTATATATGGAGAATATAGCTGTTGTACCATCCCGGGGCAACGCCGCCCTCCTGCATTCCCATGGCCATATATAGAATCATGGGAGCCCCTTCATTTATCTCTATCCCTGATCGGTATTGGTAAAGCCCCCGAAGTCCCAGGCGTCCGCCCAGAAAGGCAGCTATAAGCAGCCCTGACAGTACCAGCGGCTTCCACCTCCTCTGTCCCAAGCCAAAAGCCACAAGAATGCAGAGCATGGCAATCAATACAATCATGCTGTTATTTCGGATCACACAAGCCAGGCTGATAGAGATGGCGCACCCTATAAAATATCTCCATTCCTTCTGTCTGTAATACTCCAGAAACAGCCAGACGCCAAGTAAAGAAAACGTAATAGAAGAAATCTCTCCATATACAAAAGGAGTATAGAACAGCAGGGGAAAGCACAACGCCGACAGCAAAAGCTCATATACCCAGGCTCTCTTTTGTCCCGTAAGCACACGCGTGATTCTATAGCAGCTGTATACACACACCACAGCCCCCAGACAATTCAGCAGCTGAAAAGCATAATAATTTCCGTTTCCGAAAAGGGTATAGACGGCTTCCAGAAGGGCCACAAGCCCCAGCTGGTGAGGGTGGATATACAGATACCTCTCGTAGGAATCCATGGTCAGCTGGGAAAAATCTCCATTGTGAAATCCCTCCGCTATCCCACAGACGATTGCCTGATCTGCCACAGGAATGCAATGACTGACCGTACTCCAAATTACGCCAATGCAAAGGACATACACCAGAACGCCGGACACCAAAAGCCGGATTCGCTTTTCGCTCCCCTCCTCTTCTCGCAAAACCCATTGGGCCAGCTTGTACAGCAAAAGCAGAAGCGCCATTCCCCCTATTACCACCAAAAAAGAGAATCCCCATTTTATATAGAGCGTCTCATCCCCCTTCATGACAAAGCGAACCGTGCAGACATAACTGGCCGCTGTCAAAGGCCCTAATAATAACAGCCCCAACATGGTAACCACCCGTTCCGCCATTTTCTGAAGCTTCATCCCATCCTCCCATTCTATATTGTTTCATAAATCACCCTTTTCCTTGGACATCCGGGATACCTTTGTGTTACAATGGGCAAAATACCAACTGCAAGGAGGAATCCCCCATGTTTCGTTTATGGGCAAAAATATTCAAAGACAATCGTATGCTGCGGGATACGGTGATTGAAAACAGCGGTGACGACACCCGCACCCACAAGGTTTTCCAAGCCCTGGATGACATTTGCTATGCCTTTGACCTGGGCAAGCCCCTCTGGCTGGATGTCACCATTCGGGATTTCCAGCGACATGCCAAGGCTCGCTTTACCCAGGACAATTTTATCGAAGCCATTGACTTTGATTACCTGGAAATTCAAGTGATTGAGGAGGATTCATTCAGCTCCACATAGCCGATAAAAAGGTTGCCCAGCTCCTCAAAATATTCCTTTCCCTCATTCATTCCCATGCGGGAGATCTCACCGGTCTCCGGATTCAGCACAACGATATTCTGCACATCATAGCCTACGATAACCACCGCGCTGGTCGGCCCGGTGAGGGCCAGCACCGGCTTGCCCTGGCTTACATAGTACAGAACCATGCTCAAATCACAGCCGGACAGATCCAGGATCTTCTCCTCCAGATGATCCGCAAGAATCTCATAAGCATTTTGTCCCTGCTCCAGGGCCGCACCCACATCCGGATAAATTCGCTCAAAATTCAGAATAGCTGACAGACTGACTAAAAGGCTGTTTTCCCCTTCCTTCACATCCCGTGCCTCCATAGTGCTGAGCTGAATGCGGGTTTTACGGCTGCCCCTGCGCCAAATAATCCGCTGCTTCTCATCGGCCACCACGCCCATGGCCGCATCTGCCGCCATCACCGCGTCTCTCACTGTGCCATAGGAGCCGACCACGCCACCCTGTCCATAGACGTAATAGCGCTCCATAGGTTCCTTCTCCTCCAGGGCTACCGTGCGGCTGCCCTCAAACACTACCTGCTTGGGGGTAAGCTTATTCGGCTCTGCCGTCTCCCTCTTGTTGGTAAAAGACAGATAATACTCTCGCTTTTTCTTGCCCCTGTTCCTGGTACACAGAAGGATTTTTTCCTCCTGCTCCTCGGAATTATTGGTAATAGGCTCCGGGCGGGCGGGCACAATGCTTCCATCCTCCTCCCTGGTCACACACTCCAGAAAGATTCGGTTATCCTCCATGGACACAGACACCACATATTTTCCCTTTTCCCCGTACTCAAATTCCCGAATGGTCTGACCGGATACATTCTGAATAGAGATGCAATGCATGGGGAAAATCATATTCCCCACCAGATCCTGTTGGATATCCGATTGCCTGGCCGTTCCCCAGATAAAGTCCGTTCCCATAAAGCCAAGGCCTTGAATATACTCTCCCTCCTGGGCCTCAATCACCCGTTTTCTCCCAGTGCCAAAATCCAGGAGATAGATCTCCTCTGCCTGAAAAAGGGAATTGCCATCCTGCCAGGCCATAATGGTCTGATCTTCAGACAACAGATAACAGTTCTCCGGCAGCCCTTCTGCAATGGTCCGGCATTCCCTGGTATCCAAATCTATAAAATAAATGTTTCCATCCCAATACAGGTATAAGGCCTCCTCGCTTGTCACATAGGACAGCTCTCCCAGCTCCTCCTTCAGCACTGCATAGGGCTTGCCGCTCTCCAGAAATATCCGCTCCTCCACCGTGTTGGCCACGGCATCATACTGATACACGGCAATTCCTGTTTTCCCCTCATGATTTCCCCGGTTCATGTAGCCATATACCATGAAATACATGCTGCCCGATTCATCCATATTCATAATGCGGATATCATGCTCCGAAAATCCTGCCCGTGGATCCCAGCCCTCCCGAAAGCCAAACACATAGGATAAATCATTCCGAGCCACGTCATAGCTCCAAAGCTCTCCGTTCTGGACAAAAGCCACCACATTCTCTTCCGTATTCTTTTTTAAATGAACGGGATCATTGAGAATTCCCAACTCCAGCTGATCCTCCCCAAATACACTTATATTTTCATCAAAAATCCGGTTGGCTGTCCTGTCATAATCCAAAAGATACATGCGCTGATCCGTGTACCGGACACGGAAATATTCCCGCACCTGATAATATTCCGTCTCCTGCTCCTCATTCACGTGCTGAACCACATAATCCAGCCTCAGACAGGTAACTGAAGGGTCAATCTCCGTGACAAAGACCTCCGGCTCCGAATAGGGCTGTATATTCAGCTGATCCCAGATAATCTGCCGATAGCGGGAATGAATGGTCACCTTGTCCAGGGTATCATTGTCCGCTGTGGAATCCGGCTCCAAATACTGGGTAATACTCACCGTATTCTCCTTGTCAAAGGTGGCCTCATGCCACACCTTGGCAAACTCCAGGCATTCCTCCAGCCGGTTCTCCCCAATATTGGCAATTCTGGTATAATAAGAGATCTCCTGCCGGCTCCCGGTCTGCAGTCGAAGAATCAGGGCATGCTCCTGTCCCTCATCCAGCAAATCCTTAATGGGAAGCTCTGCCTCCAGTCGCCCATCTTTAACGGTAAAGTCAACCTCCGTATTCTCCACCAGTCGGGTATGATCCAGGGAGCGCACCTCGTAGAACAGATGCTCCACCGAGGCCCCGTAAAGCTCTACCATGATTGAAAGCTTTCGATCCTCCGGCAGAGGAATCACATCTCCCCGAATGGACTTCCCATCCATCTCCCCCACATAGCCATGCATGGTATTGTATTTCTGTCCGTTTAAAACCACAGATACCAAGGGCAGGGTAGCCTCTGCCATAGAATCCATCAGCTCATTATTTCCCGCCATCATATAATACCCCATCAGCCCTGCACCCAAGACAAATGCCAGGATCATGGAAACTATTTTCAGTATTAACTTTTTCAACCCTGCTGTGTCTCCCTTCTGCTGCACTCAGGATGTCCGTGTCCAGGGGTACTGTCCTTCTGGCCCAGCAACCGCTCCAGGGTCCCGGATACGTGAAGAAAATCCGCGCAGGCTCTGTAGCTCTCCGGATTTCCTGTACCGGTCTGCCCCCTTTTTATGGCACGAATCAGTATATTTTTGGGCGTATGCTCCATGTCAATAAACTCCAGGATTTGGGTCTCATAGCCCTGCTGGCTCAACAGCTCAGCCCGAAGTCCGTCCGTAATCAACGCCGCCATGCGCTCCTTTAAAAGCCCATATTTCAGCACCGGCTGCAGGATTTCATTTTCCAGCTGTCCATTCAGCTCATGCTGACAGCAGGGAACCGAAAGGATCACCCTGGCTCCCCATGTAACGGCCTGATAAAGGGCATAGTCCGTGGCCGTGTCGCAGGCATGGAGCGTCACCACCATATCCACCTGACCGCTGGTTTTATAATCCGCCACATCTCCCATCTGAAAAGCCAGCTTCTCATAGCCATATTTTCGGCTCAACTGATTACAATTCTCAATTACGTCCTCCTTGAGGTCCAGTCCTATAATGCGCACATCCATATGGTGAAGCTTATGAAAATATTCATACATGGCAAAGGTCAGGTAGGATTTCCCACATCCAAAGTCCAGAATGGTGATCTCCCGATCCTGGGGAAGCTCTGCGCGAACATCCTCAATAAATTCCAAAAACCGGTTGATCTGTCGGAACTTATCATACTTGGCATGGACCACCCGGCCCTCTGCCGTCATAACCCCCAGATCCACCAGAAAGGGAATCGGCTTTCCCTCTTCCAAAATATACCGTTTCTTCCTATTATGCTCCAGCTGTCCCTGTTTTAGACAGCCTCTCTGCTGTTTTTTCTTTACGGTGACCTTTCCCTTCTTGCTGATTAACACTGTGGCGGAAACACTCTGGCTCTCCAGCTGGAGCTGCCGAAAGCTTTTTTCCATCCAGTCCAAAATCTGGCTGATCAAATCCTCCGCCCTCCAGTTTTCATGAAATACCTTGGGCCCGATCTTCTGCTCTGTCTGAAAGCGAAGCTCTCCCTTTAAGAGCACCGGGCGCAGCTTGATCTTGCTGCTGCTCTGTCCACTGCGGGGATTGCTGATCACCATCTGTATCAACTCTCTATTTAGCTGTTCCTTTAAAAGGCTTTCTAATTTTTCCATGGATAACTTGCCCTCCGCAATATCCTCAGGGTAATGCCACGCCTCCGGGGGCGCATACTGTTTCTAGTTTATTCTAACATTCTTTGGTGGCAAAGTCTACCATCAATCCCAGACCAAATATTAAAAAGCCATATTAAAAAGCCGGAAAGCTCCCACACTTTCCGGCCCGTTCCCTTCCACAATCAATACAGCCAGTTGCACCGTCTGTCTCTTCGGCGGCAGCGCCTCTGATACATTTCATTGAGAAGCATTACGGTAATCAGATCATGGAGCCATTCCTGGTTGGAATCCACGCTCTGCATCATCATATCCTCCTCCAGGTTTCGCTTATCCACCTGATCATAAATCCGGCTGCAAACCCGGCGGATCTGCAGCCGGTCCGGATACTCGTCAAACATAAAGCTTCCGTCATACTCCATCCGGTCGCATGCTTCCTCTACCAGTGGTTGAATTTGTCTAGCCAGGGCTGGATACAGCTCTTGCACGCGCCTTTGATCCTTTTCTTTTTCATCCTCCCATGGACACATAGGGCAAAAAGGATAGACCGGATAAACTCCCGCGGCCGGAATGGACCCCCGCATATATTTCTCATAATAAGGATTCATAAAAATCTCCTTTTTGTTTACTATATGCAGGTCTTTTCGGTTGGTGTCAGGAGAAAAAATAGGCGTATTTTCGCATCTGCAGCCGCATTACTTCTAAAATCCGCTTTCGGATTTTTTCCTCGAAAATATTGGTAAACTCTTCCAATATAACCTCCACATTATGCCAAAATCTCTTAATCCTGTAGCTTTTTCCACACACTCCGTCACATATTGAATGCGCTCCCCAGGCTCCTGATAGCGAAGCACTGCCTTAGCCGCACTTTCCCCATAAAAGGTTTGAAATAGCCGCTCCACTGAGACCAGCTTATCATCCTCCGGTCCTATAAAGCTCTTTGAACGGCACCCGTGTACTAGGACTCCATTTTTTTCCATCACTTCATATGCATAAGGTACAAAGTTATCTATTTTTCCAAAAGCCTGAGCAGACCCTCTTTTAGCTCTTCTTTGCTCTTGGCCTTTTTTACAACCTGGTCATACTGATCCGCCCACCTCTTCCCCATACGTTTCAGCCATTGTCCGTCCCCATAAACCCTTCCCCTGGTTTTCTCCACAATCTGAAAGGGATCATAGGAATCCACCCCCAGATAATGAAGCTCCTCCCGGATACCATACTGGGTCCGGGGCATACATCTACTCTCCAGAAATTCCAGATAATCCTCCCAGCACGGCTTTTCCCGGATGCCAAAGGCACGGCTTAATAGCTTATCCGTAAGATTGACAATTTCCACCTTTTTGGTAAGGGGACAAGCGTCAATCACCGTGGCCGGCATCTCCCGATCCATAAAGACATAGAGTACCCGGGATTCCCGGGAAGCTTCCTTGATAATCTTGTGCACTGTGCCGGAGGCCAGGCCCACCTCCTGTCCAATAGCCCGTATGGGTTTCCCCTGACTGCAAAGAGAAAGCACGCGGGCTCGGGTCTTGGCGTCCACCCCCGGTCGTCCCTTTCCCCTAGGCTGTACGTCGCTACGCTTCAGCTGCTCCAACTCTGCCGCTGCCTTGCTGTACGCCTCCGTTAAATCCCGCACTTTTCTTTACAGCCGGACAATCTCTTGCTCCTGCCACTTTTCCAGAGCTGTCATTTCCTCGCCTCCCTTTGCCCTCTGCTTTTTACAGACCTTCTGAGATATGTGACATTTTTATTATACGCAAAGCCCCTGCCTTCCGCTGTCAATCCTTTCTCAGCTCAACGCCTTCTCCAGCTCCTCCACTACAATCCGCAAAGCCTTCAGCCGGGCATACCGTTTATCCACGGACTCTAATACATGCCAGGGAGCATAGGTGGTGCTGGTTTTTTGGATCATTTCATCCACAGCCGTCTCGTACAAATCCCATTTTTCCCGATTTCGCCAGTCCTCATCCGTAATTTTCCACTGCTTTTCCGGCGTATTCTGCCGCTCCTGGAAGCGCAAAAGCTGGGTATCCTTGTCAATCTGTACCCAGAATTTTAAAATGACCGCTCCCCAGCCGGCTAACTCCCGCTCAAATTCATTGATCTCGTGATAGGCCCGCTGCCAGTCATTCTGACTGCAAAAGCTCTCCAACCGCTCCACCATGACCCGGCCGTACCAGCTTCTGTCAAAGACTGCAATGTGACCGGTCTTTGGCAGACGGGTCCAGAAACGCCACAGATAATGGCGGGCCTTTTCATGAGGCTCCGGGCTGGCAATGGGATGCACCTCAAAGCCTCTGGGGTCCAGTGCCTCTGTGAGACGCTTGATATTTCCTCCCTTTCCCGCCGCATCCCAGCCCTCATAGACAATCACCACCGGCACCCGCTTCCGATACAGCCGGTTGTGAAGCTCTCCCAGACGGTTCTGGAGAGACTTCAGCTCTTCCCGGTAGGCCTCCTCCTCCACGGTCTTGTCCAGAGGAATCTCCGAGAGCTTTGGCATTTTTACAAGAGGGAACACATTGGGCAATAGGGGAACCGCCAGGGCCTTATTCTGCAAGGCAATCTCAATGCCATTATTTAAAATTTCCAACACCTGCAGCTGAGCCCACTTCCGGTTCTGGGCATCGATCACATACCAGGGCGCACTGGGCATGTGGGTGTCCTCCAGATACCGGTCAAACACCTCCAGGCATTTGTCATAATGCTTTTCCTGCCACTTATCATAGCTGCTCACCCGCCATCTGGTATCCTTCTCAGCCAACAGTCCCTCGATGCGCTTTTTCTGCTCCTGCCTGGAAATATGGAAAAAGAATTTCAGCACCAGATAGCCATTATCCGTAAGCTGTCTCTCAAAGCTTTTAACGCTTTCCAGTCTCTCCCCATAGCCCTTGTCGTCCAGCTCTCCCCGAAGCCGCTCCCGGGTCACCTCATCCATCCAGCCGGAATCCAGAAACTGAAACTTCCCCGCCTCCGGAAGTCTGGAAAAATAGCGGCATAAGAAGGGTTTTCTCAACTCCTCCTCTGTGGGGATGTCCATGGTAGCCACCTTGAAAAACCGGGGATCGATGTTGCGAATCACCTTTCCGGTCACGCTGCCCTTTCCGGCTGTTCCCCAGCCTTCCATGAGCACTAATACAGGCAGCTTGTGCTCCTTTAACTGCATCTGGTATACAAAAAGCTGCTCTCTGGCCGCATCCAGCCTTCGCTTCAACTCCTCCTCCCCGGGTCTCTCCGGGGCCTGATATTGCTTTAGCATGCGAAAACTCCTTTCTTCCTTATGACTTCTCTTAAAAAATGAATCCCTTTTGTGAAAGGGGAGCCCCTATCCCACCAAATGGCCGAATAAAGGCTCCCCCTCCTAATTACAGCTCGGCCGCCTTGGCCTGCTGTTTCTCTTTGTAGTGATGCTTTTCCTCCAGCATCATATCCTTTACCTTCATCAGACGAATCTGGGTACTTCTCTCATTTTCATCCAGCTTCATGGTAATATACTTAATGTTTCGCTGAGCCTCGGGAATAATCACGTGCTCCAGAGCATTTACACGGCGGCGGGTCTTTTCGATCTCGCTGGCCATGAGCTGGCACGCCTTCTCCCGCTCGGCCAGGAGCAGCATATCCGGCAGAATGTCCGCCAGAGACTTTACAGCCCCGTCCAAATCACTGGAGGTAAAGGCAAAACCGTAGGAATAAATATCATTGGTATCCACAGTACGGGTCTTGTACTCAAACACCGGAATATCCACGCTCATCACGTTCTTGGTGGAGGATTCCAGATATACCTCCTGCTTGGGAGCCATCAAAGCCACCCGCAGAATCTCCTCCGACATGCCGGCTTTGGCAATGACGAAATTCTTGTTGGCAGATTTGATGCCGGCCTCCACCTTCTCCCGAAGGGCCATGTTCTCACGGACCATCTCAAGGAACTGACGCATGAGCTCGTCTCGCTTATCCTTCAGAAGCTTGTGTCCCCGGGTTGCAGTGACCAGCTTTTTCTTCTGCTTGGTCAGCTCCATTCGGGTTGGCGTTACCTGGGTAGATGCCAATCCAATCACCCCTTTCTAATTTTTTCGCCAGGCCAGCTTAAAACTTTCCATAGTATTGATCCAAATACTTGTCATCAATACGTTTCAGCTCGCTCCTGGGCAGAATGGACAAAAGCTTCCACCCAATATTCAGGGTTTCCTCAATATCACGGTTTGCCAGATAGCCCTGGGACACATACTCCTTCTCAAAGGCATCCGCAAACTTGGCATAAATCAGGTCAATATCCGAAAGAGCCGCCTCACCTAAGATCACCATCAGCTCCTTTGCCTCTTTTCCCCGGGAATAAGCGGCAAACAGCTGGTTCATGGTATTGGAGTGATCCGCACGGGTCTTTCCGTCGCCGATACCCTTATCCTTCAGACGGGACAGGGAGGGCAGCACGTCGATGGGCGGGGTCACACCCTTACTGTAAAGCTCACGGCTCAGAATTACCTGTCCCTCGGTGATGTAACCGGTCAGGTCGGGAATGGGATGGGTCTTGTCTCCCTCCGGCATGGTCAGGATGGGAATCATGGTGATACTTCCCTCCTTGCCCTTCTGACGGCCGGCCCGCTCATACATGGTGGCCAGGTCCGTATACAGATAGCCCGGATAGCCCCGGCGTCCCGGAACCTCCTTACGGGCGGCAGACACCTCACGGAGAGCATCCGCATAGTTGGTAATATCCGTCAGGATAACCAGCACGTGCATGCCCTGCTCAAAGGCCAAATACTCTGCCGCCGTCAGCGCCATACGTGGTGTGGCAATACGCTCTACGGCCGGGTCGTTGGCCAGGTTAATAAAGAGAACGGTACGGTCAATAGCGCCCGTCTCCTTAAAGCTGTTAATAAAGAAGTTGGACTCCTCGAATGTAATACCCATAGCGGCAAATACTACGGCGAAGGACTCATCCTTGCC
>CANPIM010000054.1 GCA_947574135.1 uncultured Lachnospiraceae bacterium
ACTCCCCATGCATCATGGAGGAAACCGTGGCAACGGAATCGGATGCAGCTACCACAATGTTGCACAGCTTGCACACGGCTGCGGACACAGCATAGAAGGTGGCTCCCTTGTTGGCAATAATGGCGCCACCGGACTTCTGCACATACTCCAGCATGGCGTCCTTATCCACCGGCTGAATATTTCTTCCCATGCTCTTCATCAGCTCATAATACTCATCCGTGCTGGTTCCGGATATGTAAGCTCCTGTCCAGGGAATAAAAGAGGTATCTCCATGCTCTCCAAACACATAGGCATGAATGTTCCTCTGGGCAACCCGGAAGTGCTCGGACAAGCCGCATTTCAGCCGGGCCGTATCCAGAATGGTGCCGGAGCCGATAATCTGATTCTCCGGAAGGCCGGAAATCTTGGTAAACACATAGGTCATAATATCCACGGGATTGCTCACAATAATGTACAGGGCATGGGGCGCTGCCTTCACAATCTGGGGCGTGATTCCCTTTAAAATATTCACATTGGTCTGGGCCAGATCAATACGGGTCTGTCCCGGCTTTCTGGGCAGTCCGGAGGTGATGATCACAATATCTGAGTCCTTGGCATCCTCATACTCTCCGTTTACAATGCTGATGGGATCCCGAAAACAGGTGCCCTGGAGGATATCCATAACCTCCCCTTCCACCTTCTCTTTATTGATGTCAATCATGACAATCTCAGAGGCAATGTCCTCCTTGGTCAATGTATAGGCAATGGTTGCGCCTACACTTCCTGCACCGATAATGGTAATTTTGCTGCTCATACTGCTCCTTTCCTCTGGCCGGCCTTTTTTCGCCGTCTGCGCCAGAACCCTATGATTCATATTGTTTATTTTTTAACATGCAGGCCTATAAAGAAAGGGAATACCTGCATCTTTTCACATGCCACACGCTTCCGGAAAAAACCCTGGCAGTCTCCCAGGCTCCCGAAAGCGTTTCTGTCAAATGAAAACTTATTGATTCCCAATTTATTAAATAAAACATGGCACTCCTTCCCAGCCGCACACCTCTTAGCTGTTCCGAAAGCTTATCCTGTTTCTTATCATATCACATTGTTAATGAATTCACAAGCATTTTTTTCATTTATTTTCAATTCTTATCATTTGCTGCTTTTTCCCCCTTCCAGCCGAAGCTTTGTCTGCCGCCCTATCCATTTATAAGCCGTAGCTGCCAACGGCACTCCCACCAGCATTCCCAGAACACCGGACAGTCCGCCCCCCACGGTCACAGCCGCCAGCACCCAGATTCCAGGCAGACCCACAGAGGAGCCCACCACTCTGGGATAGATGAGATTTTCCTCCAGTTGCTGTAAAATCACCAGAAAAATCAGGAAAATCAATGCCTTCATGGGATCCACCATTAAAATCATAAAGGCGCCCAGAGCCGCTCCCAAAAATGCGCCTACAATGGGCACCAGAGCCGTCACTCCCACCACCACGCCGGTCATCACCGCATAGGGCAGACGTAAAAGCAGCATGCCAATGGTACACAGCACGCCTAAAATCACAGCCTCCGTGCATTGCCCCACCAGAAAACTGGAAAAGGTATCGTCCGCAAGCCGAAGAAGCTCCAGCCCCACCTCCCGCACTCGCTTAGGCAGGTAGGCCCGGCACAGTCTGCCAAGCTGCTCCGAAAGACGCTCCTTGTTGGCCAGAAGATAGATGGCGAAAATAAATCCCAGGCCCAGATTCACCACACCCCCGAACACCTCTCCGGCTATGGTAATGGCCGAGGAAAACAGGCTGCCAATACCGCTGGTGGCAAAGCCCAGCATATTTTCCAGAAGCTTGGGCCAATTCAGCTGAAAATTCTCCAGGTACGCCTGAATCTCCGGAAATTCCACTGCATGAAGGCTGAGGAAATTTATCACATCATCAATCACCGTGGGAATGGACTCTCCCAAAATCTTGGCGCTGTTTACAATCTCAGGCAGCACCAATCCCACCACGGCTGTCAAAATCAACACAATAATACCCAAATCCAACAAAATACACACCGGCCGCTTCCAGGCTGCCAGCCATCTGTATTTTTGGGGAACTCTGTAATGCTTTTCCAGAAATCGCAGCACAATATTCAAAACATAGGCAATCACGCAGCCCAAAAGCAAAGGTGTGAGAACATCCAGGATCCCTCCGGCAAAACCCACAACCTCCTCAAAATACTTTAAAAGCAGGCAGCCTCCTATTACAAAGGCCCCCACCTTCCACCATTTTCTGTCCACCTAAAATATCCCTCCAGCGTGTCAGGACAATGCCTGCCCTGTTTCTCTTTGGTTATTCCGGCCCCATTTGGGGCCCATTGGCTTACAAAAACATTGTATATATTTTTATTTTCCCTGTCAACATCCGGTCTGTACAGATTACTCATCCGCCTACAGGGTCTGCGTGCCGACTTTCCCCATCTGTTCCCCGGTCTCATGTAGCCATCCATACCTCTTCGCCTGGAGCCGGCACGCCTCTGAAGCCTCTCCCGGTCTACACAGAGTCTCCTCCCCCCAGGCCTCCAGAAATGCCAAAAGTCCCATGGTATGTCCTGCAGGAAAGGCGTGGGCTTCCCGGGCAATATAGGCCAGCTGGGTATCCCGAAGCTTACCAAAGGCCGGATCCCCGGTGAGGTTGTAAACTTTTGCAAAGGCCAGCGCCGCCGCCCCATTTCCCGAGGGAATGGCGCCGTCGTAGGCCTCCTTGGGCCGGATAATCAGCGTCTCATTTTCCCGGGAATAGCGAAAATATCCGCCCCTTTCTCCATCCCCAAACAAAGGATCCAGCTGTCTCAGTGCCCACACGGCTTCCATAAAATCTTCCTTTTTCCCGGAGGTCTCATAAAGCTCCAGACCGGCCAGCCCGTAAAAGGCATAATCCTCCAGCTGGCCCGAAAAGGCTGCCTGCCCCTTTCGCCACCGAATCCACAGTCGGCCCTCCCGGGTTTTTAAATGTTTCCGTAGAAAGGTCATACAAGCGCTGGCTGTCTTTGCATAGGAGGGTTCCTGAAAAACCCGTGCCGCCTGGGCATAGGCCCAGATCATAAGACTATTCCAGGCTGTCAATACTTTGTCATCCAAATGGAGCTCGCTTCGCTCCTGCCGGTAATGTAACAGCAAATCCAGGGCCTCCTGCCACCAAAAAGGCCGTTCCTCCGGCGCCTGCCCCAGGCGGTTGGGAATATTTTTTCCCTCAAAGTTCCCTTCCCGGGTTATGCCGTAAAACCGGCAGAATTCCTCTCCCCGCTCCTCTCCCAAGACATCCAGGACTTCTTCCCAGGCAAGAAGATAATATTTCCCCTCCTCCCCGCCGCTGTCTGCGTCCTGACCACAGGAGAATCCACCCTCCTTCTGGAGAAGCTCTCTCTCCGCATAAGTAAAAATCCGACTCACCGCTTCCCGGTACTCTGGTTTTCCCGTCTGTGCAAAAGCCTCCGTATAGGCCAGGGCCAAAAGGGCATTGTCATAGAGCATTTTTTCAAAATGCGGGGCCAGCCATCGCTCATCCGTGGAATAGCGGGAAAAGCCGCCCCCAATCTGATCAAAGATCCCGCCCCGATACAGGCTGGTCAGCGTCTTTTCCGCCATATCCACCGGCGCCTTTTCCTTCTTAAAGGCCCCATAGCGCAAGAGAAATAAAAGCTGATGTGCCTGGGGGAATTTCGGCGCCCTTCCAAAGCCACCGTTCACGGAATCAAACTGGTGTTGGAACCACTCCTCCGCCTGGGCAAGAAGCCTCTCCAAAACCCTGTCCTCCCCATGGGCTTCCCCTGGCTTCTCCCAAGGATCTCCTTGTCCCGTATTTCGCTCCTGCTCCAAGGCCTTTAAATATTCTGTAATCTTGTAGCCGGTAGCCTTTAAGCTCTCCCTGTCCAGGGTCCATTGCCGCTCAATGGCCTGTAAAAGCTCCAAAAGCCCTGTTCTCCCCAGACGAGAGGTCTTGGGAAGATAGGTTCCCACATAAAAGGGGCGCTGCTCCTCATCCAAAACAGCTGTGAGAGGCCACCCTCCGGAGCCGGTAAAGGCCTGACAGGCCGCCATATAAACGGCATCAATGTCCGGCCGTTCCTCCCGATCTACCTTAATACTGATAAAATATCGGTTTAAGAGCTCCGCTACCTCTTCATCCGCAAAGGACTCCTCTGCCATTACATGACACCAATGGCAGGTGGAATATCCAATGCTTAAAAACACCGGCTTCTCCTCCTGACGGGCCCGGGCAAAGGCTTCCTCACACCAGGGATACCAATCCACCGGATTGTGGGCGTGCTGCAATAAATAAGGAGAATTTTCCTGCAACAATCGGTTCCCTTTCGCCCTCTCTTTTGGGGAGAGCTCCCCGGAATATTCCTCTGTCTGCCGATCCTTCTGGTTTTCTTTCATATCTGGCTCCTCCTGTCTGCTTTTCCCATATTG
This sequence comes from uncultured Lachnospiraceae bacterium, assembly GCA_947574135.1. Classification (GTDB taxonomy): domain Bacteria; phylum Bacillota; class Clostridia; order Lachnospirales; family Lachnospiraceae; genus RGIG4284. Next base: position 4,426 of record CANPIM010000054.1, read on the forward strand.
TGAGCCAGATATGCTCCGATTATTCCCACTTTCTACTCCACATACTCATAGCGGTCTTCCTCCGGCTCCGGAAGGCAGCCCTTTAAAATCACCATAAATTCCTCTCCGGTGATGGTCTCCTTTTCATAGAGATATTTAGCCAGGGCGTGAAGCTTATCCATATTGGCGCCTAAAAGCTCCCGGGCCTTTTGATGCTGCTCCCGGACAATCTCCACCACCTTTTTATCAATAAAGGCCGCCGTCTCCTGGGAACAGGCAAGGGAAGTGTCTCCCCCCAAATATTGATTATGCACCGTCTCCATGGCTACCATGTCAAACTCCTCGGTCATACCGAAGCGGGTTACCATGGACCGGGCCAGCTTGGTGGCCTGCTCTATATCATTGGAGGCTCCTGTGGTCACCGAGTGGAACACCAGTTCTTCCGCCACCCGGCCCCCGGTATAGGTGGCAATTTTATTTACCAGCTGCTCATAGGACATCAGGTTGTGCTCCTCCTCGTCCACCTGCATGGTATAACCCAGGGCTCCGGAGGTTCTGGGAATAATGGTAATCTTGTGAACCGGGGCAGAATTGGTCTGAAGGGCTGCCACCAGGGCATGCCCAATCTCGTGGTAGGATACAATAAGCTTTTCCTTATTGGACAGAATCTTATTTTTCTTCTGATAGCCGGCAATGACCACCTCCACGCTCTCCTCTAGATCCGCCTGCTTCACAAAGCCCCGTCCCTGCCGAACCGCCCGCAGCGCCGCCTCATTGATCATATTGGCCAGCTCTGCACCGGAGGCACCGGAGGCTGCCCTGGCCACGGCGGAAAAGTCCACGTCCTCCGCGATCTTAATCTTCCTGGCATGAACCTTGAGAATATCCGTGCGCCCCTGGAGGTCCGGAAGCTCCACCGGGACACGCCTGTCAAAGCGGCCGGGACGCAAGAGCGCCGGATCCAGAGATTCCGGACGGTTGGTGGCTGCCAGAATAATCACACCCTTCCGGCCGTCAAAGCCGTCCATCTCTGTCAGCAGCTGATTTAAGGTCTGCTCCCGCTCATCATTGCCTCCCATGCCGCCATTGTCCCGCTTCTTTCCTATGGTATCGATCTCGTCAATAAACACGATACAGGGAGCCTTTTCATTGGCCTGCTTAAACAGATCCCGTACCTTGGCTGCTCCCATACCCACAAACATCTCCACAAACTCCGAACCAGAAATGGAAAAGAAGGGCACATTGGCCTCCCCGGCCACTGCCTTGGCTAAGAGCGTCTTGCCCGTACCCGGAGGGCCCACCAGAAGAGCGCCCTTTGGCATAGAAGCGCCGATCTCTGTATATTTTTCTGGATTGTGAAGAAAGTCCACAATCTCCGTGAGAATCTCCTTGGCCTCATCCTCCCCGGCCACATCGGAAAAGCGAATACCGGTGGTGGACTCCACATAGATCTTGGCGTTGCTCTTGCCAAAGCTCATGGCATTCATACCGCCGCCCATACGCTTGGCCATGGAACGCATCAAAAGCTGCCCGATAACCACGAAAATCAAAATGGGAAGCACCCAGCTCACAAGGATGCTCATAAAGGGAGACATTTCCTCCTCATAGATCTTGCCAAAGCTTACCTCTGAGCCGGACAGCCGCTCGGCCAGCCGGTTTCCGTCCTCAATCAAGGCGGTCCGGTAATAGCCCACCGTCTCCTCCTTATCGGAAAATATTAATTGATTCTCATTGATCTGTACCTCCTCAATCTGCCCGGCCTCCAGCATATTTAAAAAGGTACTGTAATCCACATCCGTAATCTGCGTCTTTAATACCCTGGGAAACACCAGAATATTTAAAAGCAGCATCACCACCATAACCACCATATAATAGAATAAAAATGGTTTCTTTGGCTGCTTGACTTCTTTCATCTTTGCCTCCTTGTCCTGCCCCTCAGTTGGACAAATCTCTCAATGTTAAGACAAGTATAGCATTCCCCTTCTGCCAGAATCAATGAATCAAATCTAAAACATTTCTTAAATTTTTATTCTTTGTCTCAAAGAAAGGAAAGGGGCTCCCCCACAAAATTTTTGATCTGATAAAGCACCAGAACCTCCGTAAACCCCTGCTCTGCCCCATAATCCGCAAGAGATGCCTGAAAATACCGCAGATCCACCATTTGGATCTCCTCATAGTCCGAAACCAGAAACTGTACAAAGGTGTTGGCATAGGAATCCTTCACAAGCAAAAGCTTTTTCCCGTTTTTCACCCCAGTCTCAATGATCACCAGAGGGTAATTTCCCTTTAAAAATACCCGATACTGATCCCGCTTTTTCAGGAAGCTTCGGTCATAAAGCGTCTCCTCTATCTGGCCGTTTCCATAATCCACCGTAAGGCGCTTGGGATTCTCCGGCAGGTACATGGCCATGATGCTGTCCGGGGGAACCATATAGCTTCCTGCCCTGGCATAGCTGGTCCCGTAAAAATCCTGGCTTAGAATCTCTTCTGTATAGGCCTCACGGGGAAGAGCCTCCCTTCCGGTCTGCTCTAAAAATGCTCCATAGGCATAATAAGCCCCCAGACTGGTCCAATGATGGTCTGTCCGGTAATAGAGATACTCCCCCTCATGCTCTCGCAGGGCCTCCTCCACCCGAATCATTCCCGGCACCTGTGCTTCTGCCTGGGAAAAGAGCTCTTCCTGGCAAACCTCCGGCGCATAAGCCGGCAGGTATGTGGGCATCACTGCCCCGGCCGTAGGCGCCAAAAGCAAATGCCCTTCTGCCCCGGTTTCCTTAAGAAGCCCAAAAAGCTCCCCCACAGAGGCGAGATTCTCCCCAAAGATCTTTTGGTCATACTCTTGAAAGGTCTCCAGAAGATAATCTTCCCTGCCAAAATAAATCCCTTTATTTTCCCTGCGCCCCAAAGCTCTGGAAAGGAGCGTCTTTCCCTGGACCCAGCCATCCCTTCCCGGCAGCTGATCGGAGATCCATGTTTCCAGCTCCTCCCCAAAGGTTCCCCTCACAAAGCGTTCCAGGGACCACTTGGGCCTGCTCTGAAGATAGCGGTTTTCCGCCTCGGAAAATACCCTCTCCGGTTTTCCCAGAAAGGCAAACGCCAAAAGAAGCCAGGCTCCCAGAAGCACGAAAAGCTGCTTCCCGGCTCCGCCTGTTTCTTTCTTCCTATGCTCCTCTTCCTCTATTCTCTGCACTGTCATATCTATTTCCTTGCTTTCTCTATGCAATAATAAGGGCATCCTTATTCCCTTCCTGCTTCCACCGGGAAAGGATGTCCTTAAAAATATCAAATTTTTAGGCCCTGCTCAAAACCGGAAATACAAAAACGGATTGTAGCTGTCTGCGGACAGCCAGGCCATACAGGCCCCGCCCAGAGCCAGCAGACTCAAGGTTTCCGTCCAGGGATGCCGGTGAAGCCAGGTACCCAGGCATCTGGCCGGCCATGGCGTGCAGCCCAGGCCTCCCAGCAAAAGCAGGGGACCAAAGCTTAGGAGCTGATAAAGGTCAAACTCCGTCAGCCACAGCAAGGCCCCACCACCGGCGGCCTTTCCGCCCCCAACTCCCAGCATCACCCCCAAATAGGAAAGTCCCACAGTCAGATCCTCAAAGGCAAAAAGTACCCAGCTGAAGGCCACCGCCACCAGGGTATACCCATGGGCCAGGAGGGACGGACCCTTTTCCAGCCATCTCCCCAAAAAAAGCTTTTCCAAAATCAAAAAAAACGCAAAATACAGCCCCCAGAGAAGAAAATTCCAGGAGGCTCCATGCCAGATGCCCGTCAATCCCCAGACAATGAGAAGATTGCGCAGCTGACGCAGGCGCCCTTTTCGATTACCGCCCAGAGGAATATACACGTATTCCCGAAACCAGGCTCCCAGGGTCATATGCCAACGCCGCCAAAATTCCGTGATACTGCGGGATATATAAGGGTACGCAAAATTCTCCGGAAAGGAAAAGCCCAGGATCTGTCCCAAGCCAATGGCCATATCCGAATATCCGGAAAAATCATAGTAAATCTGAAGTCCAAAGGCCAAAATCCCAAGCCATCCCCCAAAGCCGCTGAGAGCTTCCCATCCCCGGTAAAGCTCCCACAGCTCTCCAAAGGAATTGGCCAGAAGGACCTTTTTTCCCAGGCCCACCAGAAACCGCCGAAATCCCTCATAGCTCTCCGCCGCATGGGTCCTTCGGTTGTCCAGCTCTTTGTGCACAGACACATACCGCACAATGGGCCCTGCAATCAGCTGCGGAAACATGCTCACATAGGCCCCAAAGCTAATGAGATTCCTCTGCACCGGCGCCTTTCCCCTGTACACGTCAATGGTATAGGACATGGTCTGAAAGGTATAAAAGGAAATGCCGATGGGAAGAGCCAGGGAGGGAACCGTCACCTGCCCTCCTGTAAGGCTGTTCCAGGTCTTAACCAATAGGGCGCTGTATTTAAACACTCCTAAAAGCCCCAGGTTGATTGCCACAGAGGAGAAAAGGGCGGCCTTCGCAGCCCAACTTCCCCGATACCGCTCTACCAAAAGCCCGTGTATAAAATCCACCAGGGTAGAAAACAAGAGGAGGGTCACATAAACCGGCTCCCCCCAGGCATAAAAAATCAGGCTTCCCAGGAACAGCATTCCATTGCGAAGCCTGAGGGGAAGCACATGATACACTGCCAAAAAAAGGGGCAGAAAAAACAGTAAAAAAGTAAAGCTTGAAAATATCATAATTTAGAAAAAGCTCTGGAAGGCGTCCACAGCCTTCTGAGTTTCCTCCTGGGCAAAGGTAAGCTGCTCCTCCTCCGAGGCATCCCAGTTTTCATTGACAGCTCCCACCAGCAGGAATCCCACATAATCTCCCTCCCGAACTACCTGAGAGGACTCTACCTTGGGCATATTGGCGGGATATTGGAAGCTGTCCTCCACCAGAACCTTCCGGGCTGCCTTAAGCTGCTCCTCCACCTCACGGCCCTTGCCCTCCTTAGCCTTCACAATCACCACCCGATCCGGATGATTGCTGATCATAGGCATCTCCGCCGCATAGGCCTCCACCAGAGACAGATCCAGATTAAACATCTGTCCCAGCATTGCCTCGTCAAGCTCTGTGTCCGGCAGATAATTCTCCCCATAAGCCTCTTTGATTTTTGCCAGAATATCGCTGACCTCCACCTCCGCCTGCCCGGAATTTCCTTTGGCACAGCCAGTCAGCATCACCAGCAGCCCTGCCAGCAGCAACCCTGCTTTAAAAAATTTTCTCATAATGTGTAAAACTCCTTTCCGTTTCCGTATTCCTAATTTCTGGATTTGTACCTAGTATTCTCTGTTTCAAACCAGCCTATACCGCCGTTCCCATTCTTCCCTTTACGGATTCACCCACAAATTGCCTTCAAACGGCTAATCACATGGGTAATGGCAAACATCACAGTTTCGTAATGAATATAATCGAGAATATTCTTGTCTGTTAAAATCTGTAAGCTTGCAGGAAATTCCTCATCGGATTCCCAAAAGTGCAGAGAGATTGGCAGGAAGGAAAACATATCCAGTTCATAGGCCACATCACCCCCTTTTATTTTTCTTCCCTGCAGCATCTCGCATGCATAAGCCAGGGCATCACCCTTTCCGTCAAAATATTCCCCGGCATGCTGAAAAAAATTGCCCTCCTTTGCCAAAGTACCTCCTTTAATGGAGGAGAGACTTCCGATATTTATCCATTCATGGGCAAGATGACAATTTTCTCTGGAATAGCAGAGCACATCATAAATGGTCATTACTTCATTGTAATCTGCCTTTTCTTCTGTTTGAAAGGAATCCGCAGACCAGCTTACCGCCCCGGTCAGGCGATGAACGCGGTATGTTCTTCCCACAAAAGGGATATAAAGATAGTCTTTGTCATGGAGCAACGCAAACTTTCGGATCATCGGTTCCTGATCGTACTGTAAAAATACAGCCGCCATCTTGTCTTTCATGATTTTGTAATTAGACACTTTATCCTCCACAAACCTTTCTCCCTGCACATCTTTTGGCTTATCCCCTTGATTTTAAAATAAATGCCTCTTATTTGCAATGGATATTGTGACAGTCTTTTCGGGAAATGCCCTCTCTCTATGCTCCTTTTTCCACAAAAAACGTAAAAACCCTTTTCCACAAAAGAACGGCAAAAGAACGTAAAAAACACTTGCAAATTAAGGATTTTTCTGTAAAATAGTAAGGGATTGTACATGAACCCTGTTTCTACTATATTTAAAGGAGTTTTTCAATGATTAGTGCAAATAATATTACCCTGCGTCTGGGGAAAAAGGCCCTGTTTGAGGATGTGAACATCAAATTCACCCAAGGCAACTGCTATGGCCTGATTGGCGCCAACGGCGCCGGGAAATCCACCTTTCTGCGGATTCTCACCGGAGAGCTGGAGCCCACCAAGGGCGAGGTAGCCATTACCCCGGGAGAGCGGCTTTCTTTCTTAAAGCAGAACCACTTTGCCTACGATGAGTTTCCCGTGCTGGACACGGTGATTATGGGAAATGCCCGGCTCTATGAGATTATGAAGGAAAAGGACGCCATCTATATGAAGGAGGATTTCTCCGAGGAGGACGGCATCCGGGCCAGCGAGCTGGAGGCAGAGTTTGCCGATATGAACGGCTGGGAGGCAGAGTCCGACGCAGCCACTCTGTTAAACGGTTTGGGGATTGAGACAGAGCTTCACTACACCCCCATGAAGGATCTGCTGGGCTCTCAGAAGGTAAAGGTGCTGCTGGCCCAGGCTCTCTTTGGAAATCCGGATATTCTGCTTTTGGATGAGCCCACCAACCACTTGGATCTGGACGCCATCGCCTGGCTGGAGGAATTTCTTATCAACTTTAACAATACGGTGATTGTGGTATCCCATGACCGCTATTTCCTCAACAAGGTGTGTACGCACACGGCGGACATTGACTATGGCAAGATTCAGCTGTACGCGGGCAACTATGATTTCTGGTATGAGTCCAGTCAGCTGTTGATCCGCCAGATGAAGGAAGCCAACAAGAAGAAGGAGGAGAAGATCAAGGAGCTTCAGGAGTTTATCTCCCGTTTCAGCGCCAACGCCTCCAAATCCAAGCAGGCGACCTCCCGGAAGCGGGCTCTGGAAAAAATCCAGCTGGATGAGATCAAGCCCTCCAGCCGCAAATATCCCTACATTGATTTCCGTCCCAACCGGGAGATCGGAAACGAGGTCTTGACTGTGGAGGGAATCTCCAAAACCATTGACGGCATGAAGGTTCTTGACAATATCTCCTTTATTCTGGGACACGATGACAAGGTGGCCTTTGTGGGAGGAAATGAATTTGCCAAGACCACCCTGTTTCAAATTTTATCCGGGGAGATGGAGCCGGATGAGGGCACCTACAAATGGGGAGTTACCACCAGCCAGGCCTATTTTCCCAAGGATAATTCCGCAGAGTTTGACAATGACGACACCATTGTGGACTGGCTGACCCAGTATTCGGAGATCAAGGACGCCACCTATGTGCGGGGCTTTTTGGGCCGGATGCTTTTTGCCGGCGAGGACGGGGTGAAAAAGGTGAAAATTCTCTCCGGAGGAGAAAAGGTGCGCTGTATGCTGAGCAAGCTTATGATCTCCGGGGCCAATATTCTGATCCTGGATGAGCCCACGGACCACCTGGATATGGAGTCCATTACGGCTCTCAATAACGGCCTGATGAAGTTCCCCGGGGTCTTGCTCTTCTCCTCCAGAGACCATCAGATCGTACAGACCACTGCTAACCGAATCATTGAGCTTTTGCCCGACGGTACTATGATCGACAAGATCACCACCTACGACGAGTATCTGGAAAGCGATGCCATGGCCAGAAAGCGCACGGTCTACACGGCTAAGAAGGCCGAGGGAGACGATAACTAAAAAGTTGGGACAATCCTATTTCCAGCGGTTTTTCAGGGCCAGCTCCCACTCCTCCCGGCGGGTCTCATACTGCTCATTTAAGTAAGCCACCGCCTGGTCAAAGCCCTCCGGGGTAAAGGGAAAGTCCACATACTCCTTGTTCTCCTCCGGCGTACAGGCGAAGCTTAAGGGCTCCGGGTAGATGACCAGCTGCAAAACCTTCTGATCCTCCTCCCGGACCTCCTTGCTCATGCGGTAACGCATGCCACAATAGCTTCCTGTGTAGACGCCCCGGTTAATATAGGGCAGGCCTGCCTGCCCATGTAAATCAATGCCCATCTCTTACCGGTACCCCTTTTCCTCCTCAATTTCCACAATCAAATCCTTGTTGGCCAGCTCATAGTCGTTGAGCACACGGTCTCCTCCCATTTCATCAAACTCTTCCGGAGTATACCTGGGCTCATACCAGCTCTGCCTTTCAAAGTATTCTTTCAGCTCCTCGCTGTTAAACATCCGTCCCTTTCGGGCATAGATCTCATTTCGGGCGATGGACAGCTCCCGCTGACTTAGGTCCTCAAGCTCCTCTCGCTCCAGATAGCGGCTGTCAGAATCGGGAAACATAAAGGCTTCCCCTTCTCCCACAGGCGGCAGGCTGGGAGGCTCTGGGGACGCAGGAGGCTCTATCTCCGTGGCTGGCGCCTCTGCTTCGGCTGAAGGATTGGCAGTGCCGGCCTCTTCCGGCGTCTCTTCCCCCTCCTTTTCTTCCTCTTTTTCCTCTTCTTCCTCTCTCTCTCGACGTTCTCTTCTCTCCGCTTCCTCCTCCTGCCGCGCTGCCTCTTCCCGCGCTGCCTCCTTCTTTTTGCTGAAATTTAGCGCCAGCAGCACAGCGACAGCCAGAATCAGCACCACAAGAAGTGACAAAAGACCAATCAGCAACCCTTTGGACTTCTTCCCTTTTCCAGGTTTTTCCGGCTTCTCAGGTTTTTCCGGCTTCTCGGGCTTTTCCGGCTTCCCGGGCTTTTCCGGCTTCATATCTTTCTTTTTTTCTGCCATCCCGCTCTGGGGCACCGGCGTCCCGCAGCCAGTGCAAAATTTATTGTTTGGATTGATAAGCTTCCCACATTTCTTACAGTACATCCTCTGTCCCTCCCCTAATCCTTCTTATCCAACAGCCGTTCCCGCTCCTGGGCCATGCGCAGAAAAATCTTTGCCTCCTTTTCCGCGCTGCCCTCTTCCTGGCTGAACATGGCTCTCTGTATGGCCCCAATCTGATAGAGCATACCGCTCTCCAATATCTGTATCTGAGGATTCATCTCCTCCGGGCTCTTTTTCACCGCCTGGCTGGCCCGCTCCAGAAGCTTTTTCAGCTCCTTATCCGGAAGCCCTGCCTGCATTCCCTCCAGCCGTGTCACCGCCGTTTTAACGAACTGTTGTTCCTGCCAGATTCTTTTTTCCCTTGCCACTGCCTTTTCATCTGACAGGGTGTGGGATAAAAGCGCAAAGGCGTACACGGCCAGCAGGACAATCTGAATGATCAGGGCCGCCTTCCAGTCTGCCGGGTGCAACAAAATAAAGATTGCTCCGGCCACCAGCTCAATCATAAAATAAGCCGTGCCTATGGTATAGAGAGAATACCCCTGTCCCCCATCCTGTCCCTTTCCCCCGGTTACCAGTATGGGGGTCAGGATAAAAAGCACATAGGCGCCATGGATAAAGCCATAGGATATCCACACAGACGCCGGATGGCCCGTCCACCCGGCCATGGAGAAGAACAGGACATTGAATACGATCAGGAAAATCAAGTCCAGAACCATCCACAAAATATTTGTTTTTCTTTTCCTCATAACCTTGCATCCCTCCAGATTTCCATGGATACAGGACAGCCGGACTGTCCCCTTTTTCCACGGAAGGTTTTCCTACTCTGGAAAGTATAGCATATCTTCCGGAAAAAATCATCCTGTTTCCCAGGAGATTTGCAAAAATCTCATAAAGGCATCCACAGCAAAGAAAAAAGAGTCTATTCTCTTTCGCCTGAGAGAATTAAGACTCTTTTCCCTTTTTAGAAGACAACCGAAGTCAGCGACTGCTGTCACTGCTGTTGGACAATAAACCTGTTCCTATCTGACTGCATAATCATTATATCCCAAAATCTGTTGGGGAATATAGAAGATATCCGCCAGAAACATGCAGCAAAATCGCCAAAAACAGGATTGCCTCCCTCTCAAATCCGCTCGTAGCGCCTGGCTGTCTCCAGAATCTCCTTCTTAAGCTCCCCCTCCAGCTCCTCCCAGGTAAACCGCCACTGCCAGTTGCTTCCCAGAGTGGAGGGATGATTCATGCGGCTGCGATTATCATAGCCCAGATAATCCTGTAGGGGAATGATACACATCCTGGCCCGGCTCTGCATTACCAGCCCAATAAAGGACCGGTAAAGCTCCTCCTTAGGGGTGTACTGATCGCAGAGATACGCCCGGGCCTTTTGCCGCTCCTCCTCCGCAATACTGTCAAACCAGCCCACAATGGTCTCATTGTCATGGGTGCCCGTGTAGGCCACACAATTCTCCACATAATTATGGGGCAGGTAATCCCTTGCGCACCCGGAATCCCGGGAGTCAAAGGCAAACTCCAGAACCTTCATGCCCGGAAAGCCGCTGTCCGCCACCAGACGGCGGACGGAATCCGTCATATACCCCAAATCCTCCGCAATCACCTCATGGTCTCCCAGCTCTTCCTTCATCCGGCGAAACAGCTCTATCCCCGGCCCCTTCTCCCAGTGTCCGTGCACAGCGGACACATCCCCGTAGGGAATGGAGAAATACGCGTCAAATCCCCGGAAATGATCAATGCGCACCACATCATACAGCCCAAAACAGTGCTTCAGCCGTTTCATCCACCAGGCATATCCTGTTTCCCTGTGGTATTCCCACCGATAGAGGGGATTCCCCCACAGCTGTCCCTCTGCGGAAAAGCCGTCGGGCGGACAGCCGGAAACGGCCGTGGGAATATTCCTCTCATCCAGCTGAAACAATTCCGGATTAGCCCAGGCATCGGCGCTGTCCAGGGCCACATAGATGGGAATATCCCCGATAATCCTAATGCCCTGGCTGTTTGCATAATCCTTAAGCCTTTTCCACTGGGTGAAAAATTCAAACTGGAGGTATTTCTGGAATTCTGTCTCTTCCTTAAGCGCCTGCCGGTAGCGGGAAAGAGCTTCCTCTTTTCGAAGGCGGATATCCTCCTCCCACTCCATCCAGGAAACGCCTCCAAAATGATTTTTTACAGCCATAAACAGGGCATAATTGTTGAGCCACCAGGCCTGTTCCTCTACAAATGCCTCATAGGCCGGGTTCTCTTCCACATGGCTTCTCTCAAAGGCCTTTCGCAGAAGAGGATACCGGTTTTTATAGATCAGATCGTAATCCACCCGATTCGCATGCCTCCCAAAGGATACCCCCTCACATTCCTCTCTTGTGAGAACCCCCTGCTCGGCCAGCTCCTCCAGACTGATAAAATAAGGATTGCCTGCAAAGGTGGAAAAGGATTGATAGGGCGAATCCCCATAGCCCGTAGGTCCCAGGGGCAAAATCTGCCAGTAGGTCTGCCCCGCTTCCCTAAGCCAGTCCACAAACCGGTAGGCGCTCTGGGAAAAACAGCCAATGCCGTACCGGGAGGGCAGGCTTGTGATAGCTACTAATATTCCCGCTGTTCTGTCCATTTTTTCCTCCTGTTCTCTCAGCGCTTTCCCGCAGAAAATGCGCTGGCCTCCCCGATCCATCCCATAAGCTCCTCATCGATTTCCTCCACCTTGGAAATCAGAACATGGTGGGTCCACCGGTTGGGATAGGGCTCTGTGGCCACATCTATCCGGGGAGATTCCTTTTTGTAGCTCAGGCCAAAGGTTACCACAAGAAACACCTTGGGCCGATCTGCCGCCTTTCGCACAGGCAAAAAGGAGACAAAGGCAAAGTTTCGTTTGTTGGAGAAGGAAATCTGGGTTTTCTGTACCTTGATGGTTACCTTTCCCAGCTCTTCCAGGATCCGTTGCTCCAGGGCCTCGTAAAGAGGCAGAGCCTCCCTGGACTTGTCAAAAAAGAAAAGTATCTCCTGCCTTATAGCTTCCTTTTTCATGGCTGTTCTCCTTCCTCCCTCTCCCTAAAAACGGTGACCGCCGCCCCCGCCGCTTCTCCCGCCGCCTCCGCTTCTTCCGCCCCCGCCTCCGCTCCCGCCGCCCCGGGAAACGGGATCGTAAACTCTGGTCTGATGGGTATGGACTGCATTTACAGCAGAGTGGTCAAACTTTTTGTAAATATTTTCCAATATCATATCTGCTCCAGGCCTTTTTAACCTGGTAAGGCTCATGATCAATCCGAAATTCAAAAGCAGGGCAAGGATAAGGGCTAACAGAGCATTGCTGATATATTTCATCGGCTGGGCAATTTTCTGCCCCTCCAGCAGCGCATAGATCTCCGTAAAGGCTTCCCGGGCGCAGCCGTAATAATCCTCCCGGGAGGCATAGCGGTACACATTGTCTGTCACCGTGTTGGCGTAGGCTGTGGTTATCACCTCATAGATGGCGCCGTCACTGTGAATCCAGATATTGCGATTGTCCATATCAATGAGAAATACGGTGCCGCTGTCCTGACCAAAATGTTCCCGATAGTAGCTCCTGGCAAAGATCTCCGTGGAATCCGGATTTCTGTCCGTGGTCACAAAGGCCACATTTCCATAGGCCGTGATTTCCTCCATAACCTCATAGAGCTCGCTGTGCTGCTCCTCTGTAAGGAGCCCGGCCCCGTCCTCCACCAGAACCAAATAGTCTGTGTAAGGACTTTTATATTCCTTCTCCTCCATCGTCTCCTGGGAGAGAAGGGCGGCCTGGGAAGCCGGCTTCTGCCCATGGCACTCTGGCAGGGCTCCCAGCAGGATTCCTCCCCAGAATACCAAAAGACCGAAGAAAATCCGAAAACCGGGCAAGGCTCCTTTTTTCAGCTTTATATTAATCAAGCTAGCCAAGCTCATCACCTCCCCGCCGGCCCAGCTGGGGCAGCCTTCGGGTGGTCAGCAAATTATGCTGCCTGATAATATCCATCACCGCCCAGAGCACTGTTCCCATACACACAAAGGCTCCTATGTAATAAAACCAGTCGGACACAGGATTTACCAGAACTATAATCCCTGCAAAGACAATCCCCCCAAAGGGCTTCCCCAGGATCCTCCATTTCTCCCGAAGGTGTCCGCCCCCAAAGGGCTTTCTTGCCCGACGCCTCCTCCCGGTATCTCCCTTGGCCCTCAAAAGCACTCGGCCAATGCCCACAAACAACAGGATATTTAAGAGGATCCCAACCATCTGGCTGTTCCCGCCTCCCCTTGTCCCTGTAAGTCTCTCCAAGAGGTGTAGAAAAAAGGAGGGCACCAGGGCTGTTGCATAAAATAAGACGGCAATGAAAAATACTTTTCCTGCCGTGCTGTCCCAAGGCCAAAAGCGCTTCCTCCTCCTCGTCCCGGCAGGCTCCTCTCTTTGGGACGGCGCTTTTGCAGAGGCCAATCCCTTGTCATCCTCCCCGAACTCTCTGGCCAAAATATGGGTGAGCTGGCTGTTGGAAATCAATATACAAAGGAGGGCCAATGCCGCAGCAAGCAGTAAAATTTTTCCAGGTGTAATGGTAAAAAACAGATTGAGAAGGAAAAAAAGAGGGACAGCCAGAATAAGCGAACCAACCGCATATCGCTTTCCGTCCACAGGCAGATCCGCGGCCACCCTTCCGGTCTGCCCGTTAACCACTGCATAGCTTACCCGATCCCCGTTTCGATAGGACAGAAACCACACCGGCAGCATGGCCAGCTCACAGCTCCCGCCAGAGGGGCGCAGGGCATTCTCAAGGGCGTAATCCGTCCCTCCCCTACCTGCGCCAAACCTTCTGCACACCGGATCCCGAAGCAGGCTTCGGCTGGCATCCCGAAGAACCAGCTCCTCCGCCTCCGGCTCATAGACGCCTTTCTCCACATCGCTGGTATCTGCGTAAAAGCCGCTCAAAAAGGCCGGTGCAAAGACCTTTCTCTTTCGCAGATCAAAGGGAGCGATGGCATTGCTCAGGCTGTCAGAAAAGGCAGCGGATGCATCGTAGGCCAACCCCTGATAACTTTCCTCCACCTGGCAGTCCAGCTCATAATGATCCGTAATCAGATAATCCCCGCTCCGGTGGGTTTTCCTGCCCGGAAACCGAATCCGCTCTTTCTTTTCAAAGGAATATACCCAGTAGGGCATGTAAATCCCCCTGAATTTTTCAATAAGCCTCTCATCCTTCAGCTCCTTAGGGGCAAAGAAGGCCCGGCGCAGCATTCTCCCATAGGCGGCCCGACAGTCCTCCCTGGTTTTGGTAAAGGGAAGGATATACCTGGGACGCCGCTCCCGGCTCACCCGGCTGTCCAATATGGTGGAGGCCCCGCAAAAGCTGCAAAAGGTAGCCGCCGTGGTATCCTGACTGATAATCTCACCGCCGCACTGGGGGCAGGTGAAAACAGTCACCTCGTATTCGCCGGAGGAAGCTTTCGTTTCCTCTGCATCTCTTTCCTTCTCATAGCTGTAGGGATCTGCCAATGCTCCGCAATATGCACAGGATAGCAGCTGTCTGCCAATGTCAAACCTTAGATTCCCTCCGCAATTAGGACATTCGTACATGGTTCTCACCTCTTGTCACATAAATTCGGGAAATGACCGTCCCGCCTGCAGGCATGCCTAAAACTCCTGTGGAAAGCTATTCCTTAGCCGCCCCTTCTTTATGTACCCTCCCCGCGCTCCTTCCCCCGGAGATTGCCCCCACCGGACACGCTTTTATACATGCACCGCAGCGAATGCATTCCAGGGAATTGGGATTTTTGCAAACATCAATATCCATTTTGCAGCTTCTGGAGCATTTTCCGCAGCCTGTGCATGTTTCCCTGTCAATCTCATAGCGGTACAGACTGATGGGATTAAACAGAGAGTAAAAGGCCCCCAAGGGACAGACATATCGGCAAAAGGGGCGGAAAATCAAGACAGAGGCTACCACCACAAGAACCAGCAGGAGCATTTTCCAGGAAAACAGAAAGCCTGTGGCCATGCGCAGAGGCTTATTCATGGCAAGCAAAGGAATCCCGCCCTCCAGCGTGCCGGCCGGACAAATATATTTACAAAAATATGGGGTGGAAATCCCAAAGCTGTCTGCCGTCAAAATGGGCAGGCCTATGACAAAGACCGCCAGAATCCCATATTTCAGCCATTTTAAGACAGCATTTACTTTTTTGGGAACCTTTCTCTTTTTTACCGGAAGCTTATAAATCAGCTCCTGTATCAAGCCGAAGGGACAAAGCCAGCCGCACACAAATCTTCCGGCCAGCAGTCCCACAAATACCAGAAAGCCCAGAATATACATAGAAATCCCATATAGGGTCCCACCCTCCACGGCCTGCATGGCGCCAATGGGACAGGACCCTAGGGCTCCCGGGCAGGAATAGCAATTCAGTCCCGGAACACAGATGTTTTTTAATCTTCCCCTGTAGATAGTTCCCTTCCAAAAGCCCTGTACATGGGCGTTTGTGGTAAACGCAAACAGGGCCTGCACACATTTTCTTTTATCCAATTCCGATACACTCCAAGCAAATATTTACAGATTTTTCCAGAACCATTTGTACTTCACCCTTTGCCCATCCCACGGCCATAAATAGAACGGCCAGCGCCAGAAGGCCTGTTTGAAGCAATATTCTTTTCTGCTGTGTCGTTTTTTTCATCCACCATTCCTCCGGAGACTGCCTATATTTTCATTATACCATATCTTTTCCCACATTTCACCCTAAATGAAACGTCTCTGCCAAATATTCCTCCCCATAGGACACAGCCACAGCCCCGTCGGACACGGCTGTCACAATCTGCCGCAGAACCTTTGATCGCACATCTCCAACGGCAAACACCCCCGGAATATTTGTTCTGGTTGATTCGTCTGCTATGATATATCCCCCGGAGTCCAGATTCAGCTGTCCCCTTACCAGCTCTGTGGCGGGTGTCCGTCCCACACTGACAAATACCCCGTCACATTCCACCGCAGTCTCTACGCCGGTATGCACATTTCGCAGGAGCACTCCTTCCACCCTGTCATGATACAGAAAGCGGGATACGGTGCTGTTCCAGCAAAACTCCACATTGTCCGCCTGCATCAGCAGAGCCCGGTAAATCTTCTCTGCCCGCAGGGTATCCCGCCGGTGTACCAGAATCACCCGCCTGCAGATACGGGAGAGAAGCAGGGCATCGGACACCGCCGAATTCCCGCCTCCTACTACCACCACGGTTTTTTCTCTGTAGAACATGCCATCGCAGGAGGCGCAGTAATGAACCCCCTTCCCCGCCAGCTCCTTCTCTTCCAAAAGTCCCAGCTCCCTGTGATGGGCCCCGGCTGCGTAAACCACCATTTTTCCGTAAAGCGCGCCCTCATGAGTCACCGCCTTCTTAACTTTTTTAGAAAGCTCCAGGGACAGCACTTCCAAAAGCCGGGTCCTGGCTCCAAATCGCTGGGCTCCCTTCTGCATTTGCTGTCCCAGGAGAAAGCCGTCAATGCCCCCGTCAATGCCCGGATAGTTGTCAATCTGCCTGGTAAGTGTCATCTGTCCCCCCGGAGAAACCTTCTCCAGCACCAGGGTGTCAAAACCGGCCCTGGCGCCATACAAGGCCGCAGTATACCCGGCAGGGCCGCCGCCAACAATCAGCATATCATAGACATGCTCCGCCTCTATGGCAGTTTCTCCCCCATTCTCTTGCTTTTTATTGATAATCATTCTCATTTATTTCCTTTCTTTTTCTGTATCACGTCCTTTCCTAGTATCCACCTATTCCTTCTTTTGTATGCCTGCACTTCCTCTATCCCGGTAACACTTTTCAAGACTCCTGCCTGATTTCTTCGTCATATAATACCAGCGCTATATATTCCGGAAAATCCAGATTCTTTGTCACTAATATATCTGTATCATATTTCTCACCCAGCTTGTCTATGTCAAGGATTGTATGCAGATTCAAAAAATATCTGCTACACGCATTGCCATCCTTATCTAATAATTTCTTTAAATATGCTTCCTCACAGGGTTTCTCTTTTTCTGTGAAAAGCAAATGAAGCTCTCCATCTTTGTTACATCGATTTATGATGGAGGATTTTGAAATAATACATTCCATCTTACGGCTCCTCCCCCTGCCTTTCCTGACAGCATCCCGTCCTCTGTTCCACACATCCGGTTCTGGTCCTTCAAAGGATAAGGCCATCCCTGCCCTGGTCCTGTCCAGGGGCAAGAACAGCCTCTCCTTGTCTCCTATCTTACAGGGGCTCCTTTACTGGTGGCAGCTGTGCTCCCCATGCCCCTGACAGTGTCCGTGACTGCCGCAAGTCTGGTGCTCTTCCCCGTGTCCATGATGATCACAATGGGCCTCCGGGTCATAGGCAAGCTTTCCGGCCAGAAAAGCCTCCACCGCCTGGTCCGCATTTCCGGACACACCTCCGTACAGCTGAATGCCGTTGGCATCCAGGGCCGTGCGGGCTCCGCCGCCAATGCCGCCGCAGATAAGCACATCCACATGAAGGGCCTTCAATACCCCGGCCAGCGCTCCATGGCCCTGTCCGTCAGTATCCACCACCTGGGAAGCGGTAACCTTTCCCTCCTCCACATCGTAGACCTTAAACTGCTCGGTGTGTCCAAAATGCTGGAAAATCTCTTGGTTTTCATAGGTAACTGCAATTCTCATGATTTTTTCTCCTCTCGGTTTTGTGTATTGTTCATGGATAGTCCGCTTAAAGCAGCCGCAACAGCTGCCAAAGTCTGTCTCCCCATTGCACAGCTGATATTCCCCTCCTTCAATCCGAAGGAGACGCCCCTCTACCAGGGCGTCTGCCAGCTTCTTCCGGGCAGATCCATAGATAAGCTGCACGGTGGTACGGGAAATCCCCATCTGCTCTCCGCACTGCTCCTGGGAATACCCTTCCCTGTCAATGAGACGGATGGTCTCATATTCGTCCAGGTTTAGAACCACAGGCTCCTTTGATCCCAGGGGATCTTTTGACCGCAGGGAATCCTTTGACCGCAGCGGTTCCTTTCCCGGCAAAGCCTCCTGCATCTGGCCGCTTACAGGGACAAAGCTTAAAGTCTGTGGGAAATAGCAGACTCTTCTGCATTTTCTCGGTCGTGGCATGTTACACTCCTTTCCTCTATCCCGGATGAAAAAGGGATTTTATGCTCTTTCAAGCATAACCCTATTTCGGGCATATGTCAATATCTATTCTTCCAAAGTACCGGGCCACACCGGTAGAAATAGAATTCTACGGTCAAAAATATCTTCCACTCATCCTCTTTTCAGCCTTTTTCTCTTCAAAAGATAGCTCACCCCCAGATACAGGGCACAGACTATGACCCCTGACTCCACCATCCGGAGAAGCCCGATATGCCAGGCCACCTGGAGCCTGGCCCACTGATAGGGTTCAAGCCCACCCTTTGCTATGGCCGAAAAGCCCACCATGGCCACAGGAATAAAAAGGCCCAGAAAAAAGCTTACAATGGCTCCCAAGATCAAATTTTCCCTTTGATACGCGCGGATTTTCTTCATATAATCCACCTCCGCCACGTTTTCCTCTCTTTTCACTCTGGCTTCCCCCTCCATTTCCTCCTGATATATGGCATATTGCTCTTTGCAGGCCTCACAGCCCCTTAAATGCTCCTCCACCAAGGCCCTGGTCTCTCCCGACACCAAATCCTCCGCATACAGAGGCGCCACATCCCGCACCACTGCGCATGGCAGATCCTTATTCATGCTTTTTCGCCTCCCTGACAATTTTTTCTTTTCCCCGGTAAAAATTTACCCGCGCCCAATTTTCGCTTTTTCCCAGAATCTCTCCGATTTGGCCAAAGGACAGATTTCCAATAAGCCGCAGATACAGCACCTCCCGCATAGGCTCCTTTAATCCGTGCAGAAGCTTCAGGATCTCCATGCTGTCCCACCTTAAAAACACCTCTGCCTCCAGAGAAGTCCCAGAGGACCAGGTCTCCTCCTCCACAGGCCCTTCCAGCCTCCCATGCTCTCGTACATAGCTGCGCCAGAGATTTTTTGCAATACCGCACAGCCAGGTGCTCATGCTGCTGTCTCCCCGAAACCTTTCAATGCTACACACGGCCTGAAAAAATGTCTCCTGGGTCAGCTCCTCCGCCAGATCCGGATTTCGGGTCCTGGCAAGCAAAAATCCGTACACGGTTTGGGAATGCTTTCGGTAAATGTCCGCAAGGGACTCCATAACTCTCCTCCTTTCTGTTGTTCTGTGTCCGATTTCTTCAGACATTCTTTGGTGTGAAAAAGAGAGCTTTCGTTACAGACTTTTTTCTCTGCCTGCAAAAAAGGGAGGAAATCCTTATTACGGATCCCTTCCCTTTTCCACAAATCCACAAAACCTTTTTACAGCACCTGCAAAAACCGGTCAAAGGCTGCCCGGCCCTTGGGCGTACACGGATACACCCCGGCATCCTCCAGCACCCGCACAAAGACCTTTCCGATTTCTTCCTTGAGAATATCCATGACATTCTCTTGGGTAAAGGTATACTTCCCTCGAAATTCCTCCACCCAGTCTGCATGCTTTTTCAAAGCCTCCCGGGAGGCAATCTCCTCTCCCCGCACCAGACAGGAGGCCAGCTCCTCCATCTCCGTCTTAAGCCGGGAAGGAAGCACCGCCAGGCCCATGACCTCAATGAGGCCAATATTCTCCTTTTTAATGTGATGCAACTCCTCATGGGGGTGATATACCCCTAGAGGGTATTCTTCCGTAGTAATATTATTCCGCAAGGTCAAATCCAGCTCATAGAGCCCATCCCGCATCCGGGCAATGGGGGTGATGGTGTTGTGAGGCTCCCCCTCTGTCTCGGCAAATACAAAGGCCGCCTCGTCCGTGTAGCCCCGCCATTTCTCCAGAATATGAGTTCCAAGCTCCACCAGTCTCTCGCTTTCCTTTGCCCGAATGCGAATCACAGACAGGGGCCAGTGAACAATCCCCGCCTCCACATCCTCAAAGCCGGGAATTACAAAGGTTTTCTCTGTCTTTGCCTCTGCCATGGCAAAGGTGTAGT
>CANPIM010000055.1 GCA_947574135.1 uncultured Lachnospiraceae bacterium
GCCTGCTGACCTACATAGAGGAGGGAAAAATCACGGAAAAGATCTACGAGGTTCAGCTGTATAAGGGGGCTACCTGTACGGGAGCACAGGAGAGAACAGACTAAAATAACGGGATTTCTCCCGTTATTTTATTTTCCGCCACAGGGTGCTTCGTCCCACCCCCAGACGCTTGGCAGCGGCAGACTGGTTCATATGCTCCTCAGCCAGAACATAGTTGATGATGGAGCGCTCGATCTCATCCAGGGTTTTGGTCAAATCAATGGAGAAGGGCTGGGCCGGCAGCTCCTTGGGAGAGAGGGTGGCAAAGGCATTGGAGGCCTCCTCCCGGGTAATATAATGATTTTCTGTGGTGGCCACCAGCTGTTTGATGACCTTTTGCAGCTGCTCATAGTTGAGCGCCCATTTCAGGGATTTCAAATATTCCAGGGCATCGGTCTCAAAGCCAATGACCTGCTTGGAAAAGGCCAGGTTATACTGGTTGATACAGATGCTGGACAAAATGGGCAGATCCTCCAGACGCTCCGCCAGGGAGGGAATTTGGAGGGAAAAATCGTCCACCTTGAAATAGAGAGAATGGGAAAATTTTCCAGATGCCACCAGATCGGCCAGGTTACAGTTTGCGGAGGCGATAATGCGGCAGCGCTGGTTCATGCGGGTGTCATCAAAGTATTGAGCCAAGGCGGTCTGCAAGGGTAAGGACAAATTGTGAATGTTACGGAAAAAAATCGTGCAGTCTGTGTTGTGAATGGGTGAACTGATATTTTCCATCATACTGTCCCAGGATTTTTGTGTGAGAATGTCACAGTTGACACTCACAAAGGGAGAGGCCTTATACGTGCTTTGTGTGTGAATATAGCGTGCAATATATTGCTTGCCGGTTCCTGGATTTCCATATATGAGAATCGGAAGAGAGGATGTGGAGATTTTCTCCAGCTTTTCTCCAATGGGCTGCAGGTATTGCTTGTTGTTAAACAAAAAATGCCAGCGCTTTTGCAGATCGTCGAAATTTTCCACAGATAAAAAGCTGGTAGGGAGAGCCGGCTTGTTGATAAAATCCAGATAAAAAATCACATAGCTGCTTCCCTGTACCTGGCAGTGGGAGCCGTAGATATCAAAAGTGGTTTTCTGAAGCTTTTTTGTAATGTGGAGCGTATTGTTCTCAAAGACAGTGTCCAGATATTTGAGAAGAAGGTTGCGGAGCATCATCAAATCAAAGTGGCTGACAGCAGGATTGGAATAGATAAGCTCCTTCTCCTCATTAAAAACCAGGACGCCCCGCTGATTCTGATCCGAGATGGTCTGGAACAAAAAGTTGTTTTTCTGTTGCTCTTCCAGATGTTGGCACAGGTGCAGGGCATCCAGAAAGGCTTTTTCTACGCTTTCCAGACCAGAGGTAATGAGCATGCTGTTTAGTCCGATTTTGCTGGCTGTCTCTGCAGTGAGTACATCGCCCACAATGAGATCGATCCCCTCCTGGGTCAAGCGATCCAACAGGGGATGCACCTCTCTGGCATTGGTGACTGTATGAATTTCAATTTTATACTGCATAATATCGCAGATAGGAGCGGCCATGGAGGTAATACTGGAAAATCCCACAATGGCGATTCGTCGTCCATACTGTTGGGCCAGACGTATGGTGCGCAGCATGTCAAAGACCGATATCTCTATATCGATAACAGGCAGGGTGGTGGCTTTGCGGAGAAACTGGGTGGTGCCGCCCCGGGAGATCACGGCGTCATAGGAGCCGGTGCTCTTGGTTTGCAAAAATGAGGATGCATTCTGCAGGTTGCCTACATAGATTTCTGTATGAATCTGTGGAAAAGAGCGGACGGCCTTTCTGAAGATATTACTCAGTTCTGGATAGGGTGCAATGGCCAGTACATTTGTTTGTTTCATAATAGAGCAGTATTCCTCCTGGAGAATAATAAATTGAAAAATAATTATTTGATTCTACGACAATTATATCACGGATATTGAAAAATCACAATCGGAATGTTTCAAAATAACACTATTTTATGGAATTAAAGCTGGAAAGAGAAGAAAGGGGAAATTATAATATACATATAGTTCCAAGGAACAAAAATAAAAGGAGGAAAAGGTATGAAAAACAAATGGAGGAAACTAGTAGCTTTGTCGCTGGGGATCTGTATGCTTGCTTCCCTGTCGGCATGTGGGAAGAGTGATTCGGAGGAGCCAAAGCCACAGGAGGCAGCTGGTGAGGAGACTCCCGCAGAAGGAAGCGAGACGGGGGCGGACAGCAAAGAGATTACAACCGTTACCTTATGGCTTGGCAGCTGGTGGGATGGTGAAGTGGATTGGCTTTGCAAGCAGTTTGCGGAGGACAACCCGGGATATGAGCTGAAGATTGAGCTGCAGCCTATTGCAAATTATCAGGATAACGCAACATCGGCTATTTTAGGCGGTCAGGGACCAGACGTTCTGGCATTAGATACATTGTTTTTGCCTTCCATGATGAGCCAGGGATTGTTGCTTCCTTTGGATGACTTTATGGCAGAGGCCGGATTTACAGCAGATATGTTCACAAAGTGCGTATATGATGCCGGCACCAATGAGGGAAAGCAATATGCATTGCCCTATCGTTTTACCTGCAGCGCACTGTATTACAATAAGACCATGTTTGACAATGCACAGATTCCCTATCCTGACGGAAGAATGGAGCTGGATGAGTTTTATGATATCTGTGAGAAGCTGACCACGGATGGAAAATACGGATATGGAATCGCGGCATCGAAAAATGACCTGGGAAATACCATGACTTCCTTTGCGCCCTTCCTTTGGGGAGCAGGCGGGGACTTCCTCACAGAGGATTTAAGCGCCGGCGCCATGACAACACCGGAGGCTCTTGCGGGTTTGCATGCCTGGTGTGATTTGTACAATGACGGTTTGGTTCCCGAGGGCTGCATCAATTATGCCATTACCGCAGATTTGTTCCCTCTGGCTATGAATGGTGAGATTGCCATGCTTCCCATGGGAGATAGCAATATTGTTAAGATTGATGAGTTTGCTCAGCAGAATAATTTTGAGTGGGGCGTAACCCTGCATCCCGGATATGCCCGTGCAGCTGGTTGGTCCGTGACCATTCCCTCTTCCTGCAAGCAAGTGGAGGCGGCAGAGGTATTCATAAAATGGTTCCTGCAGCCGGAGATCATCAGCCAGAATAATACGGTGCTCCCTGGTGTGATAGCTGCGCAGGATATGGGAAAATGGGCAGATCCCATCTACGATATCTACATTGAGCAGGCAGAGTATGCAATCCATACTCCCAACACTCCCGCCTGGTCTCAGATTCAGCTGATTGTGGTGGAGGAGCTGCAGAATGCTCTCTCAAAGGCTGCAACGGTAGAAGAGGCTGCGGAGAATATGAATAAGCGCATTGATGAATTGTTAAAGTAGCCTGACACTGCGGCCGGGGTGATGGAAAAGGCTCCGGCCGCATCTTTATGAAGCTTTCGGGCAGCTGTTAGAAAATGCAGACATTTTTTCAATGGCTGTCCGGAGAAGATAGAGAAAGGAAGAAAAATGTACGCTTTAAAAAAGAAGGGACTGCGGCATGCTACGAAACGGGAAAAGCGTTCATGGCTGTTTGGAATCTTGTTCATTCTTCCCAGTGTGGCTGCTTTGGCCTGTATGGTGGTATATCCCCTGATTTTAACCTTTTTGTATTCTGTTAATAAGGTGTTGCTCCCTAATTTTGATCTGGAATTTGTGGGGGCTTCCAATTTTATGAAGGCATTGGGATCCAGCCAGTTTCCCACGGTTCTCAAAAATACCCTGATCTGGACCTTTGGATCGCTTTTCTTGCGTTTTGTTTTGGGATTTATCTGTGCCATGATGATGGAGACAGGGTTTCGTGGCAAGACGGTGTTCCGCGTGCTTACGCTTTTGCCTTGGGTGATGCCCTCCATTGTTGCGTCCAATCTGTGGCGTTGGATTTATAATGTGGACAACGGGATTTTAAATTATGTACTAAAGCAGATCAATCCGTCCCTAGCAATTAATTGGCTGGGAAATCCCTCTACGGCCCTGGTGTCTGTGATTATGGCCTATGTATGGACAGGCTTTCCCTATATTATGTTAATGCTGGTGGCAGGATTACAGGGAATTCCCAAGGAATATACGGAGGCGGCCCAAATTGACGGGGCAAATAGTGTGCAGGTGTTCTGGCATGTGACGCTTCCTCAGCTGAAAAGCTTTATTATGATCCTGACGATTCTGGAAATTATCAGCGGCTTTAACAGCTTTGACCTGATCTTTACCATGACAGGAGGAGGACCGGGTGTTTCCACGGAAATTTTGGGTCTGAATATCTATCGGACGGCTTTCCAGAACTATGATTTTGGTACAGCCTCCGCAATCGGAGTCATACTGTTGCTGATTGTACTGGTGGCATTCCTGTTTTATGCCCCCTCAAATAAAAAGAAGCAGGCGTGAAAATATACAGGAAGAGAGGAGTGACAAAACAGTATATGAATAGAAAAACAAAACGGATCCTGCTCAGGACTGTCACCTATATTCTGTGTATCATCATTGCGGCATTTGCTCTGTTACCATTTCTTTGGGGACTTTCTACTTCCTTAAAGGACAATGTGGAGGTGTATTCCCTGAACCCCACCCTTATCCCAAAGAATATAACCTTTGAAAACTATAAGGCGGTATTCCACGATACCAGTATGATGCATTATTTCCGCAACTCCGTGGTGATTGCTCTTGTCTCCACGCTGGTTACTATTTTTGTATCCCTGTTTGCGGCATACGGATTTTCCCGCTACCGTTTTCCGGGACGGGCGCCCCTTTTGACGTCCATACTGTTTATCCGGGTGTTGCC
This sequence comes from uncultured Lachnospiraceae bacterium, assembly GCA_947574135.1. Classification (GTDB taxonomy): domain Bacteria; phylum Bacillota; class Clostridia; order Lachnospirales; family Lachnospiraceae; genus RGIG4284. Next base: position 4,847 of record CANPIM010000055.1, read on the forward strand.
CCGGGTGTGCCTTCTGGTTCCCTTCTACGTGATCCTGGCCAATATGCGCCTGGTGAATACCATTCCGGGCCTGGTTCTGGTATATCTGATTGTAGGCATGCCCCTTACGGTGTGGCTGTTAAAGGGATATATTGACGCCATACCCATTGAGGTGGAGGAGGCTGCCTTTGTGGATGGCTGCGGGCCTTTAAAGTCGCTGTTTTTAGTGGTGGTTCCCATGGTGGCGCCGGCTCTGGCGGCGGTGGGTATGTTTGCCTTTATTCTGGCATGGAATGAATTTTTGTTCCCCCTTTTGCTGGCCAGCGATGAGAGCAGCAGAACCCTGTCCGTGGGCCTGGCCTTCTACATTGACGAGACGGGAATCCAGTGGGGTCAGATGATGGCTGCCTCTATTTTAATGAGCCTTCCGGCTATCTGTGTGTTCTCCTATGCACAGAAATACATTATCAAGGGCATGAGCGAGGGAGCGGTAAAGGGCTAAAGCAGGCCCGGAAAGGAAAAAGCCATGAAGGTACTTATCACGGGAGCAAACCGTGGGCTTGGTCTGGAGCTTGTGAAACGGGGGCTTCTTGGGGGACATGAGATGTTTGCCGCCTGTCGTCCGGGAGCGGACTGTGGGCAGCTTGAGGCCCTGGGCCAAGAATATGAGGGGCAGCTTGAGGTTCTTACCCTAGAGGTTTCCTCGGAGGAATCGGTCCGCAGGGCCGCAGAAGAGCTGGAGAAAAGAGAGCCTGTTCTGGACTGCGTCATCAATAATGCGGGGGTTTTGCTGGAGTCCAAGTATAACCTGGAGGATCCCATTGTAAACCTGGATATTGACATGCTCCGGAAAACCATTGATGTGAACACCGTAGGGCCGGCCATCGTGCTCAAGTATTTCGCCCCCTTTTTATATCGGGCGGCAAAGCCCTGCATTTTAAATATTACCTCGGAGGCAGGCCATCTAAAGACCGGCTTGTATACCTATCTGGCCTACGGAGTGTCTAAGCACGGGGCCAATATGTATACTCAGAAAATACGCAATTATCTGGCCCAGTCTCCGGAGCACGCCCATACCCGGATTTATATGATTCATCCCGGTCGGATGAATACGGTGATGGGAAAGGAAAACGCCCAGATCGAGGCGTCTGAGGCGGCAGAGGGAATCCTTAAGATTATGGAGGGAGAAATCGATCCAAAGCTGGAAATCCCATTTATCAATTATAAGGGCGAACCCATGCCCTATTAATAAAAAATAAGAGACAGAAAAGGAGAAATAATTATGCAGATCGGACACGTAGCCATTACAGTAAAGAATATGGAGGCATCCCAGGATTTTTATACAAAGGGACTGGGCCTAAAGAAAGCCTTTGAGCTGAGCAGACCGGAGACCGGAGAGCCCTGGATTGTATACCTGTACATGGGACATGAGCAGTTTCTGGAGCTGTTTTACGGCGGAGAGGTGGATTACAGCTGGCAGGAGAATCACCGGGCATACAATCATCTGTGCTTAGCTGTGGAGGACATTCATGACACCGTGAAGGGGCTGAAAGACGCCGGCTATACCATGGATAAGGAGCCCCGGGTGGGATGTGACGGAAACTGGCAGGCATGGATCACAGATCCGGATGGAGTACGCATAGAGCTTATGCAACTGGGCGAGGATTCTCCCCAGAAAAAAGCCATAAGAGAGCTTTAATCCGGCAAAGAAATCATAAGCTTTCTACACTAATCTTTGCCAAACGGTAAAGTCGCAAAGGCGCACGAGAGAAATTTTCATGCGCGCACTTGCGCATGAAAGTTTCTCTCATCAAGTGTGCGCCGAAGAGACTTTACCCTTTAGTGCCATCGCGCAGCGATTCTAAAAAACAGCGCAGGCTCGTCCAATGCCCGGAAGGATTACTGGACGGATACGGACAGAAATCCTTCCAGACCCAGGGGTATTGTACGGGCCGAAGCGGGACTAAAAATAGGAGGAATATGTATGGAGAAACTATCCAGCAATCAGGTAATCAAGATTGGGATTGTGGTTCGCAACATTGAGGATGTGGCAAAGCGCTACGGAGAATTATTTCAGGTGGAGGCCCCGGAGGTAAAATATCCTGATCCCAACAAAAAGGCCCCGGAGGTGGCGTACAAGCGGTTTCGGGGAAAGGACTACAATATCAAGCTAAAGTGCGCTCTGGTAAATCTCTCCCCGGTTTACCTGGAGCTTTTGGAGCCCTATGATGATACCCCCAGTCCCTGGCTGGAGCATCTGGAAAAATTTGGAAACAGCGTTTGCTTTCTATCCTTTTATATTGATGGTTTCCGGCAGGAAATCGATCTGATGGAGCAGCAGGGGTATCCCCTGATCTTTGAGGAGGAGAAGGGGCATGAGCGGTATGCCTATTTTGATACCCTGGAGAAGCTTGGGATTACTCTGGAGCTGAAGGAGAGAAAACCCTTGTAAGAGGAATGAGGAGGCAGAGGGAATATGAGAGCGGGAATCATTGGCTGTGGAGTGATCAGTGATATTTATTTAAAAAATCTGACTGGCAGATATTCCAATCCCCAGGTGGTGGCCTGTGCAGATTTATTTGAGGAAAAGGCCAAGGAGCGGGCAGAGCAGTACGGGATCCGGGCCATGTCTGTGGAGGAGCTGCTTGGAGACGGGGAGATTGACCTGATTTTAAATCTCACCACACCCCTGCAGCATGCAGAGATATCCACACGGGCATTGGAAAAGGGAAAGCATGTATATTGTGAAAAGCCCCTGGCCGTGACGGTGGAGGAGGGCAGAGAACTCCTGGAGCTAGCAGAAAAGCAGGGGCTTTTTATAGGATGTGCGCCGGATACCTTCCTGGGGGCTGGAGTGCAGACGGCCTGCCGCGGCCTGGCGGACGGGTGGATTGGAACACCGGTGGCGGCCACAGCCTTTGTCACCTCTCGGGGACATGAGCGCTGGCACGGAAATCCGGGCTTTTATTACCAAAAGGGCGGAGGACCCCATTTTGATATGGGCCCCTACTATATCACGGCTCTGGTGGCTGCCTTTGGTCCGGTAAAGCGGGTAAATGCCATGAGTAAACGGACCTTTGACAAACGAATCGTGTCTGCAAAGGGACCTCTTCATGGCTCGGTGATTCCTGTGGAGGTGGAGACTCATCTGAGTGCATCCCTGGAATTTGAGAACGGAGCGCTGGCCACCCTGCTCATGTCCTTTGATGTCTGGGCCTCAGAGCTGCCCCGCATGGAGATCTACGGCACAGGCGGAACCTTGTCCATGCCGGATCCCAATACCTTTGACGGTCCGGTGAGAATCCGGAGCATGTATGGCACAGAATTTAAGGAGCTGCCCCTTCTCAATCCCTACGACGGAAATGCCCGGGGCCTGGGGCTGGCGCAGATGTGCCGGGCCATAGAGCAGGGAGAGGCCATCTGTGCAAACGGGGAGCTGGCTCTGCATGTGCTGGAGGTGATCTGCGCCATAGATGAGGCGGGAAGGACAGGAGAGCAGGTTTATTGCACCACCACCTGTGAAAAGCCTCCTATGCTGCCACAGGGAATTCTGGAAACAGAGTATGGATTTTAGCGGAAAATAGTCCAGCTAAGAAATGTCAAGTGTTTCCTTGAAATATTTTTTGCTGGACGGTAAAGTCGCAAAGGCGCACGAGAGAAACTTTTCTTCGTGCATTTTTGAAGGATAGTTTCTCTCATCAAGTGTGCGCCAAAGGGACTTTACCCTTCAGTGCCGTCGCGCAGCGACTAAAAATTGGAGGTATGATTGGGATGGATGTAAAAAAATTTATGGAGAATACAGGCTTTTCGGGAACATTTTCTCATTTGGCTCTGGTAGTAAAGGATATCAAAAGGACCATGGGTTCCTATGAGCAGCTGCTCCAGGTAGAGGAGCCCCGGTGTAAGCTGACGGGAGAGCCGGAGAGCGCCCATGTAGTTTTTATGGGAAAGGAGACCCCGGCTCGGGCCTATCAGGCATTTTTCGATTTGCGGGGGCTTCGGGTGGAGCTTTTACAGCCGGATGAGCATCCTAGCACCTGGCGGGAGGTTTTGGAGAGCCAGGGAGAGGGGCTGCACCATGTGGCCTATGATGTGGAGGACATGGATGAGGTCATAGCCTTTTTGGAAAAGCTGGGATTGCCTGTGGTTCAGACGGGGTGTTATAATGGAGGAAAGTATGCATACATAGACAGCAGGAAGAAAATCGGCATGATGCTAGAGCTTTTGCAGTCCCTGTAGCAGGCAGAGGTCAAAGCGACCATCTGTACACAAAAATTTAGGAAAAGGAGTGAAAGCTGATGATTCAAAACCCCATTATTACCGGATTCAGCGGGGACCCGTCCATCGTTCGGGTAGGAGAGGACTATTATATTGCCACATCCAGCTTTGAATGGTTTCCCGGCGTGGCGATCTATCATTCCCGGGATTTAAAGCACTGGAGGCAGATTGATTTTGCACTGAAAACCAGGGAGCAGCTGGATTTGACAGGGGTAAAGCCCTCAGGAGGCGTCTGGGCTCCGGATCTGAGCTACAATGAAAAGGAGAAACGGTTTTATCTCTTGTACTCCAATGTACATAGCAAAAATAACTGGTTTTTTGATGTGGACAACTATCTCATATGGAGTGAGGATATTCACGGCCCCTGGAGCGAGCCGGTGTATCTGAATTCCAGCGGCTTTGATGCCTCCCTGTTTCACGATGAGGATGGGAGGAAATGGATTGCCAGCAAGGATCGGGACTTCCGCACGGAGAATATTGACAAGAGAGCCATTGTGGTCCAGGAGTATGATCCAGAGGAGAAAAGGCTGACAGGGCCTTCCTATGCTATCTGTCAGGGGGCCACAGAGCGCAGGTTTGTGGAGGGTCCCCACATTTATAAGCGAAACGGCTGGTATTACCTTATGACGGCAGAGGGCGGCACCGGCTATGGCCATTGTGTGGCACTGCTCCGGTCTAAAGCTATCACAGGGCCCTATGAGAGCTGTCCCTATAATCCCATTATTACCAGTCAGCCGGAGGATTTTTCCGCCTCGGAAACCCTGGACACCTTTATGATGACGGACCGGTTTAATCCGGATTCCCTACTCCAGAAATCCGGGCATGGATCTCTGGTGGAAACCCAGACAGGGGAATGGTATGTGGTGCACCTGTGCGGCCGTCCGGTATTGCCTAAGCTGCGTTGCGTGTTGGGTAGAGAGACCTCCATTCAGAAAATGAAGTGGACAGAGGATGAGTGGCTGGTAATGGAGGACGGCTCCAGGCTGGCAAAAATCCAGGTGCCGGAAGCTAAATTGCCGGAGCATCCCTGGGAGCCAGAGCCTTTGGTATATGATTTTAATGAGGGAGAGCTTCCCCTTTGCTTCCAGGCGCCCCGAAATGAGATCACGCCGGACTGGGCAGATGTGACCTCCAGGCCGGGATATTTGCGGCTGCGGGGCCGGGAATCCCTGACCTCCAATTATTATCCCAGCCTTTTGGCCCGGAGACTTACGGCCTTTCATGCACAGATAGAGACTAAGCTTGTATACAGGCCAGAGAGCTACCATCATCGGGCCGGACTTACCTGCTACTACGACTTGTCGGATCATTATTATCTCTATGAAACTTTTGACGAGGCGTTAAAGCAGCCAGTACTGATGGTTGGCGTGTACATGGATCGGAAGGTGGTGGATCTGGATAGTAAGATCCCGGTGGAAGCCGGTGCACCGGTGTGGCTGCGGGGAGATATTGCCCGGGAAAATCTGCAGTTTTCCTATAGCCTGGACGGGGAGCATTACACGGAGATAGGGCCGAAGCTTGACATGACCATCCTTTCCGACGAGGCAGGCCGGTATGGCCGGTTTACCGGTACCTATGTGGGAATGTTTGCCCAGGATTGCCATACAAAGAGTAAGTGGGCGGAGTTTGACTGGTTTCGGTATGAAACTTTTGAGGAGCAGGGATGAGAACAAATAGATGTGTAAAATGGGGCGTCCTGGGGTGTGCAGGAATTGCCCGAAAGGCTATGATTCCCGCGATTTTGCAGGCTGGCAATGCCAGCCTGTATGCCATAGCCAGCAGGGGAGGAGAAAAGCTGGCACAGTTTGAGGAGCTTTTTCATCCGGAAAAGAGCTATGCCAGCTATGAGGAGCTGCTCAGTGATCCGCAGGTGGAGGCGGTCTATATTCCTCTTCCCAACAGCCTTCACAGAGAGTGGGTCATAGAGGCCTGTAAAAAGGGAAAGCCTGTGCTCTGTGAAAAGCCTCTGGCCATGAATGCGCAGGAGGTTTGTCAGATCCGGGAGGCGGCTCAAAAGTATCAGGTGCCGGTAATGGAGGCCTTTGCCTATCTGCACGGGCCCATGATGGAACAGGTGCGGCAGATTGTCCAGGAGGGAGAGATTGGAAGAGTACGATATATGGAGGCAAATTTTTCCTTCTATCTGGATGATTTATCAAATGTACGCCTGATTTCTTCCCTGGGCGGAGGCGCTGCCTATGATCTGGGGTGTTATCCGGTAAGCTTTTTCCGGGAGATTCTTAAGGAGGAGCCTGTCCAGGTCCAGGCTTTTTGTGACAGAGGAGCAAAATCCGGGGTGGATGAGACCTTACTGGCTATTCTTAAGTTTCCTTCCGGGGCGAAGGCTTCTACCTATTGCTCTTTTCGTACCAACAGGTGTACGAGAAACCTGATTCTGGGGGAGGCCGGGCAGATAGAACTTCCCTCTGTCTTTGATCGGGGGGCAGAGAAGGAGATACGAATTACACGGGGCCAAGAGCTGGAGACCAGAGTTGTGGATTGCTCCCGCAATTATGTAAAACAGGTAGAACAGATGGGGCGTGTGGTTTTGGAAAAGGAAAAGCCCTTGGTTAGTCTTGACTACTCTCTGGGAAATGCAAGGGTGATTGAGAAGTTGTTGTATCAATAAAAGATCAAACATGTAAGGGGAGCTTTTTAATATGAAAAAAGCACTGATTACCGGCGTATCCGGCGGCCTGGGGGAATGCCTGGCAAGGGAATATCTGAAAGGAGACTTCCAGGTCTTTGGGTGCAGCAGACGCCGGACGGACGGGGTGGAAGGGCTGTTGAAGGAATATCCGGGACGCTTTTTCTTCTGCGAGATGGACGTAAGCACAGAGGCGTCCGTAAAGGCAGCCGCAGAGGTAATAGGCCGGAATACCTGTTCTCTGGACGTGATTGTAAATGCCTTCGGGATTCTGCCCCCCAACAGCGCCAAGGTGCTGGAAGAATTTGGGATTGACGAGAGCATGCAGGTCTACAATGTGAATGCTCTGGGGCCTTTGCGGGTGGCCAAATATTTTGGCGAGCTCCTTAAGAGAGGGGAGGAAAAGGTGATGGTAAATATTTCCTCCGAGGCGGGAAGTATGGCCACCCACAACCACTATATCATTCGCTATGACTATTGCATGTCAAAGGCCGGGGTCAATATGCAGAGCATTATTCTCCAGCGGTATTGGAAGCAGGACGGGATTAAGGTGCTGGCAGTGCATCCCGGCTGGATGAAAACGTCTATGGGGGGCCAGCGGGCTCCCTTGGAGCCGGAGGATGCGGCCAGAGGCATTGTGGAGCTGGCTAAGAGATACAGCCATGACCTGGAGGCGGGGATTTATTTTGATTATGACGGCACCCCACGGGACTGGTAGATAAGGAAAAGCTTGAGAGGAAGCCAGGCTTCTCCATTCGCCAGAAGGAGGAATGAAGGGTGTCAGAAGGAGGAAACCATGAAGAATTGGACAGCTTATATGACAGAAAAGGATCACATGGAGCTTCGGGAGGAGGAGATGCCTGTTCCCGGACCGGAGGAGGTGCTTATCCGGATGGAGTATGTAGGCATCTGCGGATCGGATATCCATTACTTCCATGATGGCCGCTGCGGAGATTTTGTGGTGGACGGAGAGTTTATCCTGGGACATGAGGGTGCAGGGACCATTGTGGAGGTTGGGAAAAAGGTGACCAGCCTGAAGAAGGGAGATCGGGTAGCTATCGAGCCGGGGATTACCTGTGGCCAGTGTGAATTTTGTAAATCCGGCCGGTATAATCTTTGCCCGGATGTGCGGTTTCTGGCAACGCCTCCTGTGGCGGGCTGCTTTCAGCAGTATCTCGCTTTTCCGGCCTCCCTTTGCTTCCGGCTTCCGGAAGGGATTTCCTGCAAGGAGGGCGCTCTCATAGAGCCTCTCTCTGTGGGGATGAACGCGGCTCTGGAGGCAGAGGTGGGCATGGGGGATACGGTGCTGATTCTGGGCACCGGGTGCATTGGCCTTATGACCCTTCTTTCCTGCAAGGCCTGCGGGGCCGGGACGATGATTGCAGTGGATACCTCTCTAAAACGGCTGGAATTTGCAAAAAGCCTGGGAGCCTCCTATGTGATTCAGGCCGGCGCCTGTAATGTGATAGAGGAGGTGGAGCGGCTCACAGGGGGAGAGGGGGCGCCCATTGTTCTGGAGACAGCGGGAAGCGCTGTTACCCTGGCCCAGACCCCTTATCTGGTAAAGCGGGGCGGAAGGATTGTGCTGGTGGGAATGGCGGCCAATCCCAAGGTAGAATATGATTTTGGAAAGATTATGGCCAAGGAGGCTACCATTCGCTCCATTTTCCGGTATAAAAACACCTATCCCAAGGCTATTGCCCTCCTGGAGCAGGGACGGATTCGACTGGATGGCATAGTGACCCACGAATTTGCCTTAAAGGAAATTCAGCAGGCCTTTGAGGCCGCTATCTATGAAAAGGATGCGGTAGTGAAGGCCGTGATCTCCCTGGAGGAGACAGAGGAGCGGGTTCTCTGCAGCGGCCGGTGCAAACAGCAGCAGGATCCCCGGGCCTACTGTGAGGCCTACGGAGATCATCCCTGGTGCCAAAATTGTGGGGTGAAGCTGTCCAAAGGGGAGCCCAGCCGGTTTGTGCGGGCAGATGTGCAGAGGTGAGCCAAGAGCACAGAGGCAGGCGAAAAGAGTAGCAGCGAGCCAAAAGCGCAGAGGCAGGCGAAAAGGGTAGCAGCGAACAAAAGGACAATGGCCGGCAGGAAAATAGATACATCCTCTTTTCGGAAGGGGAACTTTGTGCTAGAATGATAGTGCAAGGAACCGAGAATGGAGAGGAAAGCCATGTTTGAAAAGCTGAAACGAATATTTGCCCTGCTGGGTGCGGCCCTGCTGGCGGGGATGTATGGGGCCACCCTGATTTTTGCCCTTCTTGACAGCCCCTGGGCCAAGGATTGTCTGAAAGCCTCTGTGGCCATGGCCCTGGTGATTCCGGTGCTGCTCTACGCCTATATTTTTATTTACAGGCTCTTAAAAGACCAGGCAGGATCCGGGGAAAAGCCAGAGGAGAGGCAGGCAGAAAAAAAATAAAAATTTTATGTATAAAACCACTGGGGAAGGTTATACTAGGATTGTACAAAAGAGAAACGATTACTTATATATCCTCCCCTTGTAAGGAGGCGCCACAGACCAGGTGAAATCTCATCGGATTGTGGCGCCTCTTTTTGTATAGAGTTTGGGATATTCGGTTCCCTTTTTTCTTGACTTCTAAATCTTATAAGTGTTATGTTTATACAAATAAAGTGGCAGCACATAGGAAGATTTCATATGTTACGTTGACGAGCTTTTAGAGGAGACAATCATGAGCAATAAAAAAAGAAGGACATTCATTTTATGTATCTATCTGGCTGTTACTGTCACCGGATGCAGCAAAGGCCCTGGGGAGCTTAAAGAGCCTATGAGAGCAGAAGGAGCCAAAGAAGCATATGAGGAAGAGCTCTTGGAGGGAGGAACAGAGACGGAGGAGAAAGCTGATAAAGCCCTCCTTGAAGAGGAAACGCTTAGCCAAAAGGATTTGGATCAGATAGCTGCCGTTTACGAGAGGATCTATTCCACAGCTCCGGATGCAGCTGCTCAAATCCAGAATTCCCCGGAGCTTATGAAAGAGATGATCCATGCACTGGGAGAAATGGGGTATACGGCCGTAGATAAAGAAAATCAGGTGGATATGGCCAGGTCGGAGAAGGTAACAGAATTCTGCGGGCTGACAGAGGAAGCGGAAACAGGGAATCTGACCATTCTGGTGGCCTCCTATGCAGGAGGATTTACTGCATATCATTTTAAGGCAGAGGAGGGAGCCATTCAGGTTGCCAGAGAGGATTATACATACGAGGAGGGGCAGCTAAAAAATACGGGAACCGCCAGCTATCCCGCAGAGACCTGGCAGTATACAGAGGAGGGGTACTTGCTCTTTGGAGGCAGCTATCTATCGGATGGCTACTATGCCCTGGAGCTAAGCGATGTGCGGGAGCAGGAGGCTCTCCGCGTGCAGCCCTTGGAGGAAGCATGCAGAGAATGGAATCGAACATACATTCTTTCTGTGGGATATAAGAGGAATAATCTGTTCCTCACAGACTGGAGTGAGGAGGACTTTGAAGAACTGAATTTTTACGATGTCTTTGAACGATTTTATCCCATGCTCCACGGGGAGCCGGCGCCCTATGAGGCGGATGAAAACTTAGGGGTGGGAGCGGTTTATCAGATACCGGCAGCAGAATTTGAAGCCGTAGTGCAAAAATATTTTTCCATTGATCGGGAGAATCTGCGGGCGAAAACTATTTTTTCTCCGGCAGAGGGGACCTATACCTACCGGCCCAGGGGGTTTTATGAAAGTGAGTACCCGGACATTCCCTATCCGGAGGTGGTAAGCTATGAGGAGAGGGAGGACGGAACCATAGCCCTTGAGGTAAATGCCGTATATCCCCAGGAGCAAACCTCCCGGGCCTTTGCCCACAGAGTGGTGATTCGGCCTTTGGGGGACGGAGGCTTTCAGTATGTGTCCAATGAGCGGATCTGGCCGGAGGAAGCGCCGGATTTGTGGTGGCATGCGGAGAGGCTGACAGTAGAAGCCTGGAAGGAGATTTATGAGGGGAGCGAGTAGGGAAGCGGGGATATATGGATAACGGTGGGAAAGGAGGGAAAACCCTTGCATCTAAAAGAAATCCACATTAAAAATTTCAAATCCATTCAGAGCATGCGCATCTCCCAAATGGAAAATGCCCTGATTCTGGTGGGTAAGAATAACACGGGAAAAACCTCGGTGCTGGATGCTATCCGGGCCGTGGGAGGCGATTACGTGGTTAAGCCGGAGGATTTTAATGAAAAGCAGCAGAATATAGAGATCCGGGTTTCCCTGGCCATAGGGCCGGAGGATCTGCGGATTCTCCACACCCACGGGCAGGTCAGCGTGTATAAGCGCTATGGGGCCTGGGAGAAGGATTTTAGCAACAAGCTTCCTTCCTATAAAGATGGAGTGCTTACCTTTACCTGCATTATCAACCGGCAGGGCCGGGTACGCTACTGGGATGGGGTGAGGAAGCACAATCCCTGGATTCCCCAGGTGTTTCCCAAGATTTACTACCTGGATGCCCAGCGGAATTTAAATCAGCTGGAGGAGGATCTTCTGCTCTTTCAGGAGGATGAGCAGCTGAAACGCATGCGGGCGGATTGCTGCCTCTTTGATCAGGGGAAGAAATGCAGCCGTTGCTTTTCCTGTGTGGGGCTTATTCACAGAAAGAAGCCGGAGGAGCTTACGGCCTTTGAGACGGAAAAGCTTCTGGAATATAAGCTTTACCATTTGAATCTCAATGGGTTTCAGCAGAGAGTCAACGAAAATTTTCGCAGAAACGGGGGATATCAGGAGGAGATTCGTTTTACGGTAAGCTGCGACGCCAATCAGCTTTTTAAGGTAAAGGCGGAGAGCCGACACAGGGAGCGAAAGGCCGCCACCCCGGTGGAGCACCTGGGCAAGGGCATGCGCAGCATGTATATGCTGTCCCTTCTGGAAGCCTATGTAAACAGCAGCGGGCGGCTGCCCTGCCTGATTCTTATGGAGGAGCCGGAGATATTTCTGCATCCGGAGCTTCAGAAGGTGTCCAGTCAGGTGCTTTACCGTCTGTCTAAAAAGACCCAGGTGATATTTTCCACCCACTCCCCCAACCTGCTGTTTCATTTCAGCATTCGCCAGATCCGTCAGATGGCCCTGGATAAATCCGGCTATTCTGTGGCAAGGGAAAAGGCAGATATCAATGAGATCCTGGACGATCTGGGCTATTCGGCCAACGATCTCATGAATGTAAGCTTTGTGTTTATTGTGGAGGGAAAGCAGGATAAAAGCCGGCTGCCCCTGCTTCTTGGCCGGTACTATTCGGAGATTTTTGACAGGGAGGGAAACCTGTCCCGGGTGGCCATTATCACCACCAACAGCTGTACCAACATTAAAACCTATGCCAACCTGAAATACATGAACCAGGTATATATAAAGGATCAGTTTTTGATGATTCGGGACGGGGACGGACAGGATCCGGAGGAGCTTAAAAGAAAGCTGTGCCGGTATTATGAGGAGCGGGGACAAGAGGATGTGGATCGCCTTCCCCGGGTAACCAGGGAAAACGTGCTTATCTTAAAATATTATTCCTTTGAAAATTATTTTCTCAATCCTAAGATTATGGTGCAAATCGGGGTTCTTGCCAAGGAGGAGGATTTTTACCGGATTTTCCTGAAAAAATGGCGGGAATATCTGTACCGGATACGGAGCGGTCGGGCTCTGCGCTCCGTCCTGGGAAAGGATCTGGAGACAGAGGAGGAGGTAAAGGCCCATATGGAGGAGATTCGCATTCATATGCGGGGCCACAATCTCTATGATATTTTCTATGGTCCCTACCGGGAACGGGAGGAGGAGCTTCTAAGCCGCTATATCGAGTTGGCGCCCCGGGAGGATTTCGGGGATATTCTGGACGCCATCGATCATTTTGTGTACTTTGACAGCCGTAGAAAGGCTTGAAAATCCCCTGTGGATAGGCTATACTATAGGAGCTATGAACAGTTTGATAAAAGGATGGTAAGAAAAAATGGCATTATTAAAGCAATGGCGTGATATGGCCTATGATCAGAAGGCAAACAAAGGAGATTTGCAGAGATTCTGGGCCCAGTATTTTGATATTGAAAAGAGCATCTATGAGCAGCTTCTGGAGCATCCGGAGGAGGAAGTAAAGGGCACAGTCAAGGAGCTGGCGGAGAAATACGGTCAGACCGTGATGACCATGACAGGGTTTCTGGACGGCATCAATGACAGCCTGGTGGAGCCCAATCCCATTGAGGACATGGAGGAGGATACCCTTGTCAGCCTGAAATTCGATACGGAAAAGCTCTACCGGAATATGGTGGATGCCAAGGCGGACTGGCTCTATGAGCTGCCTCAGTGGGAGGCCATCTATTCGGAGGAAAAGCGCAAGGAGCTGTATCTGGATCAGAAGAAATCCGGTACCATTGTAAAGGGGCCTAAAATCGGCAGAAACGATCCCTGCCCCTGCGGAAGCGGATTAAAATATAAGAAGTGCTGTGGGAAAGGAAAGTAGGATGGCAGGGGTATGCCTGTTTTTGGGAGTGGGCTGTCTGCTGTATTTTGGCGCGCTGGTTTTAACCGCCGGGATCCGGGTGTCCTTTGGGGGCGTCTGGCTTTTCCTGGGAGCCTGTTTTCTGGGGATTTTTAAGATCCTTAAGAGTCCTCGGCTTCGACAGCTGGCGTTGCATCTGCCAAAGGGAATCCGCTTAGGAGGCTGTCTGCTTTTGGCAGTAGGGCTTTTATGTTTTTTTGGAGCAGAGGGCTGTATTTTGAGCGGCATGACAGGAGAGATGCAGCCGGGACTGGATGCAGTAGTGGTTTTAGGCGCCCAGGTCCGGGGGACCCAGGTAAGCAGAGCCCTGGCCCAGCGGCTGCGGGCGGCTGCAGGGTATCTCAAGGAGAATCCCAACACCTATGTCATCGTGTCCGGCGGACAGGGACCGGGGGAGGATATCAGCGAGGCGGAGGCTATGAGCCTTTATTTGCAGAAGCTTGGGATTGCTCCGGAGCGGATCGTGCTGGAGGATCGGTCGGTAAATACGGCCCAGAATCTTCGGTATAGCTTTGCGCTTTTACGGGATTCCCAGGATTCCGTAGGGGTTGTGACCAATGGCTTTCATGTGTTTCGGGCAGTGCATATTGCCAGGGCCCAGGGACGGGATGCCATGGGAATGGCGGCGGCCACGGACTGGTGGATGCTGCCCCACTATATGGTACGGGAGGCCTTTGCTCTCTGGAAGGACTTTCTCACAGGCAATGCCGTATGGAAGGTGCAGACAGGCTGAATTCAATCAATGAGGAGAGATGAAAATGAAAATTACGCTGAAGGATGGCTCGGTAAAGGAATATGAGCAGAGCATGACAATCCTGGACATTGCCAGGGACTTAAGTGAGGGATTGGCCAGAGTGGCCTGTGCCGGTGAGATAAATGGGGAAGTGGTAGATCTGCGCACCCTGGTGGAGAATGACGCGGAGGTGCAGATCTTGACGGCAAAGGATCCGGAAGGCCTGTCTGTGCTACGCCATACGGCCAGTCATGTGATGGCGCAGGCGGTGAAGAGGCTGTACCCCTCTGCCAAGCTTGCCATTGGACCCTCCATTGCAGACGGCTTTTATTACGATATGGATTTTGAGACGCCCCTCACCAACGAAGATCTGGAGAAGATCGAGGGGGAGATGAAGAAGATTATCAAGGAGGATCTGGAGATTAAGCGTTTTACCCTTCCCAGGGAGGAGGCTATCGCCTATATGAAGGAGCGCCAGGAGCCCTATAAGGTGGAGCTGATTCAGGATCTTCCCGAGGATGCCCAGATAAGCTTTTACAGCCAGGGAGAATTTACGGATCTGTGTGCAGGCCCTCACCTGAAGAGTACCAAGGAGGTGGGAAAGGCCTTTAAGCTTATGAATCTGGCCGGCGCCTACTGGCGGGGAGACGAGCACAATAAAATGCTCACCCGTCTCTATGCCACAGCCTTTGCCAAGAAGGATGAGCTGGAAAGCTATATCACCATGATGGAGGAGGCCAAAAAGCGGGATCACAGAAAGCTGGGAAAAGAGCTGGGCCTGTTTATGATGCACGAGGCCGGACCAGGCTTCCCCTTCTTCCTGCCCAAGGGCATGGTCTTAAAAAATACCCTCCTGGAGTATTGGAGGGAGATTCACAAAAAGGCCGGCTATGTGGAGATCTCCACCCCGATTATTATGAACCGGAGCCTGTGGGAGAATTCGGGACACTGGGATCACTACAAGAATAATATGTATACCACGGTCATTGACGATCAGGATTACTGCGTTAAGCCTATGAATTGCCCGGGGGGCATTCTGGTATATGCGTCTGAGCCCCGCTCCTACCGGGATCTGCCTCTGCGCATGGGAGAGATCGGTCTGGTGCATCGCCATGAGAAATCCGGTCAGCTTCACGGACTGATGCGGGTGCGCTGTTTTAACCAGGACGATGCCCACGTATTTATGACACCGGAGCAGATCAAGGACGAGATCAAAAATGTGGCAAAGCTTATTGACGAGGTTTATGCCCTGTTTGGATTTGAGTACCATGTGGAGCTTTCCACCAGGCCGGAGGATTCCATGGGAAGCGATGAGGACTGGGAGATGGCTACCGATGCTCTGCGGGAGGCTCTGGATGAGCTGGGCCGGGACTACGTCATCAACGAGGGCGACGGCGCCTTTTACGGGCCAAAGATTGATTTCCACCTGGTAGACTGCATTGGTCGGACCTGGCAGTGTGGCACCATTCAGTTGGATTTCCAGATGCCTCAGCGGTTT
Source organism: uncultured Lachnospiraceae bacterium (assembly GCA_947574135.1). GTDB lineage: Bacteria > Bacillota > Clostridia > Lachnospirales > Lachnospiraceae > RGIG4284. The sequence goes on from CANPIM010000055.1 coordinate 20,489, forward strand.
GAGCTGGAGTACATCGGTGCGGACGGGGAGAAGCATCGTCCCATTATGATTCACCGGGTGGCCTTTGGATCCATTGAGCGGTTTATCGGCATTCTCATCGAGCACTTTGCAGGAGCCTTCCCCACCTGGCTGGCGCCGGTGCAGGTGCGGGTATTGCCCATCTCGGATAAATATCTGGATTATGCCCAGTCAGTCAAGGAAAAGCTGGACGAGGCCGGCATCCGGGCGGAGCTGGATGTGCGCTCGGAGAAAATCGGCTATAAGATCCGGGAGGCGCAGACCTCCAAGATTCCCTATATGCTGGTGGTAGGCCAGAAGGAGGAAGAGGAGGGCATGGTAGCGGTGCGCAGCCGCTTTGCCGGAGACGAGGGGGCAAAGACCCTGGACAGCTTTATAGAGGACATAAAAAAGGAGATTGGGGCAAAGGAAAACAGAAGCAAGACGATCTAGGAGTATGGTGTGACCTTTTAATTTTAGAGAGGAGAATAGGTATGACGATTCGGGAAAATATTATGGGACTGCAGCATTTGGGGATTCCCACAGTGGATATGGAGAAGAGCATCGCCTGGTATACAGAGGTGCTGGGGTTTACCAACATTGAGGAGAAGAAGCTGCCCGAGCAGAATCTTCACGCGGCCTTTTTAAAAAAGGGAAACCTGGTGCTGGAGCTGTATCCCACGGAGGATGCGTCGGAGCGGGTTCACGGCCATATTGACCACGTGGCCCTGGATGTGAAGGATATTCAGGAGGCCTTTGCAGAGATGAAGAAGAGCGGAGCCACCCTTCTGGACACGGAGATCCAGACCCTTCCTTTCTTTGAGAAGGGGGTTAGCTTCTTTACCGTATTGGGGCCCAGCGGGGAAAAGGTAGAGTTTAATCAGTTTTTGTAAAATTTCTCAAAAAAATGCTTGACTTTTTCCTTTAAATAATAGTATAATAGCAAAGCGGGTTGGGATACGGCCCGCAAGCATGGGATCTTAGCTCAGCTGGGAGAGCATCTGCCTTACAAGCAGAGGGTCACAGGTTCGAGCCCTGTAGGTCCCATATGGCGAGATAGCTCAGTTGGCTAGAGCACGCGGTTCATACCCGCGGTGTCGGGGGTTCAAATCCCTTTCTCGCTACGTTAAGAAGCCTCAAAAACCTTGAAAATACAGGGGGTTTGGAGGCTTCTTTTTTTGTAAGGAATCAAAAGGTAATTAAACATATATTCCATTAAAATTATGTAAGAAAGGAAGAATTTTGTAGGAAAAAGAATAAAGAGTTGCAGTTTTATAGCGGCAAATTAAAATGTGATAGTCTTATGTAAAATATCTTCCTAAGTCTAGGGGAAATTACAGTGTAAATTGTTAGACTTGAATTATTGGTATTAATGAAAAAATCAAGCGAATATAGAAATGATATTGAGGAGCCTGTTCAGGTTCTCTTTTTAGCGTTCATAATTGAGTTGATGCTGTCTATTATTATCGAAAGGAATAGCAAATTAAATAAAAATGAGTAGTAACAAGAAATTAGAGCAACGAAAAGAATTTGGGGAATATCTGCCCATAGCAGATAAAAGAGTATTAGATATAAAGAAGTCAGGAATAAAGCTTATATCTAATAATGAAGTGTTTGTACTGGTGAAGTGTACAAATAATGATTGGATTAGCAATCATGGAAGGCTTATAAATAATTTACGAAACAATTTTCATTAAATAAACGGGATATGCATATTTTACTCTTAGCGGAGTAGAGAGGAAGATTGAAACATATACGGATAAGCTTGTAGCGGAACGTTTCCTTAAAAATCCAAATAAATATGAAGAGATATGGCATATAAGTATAAGAATAAGGTGCCAAAGAAGGTGTATGATTTATTGCTGAAGGTGGAAGTTAGGCCATATTAAATTTTGAGAGTTATTGATTATAGGGTATATCGGATGTGAAAGTCTGGTGTGTCTTATTTTTTACAATTCTGTTAGAAATTTAGATATGTACATAAATGGTTTGATGCACTTGAAATACTAGTATTGGGATGATATGATAAAGTAACATCAATTATATTACATCTGAAATGGGCTGATAACTATTGATAATGTATACATTTAAATATAATGAGTAATAGTTTGTTTTTTGCAATGTCGAGTAAGTTATGTGTTGTTTAATATCATTGGTTTAGATATGAAAAAATGAATTGGGAGGATTATAAAATGGGGAATTGTTGTATTTGCGGAAAGAAAATGGGTATATTTGAAGGGAGTCCTATAGCAATTCTCAACGCAAGTATGTCATCTTACTATGTTTGTGGAAATTGTTCATCAAAAGTCAGGTCGATAGAACAGGGTAAAGGTGATTTTTTTGATGAGTTTCAAATGGTAATATCTCAAACATCTGATGATAAGTTTAAAGAATACTTAGTGGGTTTATGCAAAAATATAGAACAAAAAGAGATAAATCGAATAAATGAAGAAAAAGCAAAAAAAATACAAGAACAACTGATTCAGAAAAAGAAAAAGGAGTTTAAACAAATAGCATATGAAAAATTTATATTGATGACTACAGGATATGATTTTGAAGGATACAAAATAATTCAATATAAAGGTATTATTTCTGGAGAATGTGTTTTAGGTACAGGGTTTTTGGCTGAATTTAATGCTTCGATTTCAGATTTAACAGGATCAAAGTCTGAGGTGTTTTCTAATAAATTAAAGGAAGCTAAAAGTCATGCCTTATTCAATTTACAAGAATCATGTTATGTAGAAGGGGGAAATGCAATAATTGGAATAGACTTTGACTATGTTACATTTGCCAGTAATATGATAGGGGTTATTGCTAATGGAACAGCAGTAGTGGTGACAGAGTGTTAGATTTAGATGAAGCTATCTATAATAAGTAGGAATTATTTATTATTACGTTTGTTAAAATTCTATGTGTAACTTTAAATTTTTGATGAATTTGTGAAAAAAGTCTGTAAATACTGCTCTTCTATGATAATTCCCTGCTGCCATATACCAGAAAAACAGCTCAAAAAAGCATGTATTAGAGGCCATTTTCCACTCTTTTACAACATATCTTATAAAATTAAACCCATTTACAAGTTGAAATAGGCCCTTAAAACGCACAATAGGCCTACTAAATATGCCAAAATAAAAGTGCTGTGAGCATCGAACTCACAGCCTTTATTATATATCCTACTGAACCAATGCATAACTTTCTTTCTTTACCTTATTATAACTTTTCTTTGTGTCTGTGTAATTCATACCATCACAATTTCTAACAATTACAAGTCTATTTTTGTATTCTTCCAGACAATCCCAAAATATAATGATATTGTCAACCTGAATACTTGCATTATGTATTTTGTTAAAATATAGAAAAACTTTTTTAGATCTTCTTTGGCATAGATTTGTTTTATATCTTCTGTATATCTTCTCTTGACAAAGGGAAACAGAAAACTAACAACATAATGGGCTGTCAAC
>CANPIM010000056.1 GCA_947574135.1 uncultured Lachnospiraceae bacterium
CTCATTGAATATACCCAGGAGCTTATTCGGCTGCAGACCCGGGACGGTCGGGTGGAAATCCATGGCTACTGCCTTTTTATCGTATACTTCACCACTGCCGAGATGAAAGTCTCCGGGCAGATACGGGAGGTGAAATATTGCTGACCTCCCTGCTGCGCCTGGGAAAGGGCTATGTGCGCATACGCCTGACAGGCTATTCCCCGGAGCGGTTTCTGAATCTGTGCCGGAGCCGGGAAATCCTTATCTGGGACTTGCAAAACAACGGCATTGCCTATGAAATGTGTCTCAGTGTGGCGGATTTTCGGCGCTTAAAGCCTCTGCTCAAAAAAACCCATTCCCGGTTGATCCTGCTGGAACGGCACGGACTGCCCTTTTTTCTGTATCGCTACCGCAAACGAAAAATGTTTTTTGCGGGAATGCTCCTGGCCGCATGCATTCTATACGGGCTATCCTTTTTTATATGGAATATTCACATTGAAGGAAACATCAGCTTGTCCACAGAGGTTCTCCTGGAATATCTGGAGAGTGAGCATGTGGTCCACGGCATGTGGAAAAAGGATGTGGACTGCGAAGCCATCCGAACAGGCCTGCGCATCCGATATCCGGATATTGTGTGGGTTTCTGCAGAGATTCGCGGTACCCGGCTGATTATCCGAATGAAGGAAAACCGGGACAGCTTTCAGCCGGAGGAGCAGGAGGAAGAGCCAGAAGCCCGGGATATTGTAGCTGCAAGAGACGGGGTACTCACCAGCATTCTCGTTCGAACTGGTGTTCCGAAGGCTGCAGCCGGGGAGACGGTGGAAGAGGGACAGCTTCTCATTTCCGGAACCCTGGATATTTTAGATGATGCAGGAACCGTGCTGCGCCATCAGTATGTTTCCTCAGACGGGAGCATTTATGCCGAAACCACCTACTCTTATGCGGATACCTTCCTTTTATCCCATGAGGAACAGATTTACACAGGACGAAAACGCCACACCTTTTACCTGGAGGCCGGAGAGAGGCGGCTCACCTTCAGCAACCCCCTCCAGAGCTTTGTTAACAGCAGCACTATCAAAAAAGAATATCCCCTCCACCTCACGGAGAACTTTTATCTGCCCTTCACCTTGGGCACCACTGTCCAGGAAGAATACGAAATTCTGGTGCGATCCTACACAAAAGAGGAGGCAGAAACCCTGGCAAAGGCACATTTAGAGGAATTTATGGAAAAATTAAGAGAAAAAGGGGTTCAAATTATAAAAAATGATGTTAAAATAAGTACAACAGATTATGACTGCCAGGCGAAGGGAACCATCTATGTGATTGAAGAGATCGGCCGCCCGGTTCCGTTGGTTCCCCAGGAGGAGGCCATTCCATTAGATGAAGAACCAAAAGACGGCGAAAGCTGAGAAGGAAAGCTTAAAGACAGAGAGTGCTTCTTCCGTCCGCTGGTAAAAAGCTGTTCGACGCTCTCAGCTTTGCTGCAACTTCGGGCTTCTTCCGTCCGCTGGTAAAGAAGCCCCACATATGGAAAGGGCAGAAAAGCTCCCGGGCCTGCTGCAGAAATAGAAAGGGTATATGTATACACAAATATGACAGAAGTAAAGATTGACATCCCTGCAGAACATGAAAAAAATATTTTCGGCCAGTTTGACGACTATGTAAAAAAGATAGAGCGGGCCTTAGGAATCTCCGTGGTAGCCCGAAACGGTGTCATAAAGCTCCTGGGCCCGGAGGATCGGGTAAATCAGGCCCAGGCCGTCTTTGAACAGCTGAAGGCTCTGTCCCTTCGGGGAAATGTGATTCAGGAGCAGAATGTGAACTATATTCTGTCTCTCTCCATGGAGGGAAATCCCCAGGCTGCGGTGGAGATTGACAAGGAGCTTATCTGCCATACCATTAACGGCAAGCCCATTAAGCCCAAGACTCTGGGACAAAAGCAGTATGTGGATCTCATCCGCAATAAAATGATTGTCTTTGGCACCGGGCCTGCAGGAACCGGAAAGACCTATCTGGCCATGGCTATGGCTATCACTGCCTTTAAAAACAACGAGGTCAGTCGGATTATACTGACCAGACCGGCCATTGAGGCGGGAGAGAAGCTGGGATTTTTGCCAGGAGATCTCCAGAGCAAGGTGGACCCCTACCTGCGCCCCCTGTATGACGCTCTGTATCAGATTATGGGGGCGGAAAGCTTTGTAAAAAATATGGAAAAGGGGCTGATTGAGGTGGCGCCCCTGGCCTATATGCGGGGACGCACTCTGGATAACGCCTTTATTATTCTGGACGAGGCCCAGAATACCACCCCGGCTCAAATGAAAATGTTTCTAACCCGTATCGGATTCGGATCCAAGGTCATTGTCACCGGGGATGCCAGCCAAAAGGATTTGCCAAGCGGAGCCCGTTCCGGCCTGGAGGTGGCCCTCCGGGTTTTGTCCAAGGTGGAGGATGTGGGCTTTTGCAGCCTGACCAGCAAGGATGTGGTGCGCCATCCCCTGGTGCAAAAGATTGTACAGGCCTACGAGGATTATGAAAAAAGGGCGGCCCGCAGAGAGAGCCGGGATGGGGGACGCCGAAGGTAGAACAAAGATATTTTCAGGAGGAAATAACCATGACCCTGCATATAGAGGAGGAAGGCGGGCAAAAGCTTCCCATAGACTGGCAGGACACAGCCCGTCTGGTGGTAGAGGCATGCCTGGAGCAGGAAAGGTGCCCCTATGAGGTGGAAATCGACCTGCTCTTGACAAATGATGCAGAAATTCATAAAATCAACCTGGAGCACCGGGGCGTGGACAGGCCCACAGATGTTCTGTCATTTCCCCTGGCAGACTATCCGGCTCCCGGGGATTTTTCTCTGGTGGAGGAAAAAAGCGCGGAATATTTTAACCCGGAAACCGGGGAGCTGATGCTGGGAGATATTATAATCTCAAAAGATAAGGTGCTGGAGCAGGCAGAAAAATATAACCACAGTGTGAAGCGGGAATTTGCTTTTCTGGTGGCCCACAGCATGTTTCACCTTATGGGCTATGATCATATGGAGCCCAGGGAGGCCCAAGAGATGGAGGCCAGACAGAATCAGGTTCTGGAAGCATTGAAAATCCCAAGATAACGAGGAGATTAATTGTATGAAAAAGCGTAGTATATGGCGGCTGGCCCTGTTGCTTTTGCTCACAGGGATCCTGTTTGGCTGCACAAAAGCGGAGTCCAACGGAGCAGAGGATGCAGAAGCGGTTCCGGGAGGGGCGGTATTTGACACAGAGGCCGAGATTCTCCAGGCGGCCGAGCCCTCTGAGACGGAAGCAGAGGAAACCGAGGAGCGGGTGGTGGTGGATGGAAAGATCCGAAGCCTTTATACAGGAGAATGGATTCCCGTAGAAATGTCCGAGAAACGTCCCCTGGCCATTATGCTGAACAATACCTCCGTAGCCCTTCCCATGTCCGGAGTATCCAATGCCAGTGTGATTTACGAATGTCCCGTGGAGGGACGGATTACCCGCTGGATGGGGATTTTTGAGGACTGGGAGGATTTGGAGCGGATCGGCTCTGTGCGCAGCTGCCGCCAGTATTATCTCCACTTTGCCCAGGAATTTGACGCCATCTACTGCCATTTCGGACAGGCCATCTATGCCTTAAACGATCTGAACAGCGGAGATTTTGATGTGCTCTCCGGTGGAACCTCCGGCATTAAAAATCCGGCCGGCGCCATGTACGATCGGATTTCCCGTCCTGGCAAGGCCAAGGAGCATACCCTCTATGCCTTCCCCTCCAAGATTCCCCAGGATATTGAGAAAAAAGGATACCGGACAGCTCTGAGCGAGGACTACGAGGGGAAATTCTTTTTTGCCAAGGACGGCCAGGTGGAGGTCTACGAGGGCTATCCCGACGCCACCCTTCTGCAGCCCGGGGGAACCGGTGGAAAAAACGGCTTTGGCGGAGTTAAGGCTACCTTTCAGTATAATGAGGGGGATCACCTCTATTATCGTTCCACCTACGGCAATCCCCATATGGACGAGCTCACCGGAAAGCAGGTGGCTGTGAAGAATGTGATTTTCCAGTATTGCGAGGGAAATGTGCTGGATGCCAAGGATTACCTGTCCTTTGCCACCCAGACAGAGAGACAGCCCTGCAAGGTATTTACAGAGGGAAAGATGATCGAGGGCTATTGGTCCAACCCGGGTGCTCTGGGAACTCCGGCCCGGTATTATGAGGAGGACGGTTCCCCGATCCTGCTGAACTCCGGCACCACCTTTGTCTGCATTATCTGGATGGATTATGTTGACGATGTGGTCATCCAATAAAGGGCGCGGAAAATAAAATGTGCCAAACCAGTCCATACTGGTATACATAAGAGTAAGAGGAATGCACATGGGAAACAGGAAAACAGAAAAATCAAATTATATCGTCCAGGGCAGTATTTTAGCCATCGCCTCCATTGTGGTGCGCATTATTGGCATGCTCTATCGGATTCCTGTGACCAATATCATCGGTGACGTGGGAAATGATTATTATTCCGGAGCTTTTGAGATCTACAATATCATTCTTCTGATTTCCTCCTACAGCCTGCCTCTGGCTGTCTCCAAGCTGGTGGCTGCCAGAGTAAAGCTTGAGCAGTATAAAAATGCTATGCGGCTGTTTCGGGGAGCCATGCTTTTTGCCCTGGTATCCGGAACCGTGGGGGCTCTGTTTACCTTCTTCTGTGCGGACTTTCTGGCCTTCCAGGTGGTGCATACCCCCCAGAGCGCCATGGCCTTAAAGGTACTGGCGGCGGCCGTGTTTATTCTGGCCATTATGGGAGTGATTCGCGGCTATTTCCAGGGCCTGGGAACCATGATGCCCACAGCCGTTTCCCAAATCGTGGAGCAGGTAATGAATGCGGTGGTAAGCATCGCCGCCGCCGGTTGGCTGTTTCGCTACGGCCTTAAGCTTGATCAGGAGGCCGGTGTTACAGACGGCACAGGAGCGGCCGCCTACGGAGCGGCAGGCAGCACCCTGGGAACCTCCGCAGGAGCTCTCTCTGCCCTGCTGTTTCTCATTGTGGTCATGCTTTTATACAACCGGGTTCTCCAGAAAAAGCTAAAGCGGGACAAAACCCGGCGGTTAATGAGCTATTCCACTCTTTTAAAAACCCTGCTCCTAACCATTCTTCCGGTGATTTTAAGCACGGCCATCTACAATGTAAACAGCATTATTGACCAGGGCGTTTTCAAATATCTGATGCTGGATGTGCTGAAGAAGGACTCCCTGATGGTAAGCCAGCAGTGGGGAGCCTTTACGGGAAAATACAAGCTTCTCACCAATGTGCCCATTGCCGTGGCCTCCGCCTTGTCAGCCTCCACCATACCGGCACTCACGGCTGCCCGTATTTCCGGAAACCGAAAGGAGATGCGCAGAGAGACGGAAGGAGCCATCCGCATGGTCATGATGGTCTGTATTCCCTCGGCCGTAGGCCTGACGGCTTTAGGAGAGCCTATTGTAGAGCTTTTATTTCACGAGGGCATTGAATTATCGGGAAAGCTGTTTTTATATGGCTCAGCATCGGTGATCTTCTATGGACTGTCCACCCTGACCAACGGCATTCTCCAGGGCATTGACCAAATGCGCCTGCCGGTTATTCACGCCGCCATTGCCCTGGCATCCCATCTGCTTCTGCTTCTGGTTTTGGTGGTGGTGGGCGACCTGGAAATCTACGGGGTCATGGCCGCCTATCTGTTTTTTGCCTTTATGATGTGTGTGCTCAATGCACTGGCCATTCACAGGCATCTCCATTACAGGCAGGAGCTTCGGCGCACCTTTTTGATTCCCGCCTTTGCCTCCCTGATCATGGGAATTTCCTCCTGGCTTCTCTATGAATTTATTCATGAGACACTGGGAAATACCATAACCCTATGCATTTGTGTTCCCTTAGCGGTGCTTATATACGTGGTCTTTATTCTGGTGCTCCAGGGGGTGACCCCGGAGGAGCTTCTAAGCCTTCCCAAGGGGCGGACCCTGGTGCGGCTCCTGCAAAAGCTTCATCTTTTGTAAGTCCTTGGGAAAACAGGATTGAAAACCCTTCTTTTTGTCCATACTAAGGAAAAAAGGAGGGTTTTTGTATGAAAAAAGCAGTGCTGGGGCTGTTTTCTTTTAGTGCGCTGTGTCTGTTAGCCTACTACTCCAGTTATCTATATTCAGATCGGTACGCAAAAGAAAATGGCTTTGAGGAGGAGCAGCCTATGGAAGAGCCAAAGGTCTTTTCTGCTCCGGAGGCTGACAGCCGGGAAATGACGGGACAGCCGAACGGGGAGACGGATCCCCGGAGGAATTCCCCGGAAGAAAATGGGGGAAGCAGCGCCACAGAGGGACAGCCGGGAAATAACCGAACAGAGGAAACCGGGGATCCGCTTTTGGAGACCGCCCTTCCTCCGGGAGCCGTGGAGGCGGACATTTTTCCGGCTGGCCAGGAGGAGACAGAGTACAGCTATTACCTGGTGGAAGAATTTGGCTATGTAAACATTTACAAGGCGGATCAGGAAACCATTTATGAATATACGGAAATATCCATTGGAGATCTGCCCCAGGAGCTTCAAGAGGAAATCTGTACAGGCAAGGGGGTGCTCAGCGAGCAGCAGCTCTATGATTTTCTGGAGAATTACTCCAGTTAACTATTGCCATCCTTCCTGGAATGGTGTAAATTAATATGGAGTGTAAGCATACACAGACAGTCTGTTCCCTTGGGGGAGGGACTTTAGGGAGGAACGAATGAGTGTCAGAGATTTACTGCGAGAGAAAAAGAGAATTGTCATAAAGGTAGGATCGTCCACGCTGACCCACAAGGAGACGGGGGCATTGAATCTGATCAAGGTGGAGCGCCTGGTACGGGAGCTGACCGATCTGCGCAACCAGGGAAAGGAAGTGGTGCTGGTGACCTCCGGAGCCATTGCCGTGGGCCGAAAGGCCGTGGGGCTCAAGGAGCGTCCCACAGCCATTGCCACCAAGCAGGCCTGCGCAGCCGTGGGGCAGGGCCGTCTCATGATGGTATACCAGAAGCTTTTTGGGGAATACAACCAGGTGGCAGCCCAGATTCTTATGACCCGGAATACCATGGTCAATGACCACAACCGCCACAATGCCCAGAATACCTTTGAGGAGCTTTTGATGCTGGGAGCCATTCCCATTGTCAATGAAAACGATACCATATCCACCTACGAGCTGAACCGACTGGAGCAGTTTGGGGACAACGATACCCTGTCCGCCGTGGTTGCGGCGCTGATTCACGCAGATCTTTTGATTCTGCTGTCGGATATTGACGGGCTGTTTACCGATGATCCCAATGAGAATCCGGATGCCTCCTTTATCCATTTGGTAGAGCATTTGGATGATAAGCTTATGTCCATGGGAAAGGGCTCCGGCAGCAGCGTGGGAACCGGCGGCATGGCTACCAAGCTTACGGCGGCCAGGCTGGCCACTACGGCCGGCGCCGATATGGTGATTGCCAATGGAAAAGACGTAGGCGTGGTCCATGAGATTATGGAGGGGAACCAGGTGGGCACCCTCTTTTTGGCAAATCCCCAGAAGGAATTTCGGTTGAAACGGTTTTTAGAGGAGATGAATGTATGAGAAAGACCGGTTTAATCCTGGAGGGCGGCGGCACTCGGGGAGTTTTCACGGCCGGCGTGCTGGATTACTTTATGGAGCAGGAGCTGTATCTGCCCTATGTCATCGGCGTGTCGGCAGGAGCCTGCAATGCGGTAAACTATGTGTCTCACCAGCCGGGAAGAACCAAGAAATGTACCATTGATTATCTGGCAGCCGGCAGCTATGTGGGACTGCGGCATCTGATAAGAAATCACAGTCTGTTTAATATGGAGTTGATTTTTGATGTGTTTCCAAACTCCATCTTTCCCTTTGACTATGATCGGTTCTTTCAGTCTGCGCAGACCTGCATTCTGGGAGCCACCAACTGTCTCACAGGAGAGGCTGCCTATTTACAGGAAAGAGAGAGCAGGGAGCGGCTGATGCATATTTGCCGGGCCTCCTGTAGTCTGCCTGTGGTTTCTCCTATGGTCTGTGTGGACGATGTTCCCCTGCTGGACGGAGGACTGGCAGATTCCGTGCCCATCCGGAAGGCTCTGCGGGACGGTATTCGGCACAATGTGATCGTACTTACCCGGCAAAAAGGCTATCGAAAGAAAACGTCCCGAAAAATCCTGCGGTTGTCCCAGATCATGTATTCCAAATATCCTAATCTGATACGCAGCATCCGCAGACGGGCCGCCGTGTACAACCGCACCATGGAGCTTATTGAGAATCTGGAGGAGCGGGGCCATGTATTTGTAATCCGTCCCCAGGTTCCGGTGGTGAAAAATACGGAGGATGACAGGCTGGTGCTTACCGCCTTTTATGAACATGGCTATGCATATGCAAAGGAAATTTATCCGGAATTAAAACGGTTCCTGCGCATGGAATAACAGGAGGCAGTTCCCATGAACGAGGAAAAAATAGCAAGAATCAACGAGCTGTATCATAAGTCCAAGGCCGAGGGGCTCACCAATGCGGAAAAGCGGGAGCAGGCGGATTTGCGCCGGGAATACATTGAGGCCATTCGTCAAAACCTGCGTGGACAGATGGATCAGATCGAGATACAGGAAGCCGACGGAAGCATCACAAATTTAGGAGAAAAATATGGAAGCAAAGGACATTAAGGGGTCAAAGAAGGAAGAAAAACAGGCAATCCGAAGAGAGGTTGGCTGCCGAAGAAAGGCCCGCACGGACCAGGAAATTCATGCCATGAGTGCAGCGATTGCCAGGCGCTTTTTCATGCAGCCGGAGTACCGGGAGGCCTCCTGCATTTATGCCTATATGGATTATAAGCATGAGGTGGAGACAAAGGAGATTATCCTTAAGGCCTGGAAGGATCACAAGCGTGTGGCCGTTCCCCGGGTAAAGGGGGATGTGATGGAATACTATTACATAGAAAGCTTTGACCAGCTGGAGGAAGGGTATTTTGGTATTCGGGAGCCAAAGAAGGATTGCCCTCTGGCTCAGGAGCCGGAGGCCCTGCTTATTCTGCCCGGAGTGGCTTTTGACGAGAGCCTGCATCGGGTAGGCTATGGGGGAGGCTTCTATGACAAGTATCAGGCGGCCTGGCCTTCCCTGGTGCGTATTGCCCTGGCCTTTGAGTTTCAGGTGTTTCCCAAGGTGCCCTTTGAGGAGTTTGATAAGCTTCCCCAGAAAATCATTACGGAGCAGCGCTGCATGGAGACTTTGGAGGCTCTGGGAGCCCGGGCCAAGGCGGCGGAGCCTGCTCTGGCCTGTCTGAGTACGGAAGCAAAAAACCGGGCGCTCCATCTGGCAGCAAAGCAACTGCTTTTGGAGGAGGAGCGGATCCTGGCTGCCAATGAAAAGGATATGGAGGCGGGAAGAACCAAAGGAATGCCGGAAGGACTTTTGGATCGTCTGAAGCTCTCCCATGAGAGACTGGTTTCCATGCAGGAGGGACTTTTGCAGGTGGCCGGACTGCCAGACCCCATCGGGGAGGTGATTTCGGAGCGCAAGCCTCCCAACGGTCTGACGATCCGGCAGGTACGGGTTCCCCTGGGGGTGGTGGGAATCATCTATGAGGCCCGGCCCAATGTGACGGCGGATGCCTTTGGCCTTTGCCTGAAAACCGGAAATGCAGTGATCCTTCGGGGTGGCAGCGATGCCATCCACTCCAACCAGGCCATAGTGGACGCTCTCCAAAAGGCGCTCCTTGGGGCGGGACTGCCGGTGGGCGCCGTACAGCTCATTGGAGATACCAGCCGGGAAACGGCGTCAGCCTTTATGCGTCTTAATAGCTATGTAAATGTACTGATTCCCCGGGGAAGCGCGGGACTGATTCACACCGTGGTGCACAACAGCACCATTCCCGTGATAGAGACCGGATCCGGCAACTGCCATATCTATGTGGATGAGACGGCAGATTTTGACATGGCCTTAAACATTATATACAATGCCAAAACCCAGCGTATCGGAGTCTGCAATGCCTGTGAATCCCTGGTGGTGCACAAGGCCATTGCCCCTGCATTTTTGCCCCTTCTTGCAGAACGTCTTTCCGGGAAGCAGGTGGAGCTTAGGGGAGATGAGACGGCCTGTGCGGCGGCTTCTATGACGCCGGCCACGGAGGAGGACTGGGGAAGGGAATACCTGGACTATATTCTGTCTGTGAAAACCGTTTCCTCCCTCGCAGAGGCGATTGCCCATATCAACCGATACAATACAGGGCATTCGGAGGCGATTATCACCCAGAATCCGGCCCATGCGGAGCAGTTCCTGAAGGAAGTGGATGCGGCGGCTGTGTATGTAAACGCTTCCACCCGCTTTACGGACGGCTTTGAATTTGGCTTTGGAGCGGAGATTGGGATCAGCACCCAGAAGCTTCATGCCAGAGGCCCCATGGGTCTGGAGGCGCTGACCTCCAGCAAGTATCAAATATACGGAAACGGGCAGGTGCGGGGATGAGAGTCATTGCTGGAAAGGCAAAGGGAATGCCGCTTCGCACCCTTCCGGGGCTTGAGACACGTCCCACCACGGATCGCATCAAGGAAACCCTTTTCAATATCTGCCAGCCCTATCTGGCGGACTGCCGGTTTCTGGATCTGTTTGCCGGCAGCGGAGCCATTGGCATCGAGGCTTTAAGCCGGGGAGCGGCCCTGGGGGTGTTTGTGGAGCAAAACAGAGAGGCCGCTGCCATTATCCGGGAAAATCTCCGGTTTACCAAACTGGAGGATCAGGCCAGGCTTTTAACCACCGACGTCTTAAGCGGGCTTCGAAGCCTGGAAGGAGAGGAGCCCTTTGACTTTATTTTTATGGATCCCCCCTATGGAAAGGGGCTGGAAGGGCAGGCCTTCGCCTTTCTGTCTCATAGCGGACTTATAAAGGAGGATACCTGGGTGATTCTGGAAGCGGCGCTTAGGGAGCCTTTGGAGGAGATACAGAAATACGGCTTTTCCGTGAAAAAGATAAAAAAATACAAGACAAATCAGCATGTGTTTTTTGTACATGCCAGTGAGGATAGCATATGATTCGAGCAATTTATGCGGGCAGCTTTGACCCGGTTACCTTTGGACATCTGGATATTATTCGCCGGTCCTCCCATGTGGTGGACGAGCTGATTGTGGGAGTTTTAAATAATCGGGCCAAAAGTCCGTTGTTTTCGGTGGAGGAACGTGTTAAGATGTTAGAGGAGGTTACGGAGGATCTTCCCAATGTAAAGATCCAGTCCTTTACAGGACTTTTGGCAGAGTTTGCCCGGGCCTCAGAGGCCAAGATTATTGTGCGGGGACTACGAGCCATTTCGGATTTTGATTATGAGCTCCAGATGGCCCAGACCAATCGGATCATCAACCCGGAAATCGATACCATGTTTTTAAGCACCAGCCTGGAATATGCCTACCTAAGCTCTACCACCGTAAAGGAGGTAGCGGAGTTTGGGGGAGATTTGACGGCATTTGTCCCGGCTTCCATCATAGGTCCCATGCAGCGACGGGTAAAAGAGCGGGCGGCTGGAAAAGGACCCCAGGCTAAATAGGAAAGAGGAGCAAGTATGAGCAGCAGAATTGAACAGATTATCGAGGAAATTGAAGAATACATTGACAGCTGTAAGCCACAGACTCTGTCTAAGGCCAATATCATCGTAAATAAGGAAGAGATCGAGGAGCTGCTTCGGGAGCTTCGCATGAAAACACCGGAGGAGATCCGGCGCTATCAGAAGATTCTGGCAAATAAGGATGCCATTTTGGCGGATGCTCAGGCAAAGGCAGAGGCCCTGATTAAGGAGGCCAATATACATACCTCCGAATTGATCAACGAGCACGAAATCATGCAGCAGGCCTATATCCATGCCAATGAGGTGGTAGAGGCTGCGGCCCAGCAGGCCCAGCAAATCGTGGACAACGCCACCATCGACGCCAATAACATCCGCATGGGAGCCATGCAGTATACGGATGACATGCTGGGAAACCTGGAAAATATTATCCAGAGCGCCATCAGCAATTATGCGGCAAAATATGAATCTTTGATTGCCTCTCTGCAGAACTGCTATGACATTGTCAGCGCCAACCGCAGCGAGCTGGCCCCCACCATCAGCGGGGAAGGGGCTGAAGGACAAGAAGCCTAGACAGAGAAAGTCCGAAACAGAGAAAAGCCTAGACAGAGAAAAGCCTAAACAGGAAAGAACCGAAACAGAGCGGCGGCCAGGAGTAGCGCAGCCAAGGCGGTGATAAGCTTAGCCTTGATATAGCCGGAAACAGACAGACCGCTGCCCACCAGCATGCCCTGGGTCTGGGCCAGGCCGGAGCCTCCCCCTAAAATCACAAACCCAAGGACCGTGAGATAGCGGATTTCCAAGGAAAAGGGCATGTGACAGACCAGGGAAATTCCGTTGGTGATTTCCAGAAGTCCCACGCTTATGGCCGAGAGCAGCATGTTGGGCCAGGGAATTTTTATGGCCAATCGGGCCATAATAGAAAAAAGGATGATATAGCACCCCAGCTTCAGAATGCTCTCCAATCCGTCCATGATACAGGTGTCCACGATTTTAAAGCTGATTTGAAATCCGGACGCCTGTTTTTGCGGCAATTTTGGGGACTGTGTCCCTTTTCTTCTCCAAAACGCCCCTAACAGCAGGGGCAACCCATAGACCAGTCCCAGGGTCAGGGGAAGAAGAGCGGGAGCCTTTAGCTGCTCTGTGAGACAAAAGCCCATAAGAAAGGCCGGGCTTACATTGTTGCAGAAAAGGAGAAGATAATTTCCCTCCCCAGGGGTGATTTTCCCCTCCCGCACCAGGTCTCCGGCGATCTTGGCCCCCATGGGGTAGCCGCAGAGAAAGCCCAAAAGCAGGGCATAGGTACCCATGGGAGAAAGCCCCCAGATATGTCGGGTGAGAGGGCTCAAAAGACGGGTAAGAGGCGCGATTCCGTTCATGGAAATCAGGAGACGGGACAAAATAAAAAAGGGCAGAAGCACCGGGAGTACGGACTGAAACCACAGCATCAGTCCGGCCCGGGAGCCGGCCACGGCTTCCTCAGGATTCAGCAATAAGAATCCCAGAAGCAGCATAATCATACTAACAGACAGGATTTTTTTCTTCATGGTAATGTATATGTAGAGCAGGAGGACTAATATGAAGCATTTAGAGGAACTGGAACCGAAAAACGTATTTGCAGTTTTTGAGGAAATCTGCAAAATTCCCCATGGTTCGGGAAACACGGCGGCCCTGGGACAGTTTTGTATGGACTTTGCAAGGGAGCGAAAGCTTTTTTGCATGCAGGATGAGACGGGAAATGTGATTATAAAAAAGCCTGGCGCCCCGGGGTATGAAAATGCCTCTCCGGTGATCCTCCAGGGACACCTGGATATGGTGCTGGAGCAGGTGCCGGGAAACACCCTGGATATGAGGAGCCAGGGGCTTGTGTTGGGCGTAGACGGGGACTTTATCCACGCCAACGGCACTACCCTGGGTGGGGACGACGGCATTGCCGTGGCCTACATGCTGGCCCTTCTGGACGGAGAGTATTCCCATCCGCCCCTGGAATGTGTGTTTACCGTGGATGAGGAGATTGGGCTTTTGGGAGCGGAGGCCCTGGACGTATCCTCTCTGCAGGGCAGACGCATGATAAATCTGGACTCAGAGGAGGAGGGAATCTTTACCGTGGGCTGCGCCGGAGGCCTTACCGGGGAGTGCCGGCTTCCCGTGAAGCGCACAACCCAGAGGGGCGTGAAAATTACCCTTGCGCTTGACGGATTAAAGGGCGGGCATTCCGGAGCGGAAATTCACAAGGAGCGGGGCAACGCTCTAAAGCTTATGGGAAGGCTTTTGGCCCGGCTAGACGAGGCTCTCTCCTTTGCGCTCATTTCCCTGGAGGGCGGCCGGGTGGGAAATGCCATTCCGGCGGCTGCACAGGTATCCCTTCTTGTGGATCCGGAGGAGGAAGCGCTGCTTTTGGAGGAAACGTCTGCCTACCAGGACATTCTTCGTCATGAGCTGAGAGGAAGCGACGGGGAGGTGTGCGTATCCGTCACAAAGGAGGCGCTACAGGAAGCAGAGGTGCTGGATCCCCGCTCCAAGACCCTGCTTATCTATCTTCTGCAAATGCTTCCCAACGGTGTCCAAAAGCGCAGTGTAGAGCTGGAAGGACTGGTTGAGACCTCCTGCAACCTGGGCATTGCCAGACTTCTAAAGGAGGAGCTTGTGCTTATCCACTCCATCCGAAGCTCTGTGGAGACGGAAAAAATGGCTGTCCGTGATCAGGTGCGGCTCTGCGTGGAATTTCTGGGAGGCTCCTATAAGGCCCACGGCGTGTATCCGGGCTGGGAATATGAGAAAAATTCCCGTCTCAGGGAGGTTCTCACAGAGGAATACCAACGGCTGTATGGAAAGGCTCCCCTGGTGCTTGCCATTCACGCAGGCCTGGAGTGTGGGATTTTCAGCAGCCGGATCCCCGGGCTGCAGTGCGTGTCCATAGGACCGGATATGCAGGATATCCATTCGGGAAAGGAGCGTCTGAGCATTTCCTCCACCCGGCGGGTGTGGGAATTCCTGTTGGCGGTTCTGGCCCGGCTTTCCGACTGATTTAAAAATTTCCATATTTTTCCTTTTCAAGGGTGTTTTAGGCATAATTGAAAGAATTCCCTCATATATTTATTGGTATGAGGCAGAAAAATTCCCTTGCGGCGACCACTTTATTGCTGCTGTTTCTGGGTCTTTTGATCCACTGGCAGGTGGCCTGGCTTCAGGAGGCCTCCCCGGAGGCGTCGAGAGAGGAGCAGGCCACCCTGTCCCAGCAGGCCCGGGCATATTATGAAGTGTATGAAAACATCTGGAAGGATCTGGAATATTTTCCCATTCCTCTCTCTACCACCAATCCCGACGCGCAGATTCAGTTTGAGGACAGCTGGCTCTTTGAGCGCAGCTATGGAGGCACCTATGGCCATGAGGGAACGGATCTCATGCCGGATTCCAATGTGGCCGGATATTATCCGGTCTTAAGCATGACAGACGGGGTAGTGGAGAATATCGGCTGGCTGGAAAAGGGAGGCTGGCGCATTGGGATACGGGGGCCCCACGACGGGTATTTTTATTATGCACATCTGGACTCCTATGCAAAGGATTTTCAGATTGGAGACGTGGTACGGGCGGGAGAGCTTTTGGGCCTTATGGGAGACACCGGCTATGGGCAGGAGGGTACCCGGGGGAAATTTGCCGTACATCTTCATGTGGGGATCTATATTCGCACAGAGGGGATTCCGGAGCTGGCCGTAAATCCCTACTGGTTTCTCCGGTACCTGGAAAGCTTCAAATTAAGCTATGCTTATGAGTAAAAATATGGTATGATATCATAAGAGGTACGTATGCGCATACATAGAACATTCCCCGACAGGGGGCACAGGAGTACGCAGGAAAAAGACATCGGGCATGCCCTTTAAAGAGGAGAAGGTTATATATGGAAATACAACTATGGAGAGAAATTTTAAATCCCTATGAGCTGGCCGTCAAGGAGGTCACCACAAAATTTGAAAACCTGGTAAAGGAGCACCGGAACAAGGGCCTTTACTGCCCCATAGAGCGGGTGGAGGGCCGGGTGAAAACCATCTCCAGCATTCTGGATAAATGCCAAAAGAAAAAGATTGCCCTGGAGGATCTGGAGGTCCGTATGCGGGATCTGGCAGGTATCCGGATTATCTGTCAGTTTGTGGAGGACATTGACAAGGTGGTGGAGATCATCCACAACCGGGAGGATATGGAGGTGCTCCAGGAGCGGGATTACATCCGGGAGATGAAAACCTCCGGCTACCGCAGCTATCACATGATTATCTATTACACGGTTTTTACCCTGGAGGGACCCAAGCGTCTCCATATGGAGGTGCAGATCCGCACCATGGCTATGAATTTCTGGGCCACGGTGGAGCATTCTCTGCAGTACAAGTACAAGCGGAATATTCCGGATCACATTAAGGAACGGCTGCTGAATGCAGCTAACGCCATTATTATGCTGGACAATGAAATGTCCAGCGTCCGCAGTGAGATTATGGACGCCCAGCTCTCTCTTCGCAATCAGGCCAGCATTGTATCCGATATTTTAAACAATATTCAAAACCTGTATCGGGTGGCCAACAAGCGGGAGATCGTGAAGATTCAGGATGAATTTTACCGGGTGTATTCCCTCAATGACATTGACCAGCTGGAGCGATTCGAAAAGCAGCTGGACATCATTGCCGAGGGATATCGGGCTCAGGATATTTCCATGGAAATGGATGTTCCGTAGGCCCCAGGAAGGATAAGAGAAAAATTATGGAACTGCCTGTACCATATCAGGAAACGATGAGGGCCCTTCTGGGGGCAGAGTATGAGGAGTATGAAAAAAGTCTTGAGGGCCCCGGTTTTCGGGGACTTCGGGTCAATACCAGCAAGATCGAGGCGGAGGAATTTGAAAGGATTTCTCCGTTTCCCTGTGTAAAAATCCCCTGGATTCCCAACGGCTATTATATTCCCCAGGATGCTCAGGCTTCTCGACACCCTTACTATGGGGCGGGTCTGTATTATCTCCAGGAGCCAAGCGCCATGACGCCGGCCCGGACCCTGCCTGTTTCCCCGGGAGAGCGGGTATTGGATCTGTGCGCCGCCCCGGGGGGCAAGGCCACAGAGCTTTGCGCCCGGCTGAAGGGCCAGGGGGTTTTGGTGGCCAACGATATCAGCAATTCCCGGGCCCGGGGGCTTCTTAAAAATCTGGAGCTTTTCGGGCAGCCCAACATTCTGGTGACCAGCGAGGCGCCGGAGAAGCTTGCCTTCTGTTTTCCGGAATATTTTGATAAAATTCTGGTGGACGCCCCCTGCTCCGGGGAGGGCATGTTTCGAAAGGATCCCTCCATGGTAAAAAGCTGGCAGGCGCATGGACCAGAGTATTATGGGCCCCTGCAACGGGAGATCCTAAGGGCGGCCGTAAGAATGCTTCGCCCCGGGGGAATGCTTCTCTACTCCACCTGTACCTTCCATCCCCTGGAAAATGAGGGCAGTGTGCAATATTTGCTGGATACGGAGCCGGAAATGTCCGTGGTTTCCCCGGATGAAAAGCTGGTAAAGCAGTTTGTGGAGAACGGCTTTTGTCCCGGCCGCCCGGACCTTTTGGAGCAGGGATCCCCAGAGCTTTGCCGCTGCTTTCGCCTCTATCCCCACCGGGTAAGGGGAGAGGGACATTTTCTTGCCCTGTTAAAAAAGGCGGAAAAGGAAGATTGTAAGCAGAAGGAGGCCACCTCCTGGGCCGGGAGCCATGCTGTGTTTCCGGAAAAACCAAAGCCTAAAAAGAAATCCCGGGGAAAGGGACAGGCCTTGGAAAATAGAGGATCCTGTGAAAAAAGGGGATCTTGTGAAAAAGGGAGCGCTTTCGGGATTTCCCAGGAGGCCCTTGGGCCTGTAAAGGAATTCTTCGCACAGATGGACCCTTCCTTTGCAATTTCCCGGTCCTGGCATTCCTCCCTGGATACAGGAGAGGGGCTGCTTTTTCGCCAGGGCCAGGTCTATGCATTGCCCCAAGGGCTTCCCCTTTTACAGGGGCTTCGGTTTTTGCGCACCGGCTGCCTGTTGGGGGAGCTGGAAAAGAAACGATTTACCCCAAGTCAGGCTTTGGCCATGGTCTTAAAAAGGGAGGATTGGCCATGGACGGTGGACTTTTCTTCCACGGATCCAGGCGTATTTCGGTATTTAAAGGGGGAGACCCTGGAGGATCCCCCTGTTTTCCAAAAAGCTGACAAGGCTTTGGCGTCGGATGTGGGAATCAACGGCTGGTGCCTGGTCTGCGTGGAGGGCTTTCCTCTTGGGTGGGGGAAGCTGGTAAACGGTTCTCTGCGCAATAAATATCATACGGGCTGGCTTTGGTAGGAGGGAAGAGGCATGCGTCTGGACAAATTTTTATGTGATATGGGGCAGGGTACCCGCTCCCAGGTCAAGGACGGCATTCGAAGGGGATATGCCCTGGTGGACGGGGCCGTGTGCAGGCGTCCGGAGACTCAGATAGGAGAGCAGCAGGTGGTTTATAAGGGGCAGATCATCTCCTATACGGTGCTGGAATACTATCTTCTCTACAAGCCGGCGGGAGTGGTGTCCGCGACAGAGGATCGGCGGGAGCGGACGGTGCTGGACCTTATCCCGGATAAAAAGCGCAAGGATCTGTTTCCGGTGGGACGGCTTGACAAGGATACGGAGGGCCTTCTCCTGATTACCAACGACGGCCCCCTGGCGCATTGTCTGCTGTCGCCAAAGAAGCATGTGGACAAGGTTTACTTTGCCCGGGTGGAAGGGCTGGTTACGCCGGCGCACGTAGAGCTCTTTCAAGGGGGGCTTGACTTTGGAGAGGAGGCACCGGCGCTTCCTGCCAGGCTTGAGATCCTAAAGACGGATCCCAGGGAAGGTGTCTCGGAAATCCGGCTCACGCTTCGGGAGGGACGGTTCCACCAGGTAAAACGTATGATGGCGGCCATTGGCTGTCCGGTAACCTATCTAAAACGGCTGTCCATGGGAGCGCTGACCCTGGATGCATGGATGCGGCCGGGAGACTATCGGCCCTTGACCCAGGCTGAGGTACAGCGCTTGAAGGGAAAAACAGAATGTTAGAGAATATTACCACAGTTTTATTTGATTTAGACGGCACCCTGGTGGACTCCATGTGGATGTGGAAGGAGATCGATCTGGAATATCTGGGAGGTCTGGGCCTTTCGGTGCCGGAGGAATTGTCCCATCGGATTGAGGGCATGAGCTTTTCGGAAACAGCCGTCTATTTTAAGGAAACCTTTGGGCTTTCCCAGAGCCTGGAGGAGATCAAGGCCATTTGGATATCCATGGCCAGGGACAAGTATGCCCACCAGGTAGGCTTTAAGCCAGGGGCAAAGGAATTTTTAAAGGAGCTGAAGGCCAGGGGCATGAAAACCGGTATCTGCACCAGCAATGGCCGGGAGCTTCTGCATGCGGTGATGGAGGCTCTGGATATTGGTCCGTATATGGACTGTGTCATGACAGCCTGCGAGGTCCCGGCCGGGAAGCCGGCTCCGGATATTTATCTGGCTGTGGCCAAAAAGCTGGGGGCAGAGCCCTCACAGTGTCTGGTCTTTGAGGATGTGCCCAACGGTATCCAGGCAGGACTAAACGCCGGCATGACCGTGTGCGCGGTGGAGGACGAGTATTCCCTGGATCAAAAAGAGAGCATCCGCAAAATGGCCCACTATTATATTCAGTCCTATGATCAGGTCTTTGCAGGTACCTATGAACGATTTGTGAAATAGAAAGGGAGAGGAAAATGGATACACGCTTTCTGCCCATAAGCCTGGAGGAATGCAGGCAGCGAGGCATCCGGCAGCTGGATTTTGTGTATGTCATCGGGGATGCCTATGTGGATCATCCCTCCTTTGGTCCGGCTATTATCAGCCGGGTGCTGGAAAGCCATGGCTACCGGGTGGGAATGCTCTCCCAGCCGGACGTGGGGAATCCGGAAAGCATAAGAGCCCTTGGTGAGCCCCGGTTGGCTTTTCTGGTGTCTGCAGGAAATATGGACTCCATGGTGAATCATTACAGCGTATCCCGAAAACGCCGCCAAACGGATGCCTACACTCCCGGGGGCGTGATGGGAAAGCGGCCGGACCGGGCCTGCATCAGCTACTGCAATCTCATCCGCCGTTCCTACAAAAAAATTCCCATCATCCTGGGAGGCATTGAGGCCAGCCTGCGGAGGCTTGCTCATTACGATTACTGGAGCGACAGCCTGAAACGTTCCATCCTCCTGGACGCAGGGGCGGATCTTATCTCCTACGGCATGGGAGAGCGCTCCCTTGTAGAGATTGCCGACGCGTTGAATAGCGGCCTTCCGGTGAAGGATCTTACCTTTATAGAGGGAACCGTTTACAAAACCTCTTCTCTGGAGGGCGTATATGATGCCATCCGTCTGCCGGATTACGAAGCTCTTTTGCAGGAAAAGAAAGCTTATGCCCAAAGCTTTCGCATCCAATACGAAAATACGGATCCCTACTTCGGAAAGCGGCTGATAGAAGCCTATTCCGGCCACTGCTTCCTTGTCCAAAATCCGGCAGCCAAGCCTCTGTCCACAGAGGAGATGGATGCCGTCTATGCCCTGCCCTATACCAGAAGGGCCCATCCCTCCTATGAGGCCCAGGGAGGCGTTCCGGCCACAAAAGAGGTGGCCTTTAGTCTGGTGAGCAGCCGCGGCTGTTTTGGAGCCTGCTCCTTTTGCGCCCTCACCTTTCACCAGGGACGTATCATACAGGCGCGCAGCCAGGAATCCCTTTTAAGGGAGGCAGAAGAAATGACGCAGCAGGCAGATTTCAAGGGATATATCCATGATGTGGGAGGCCCTACGGCCAATTTCCGCCATCCTGCCTGTAAAAAACAGGAGAAATGCGGCGCCTGCAAGAATCGTCAGTGCCTCTTTCCCACCCCCTGTAAAAATCTGGATGCCAGCCATGAGGATTACCGGGCGCTTCTGCAAAAAATGCGGGCGCTTCCCGGGGTGAAAAGGGTCTTTATTCGTTCTGGCATTCGGTTTGACTACCTTTTGGCTGAGGGAAAGCCGGAATTTTTGGAGGAGCTTTGTGCCTTTCATGTGAGCGGCCAGCTAAAGGTAGCTCCGGAGCATATCAGCGACGCCGTGCTAAGGCTTATGGGAAAGCCCTCCCGGCAGGTGTATGACGCTTTTTGTCAGGCTTATGAAAGAACCAATCAACGCCTGGGGAAAAAACAATTCCTGGTGCCCTATCTAATGTCCTCCCACCCGGGCTCCACCCTAAGGGAGGCAGTAAAGCTTGCAGAATACTGCCGGGATTTGGGCTATATGCCGGAGCAGGTGCAGGATTTCTATCCCACACCCTCCACCATATCCACCTGTATGTATTATACAGGCCTGGATCCCCGGACCATGGAGCCGGTCTATGTGCCGGACAATCCCCATGAGAAGGCTATGCAACGGGCGCTCCTTCAGTATCAGGATCCGAAAAATTACGATTTGGTTCTGGAGGCTCTAAAAAAGGCCGGACGCCTGGATTTGGTGGGCTATGACAAGCATTGTCTTATCCGTCCGCCTGCCGAGAAAAGGGAGCGCGCTGAAGGCCAGTCTCCTCATACGGAGAAAAACTCCAGACATGGTCTTGGCCGGAGAGAAGCCGGAGGAGCTCCTGGCCCTCAACACGGCAGAAAGAAAAAAACTATCCGAAATATACACAAAAAGAAAAATAGCTGAAAGAAAAATAGCTGAAAGGAAAGCGCTGAAAAGGAAAGCGCCGGAAAATAAAGGAACAGAGGAGAGCTTAGGCTATTATGAAAAAACAACAGATACGAAATACCGCATTGCTGCTATTGACTGCCATTGTGTGGGGAGTGGCCTTTGTGGCCCAGAGTGTGGGGATGGACTACGTGGGGCCCTTCACCTTCATCTGCACCCGCTCCCTCATTGGAGGTGTGGTTTTGATTCCCTGCATCGCTCTTTTAAACTGGCTGGAGGGAGGGGCAAATAGGCGGAAACCGAAAACCGATGCGTCCCTGGAACAAAAGGAGCCCCCGCTTTCAGGAGAACAAAGGCAAAGGCAGAGGCGGCAGCTGCTCCTGGGCGGTGTCTGCTGCGGCCTGGCTCTCTGCACGGCCAGCTGCTTTCAGCAATTTGGCATTCAGTACACCTCCGTGGGAAAGGCTGGCTTTATCACGGCTTTTTACATTATTATTGTGCCTGTGCTGGGGCTGTTTTTCAAAAAAAAATGCGGGCCCCTGGTGTGGATTGGGGTAGCCTTGGCTCTGGCTGGTCTTTATTTTCTGTGCATCAACGAGAGCCTTTCTATAGGACAGGGAGATCTCTTCGTCTTTATCTGCGCCCTGCTCTTTGCCGTCCACATCCTGGTCATCGACTATTTTACCCAGCAGGTGGATGGGGTGAAAATGTCCTGCATTCAATTCTTCGTCTGCGGTCTTTTGAGCGGCCTGGGAATGCTGCTTTTTGAAAAGCCTCACCTTTCCCAGATTATGGAGGCCTGGAAGCCCATTCTCTATGCGGGTGTGCTCTCCAGCGGCGTGGGATATACCTTGCAGATTGTAGGACAAAAGGGAATGAATCCCACCGTGGCCTCCCTGATTCTCAGTCTGGAATCGGTGGTCTCCGTGCTGGCCGGCATGCTTTTGCTGGAGCAGACATTGAGTAACCGGGAGATTCTAGGCTGTGTACTCATGTTTGGAGCCATTGTGCTGGCCCAGCTGCCTCAGGGGAAGCGGGATTCCCTGTAATAAATGGATGGAATCAAATTCCTTTTGTAAAATAAAAACCATACCATCTTTTGACAAGGGCACACACGCCTTGTCAAGAGATGGTAAAGGAAGATAACAACATGGAGGGACACATGAAAAAAGAAACCAAGAAACCCATTGTAAAAAAGGCGGGAAGGGCAAAGAGTACGGAAAATGCTGCAGAGCTGGAGCGAAAAAAGCAGCTGGCCCTGGCTATTATTGAGGGGCTTAAAAAGGAATATCCCGATGCCGGGTGTACCCTGGACTACAACCAGGCATGGAAGCTTTTGGTGTCCGTTCGACTGGCTGCCCAGTGCACCGATGCCAGGGTCAATGTGGTGGTGCCAAAGCTGTATGCCAAATATCCGGATATCTACGCTCTGGCAGAGGCAGAGCCGGAGGACATCGAAGCCATTGTAAAGCCCTGCGGCCTGGGACACAGCAAGGCCCGAGATATCAGCGCCTGCATGCGGATGCTGCGGGATGACTATGAGGGGCGGGTGCCGGACACCATGGAGGAGCTGCTTAAGCTTCCCGGCGTAGGGCGCAAAAGCGCCAATCTCATTATGGGAGATGTGTTTGGAAAGCCGGCCATTGTGACAGACACCCACTGCATTCGTCTTACCAACCGCATGGGGCTTGTGGAGAACTGCAAGGATCCCAAAAAGGTGGAGATGGCTCTCTGGAAAATCATCCCTCCCAAGGAGGGCAGTGACTTTTGCCACCGCCTGGTATACCATGGGCGGGATGTCTGTACAGCACGGACAAAGCCTCATTGTGACCGCTGCTGTCTAAAAGATCTGTGTGAAAAGCATGGGGTAGGGGAGGAGTCTTAAGCTCCTTCCATCTGATCCGTGCCGGCCTGCTCCTCTGCAAGCATATGCAAGATCGGAAGAGCACACGTCTGAACTCCAGTCACGACCTGAAATCGCGTTT
>CANPIM010000057.1 GCA_947574135.1 uncultured Lachnospiraceae bacterium
CCCGGGAGCCCAAATATTTGAAGGTGGTGTGGGGAGTTGGATACAAAATTGAAAAACAGGCGTAAAAGTCTCTACATGGCAATGCTTTTCACCAGTCTGGTCCTGGCTGGGATAGCCATTTTTTCTTACAGGTGTATTCAGACCGGAGCAGAAAGGCAGCTTCGGCAGCTGGAGGAGGAATGGGACAGAAACAGAGAGGAGCTTCGGCAGACTTTGCTGGATGCAGATTCCTATACCGTGCGCAGTATGGTACAGAATGGATATCTGTTTTATGTGGATTTTCAAAAGATGGCTTCGGAGGAGCCCATTTTGACAGAGGAAATCCTTCTGCCAAATGTCCGAAACATGGTACAGTCCGGGAGCTGGGGAACGGAATCCATCGCGTATTATACAGAACTTACAGAGGCTCTGGCAGGCTCTGTGGCTTTGTGGCAGGAGGATTTTCTAAATATGGAGGCTGCTGGCTGGGACTATGTGGCAAAGGATCTGGAGAACGGACGGACCATTACAAACATTGCGGATGAAACGGTCCTTCGCTGGATTGACGGGCAGATGGAGCAGTCCGGTATGAGCATGGAACGGGGGCCCTATTATGACGGCTTTCTGATTCTTCGGTATGATGAGGTGGGAGAGCTTAAGCTTGCCGGCGCTGCCAATATGGATGCGGAGGGCATCTATCGAAACATGCAGAATCAACGATACCGGAATATGCTGGAGAACTATTACAATACGGACGGACAGCCTCCGGAGCTTACCCGCCCCAAAAATATGCAGGTGTTTTACGGATATACGCCGCCACAGCCGGAGGAGGATTCCTTTGAGAGCTACTGGAAAAGCTATCATCTCTATATGGAAAGCGGAGGAGGCCTTCTGCCCTTTGGCATTGCCCTGCTATCCCTGGCTGCAGGTGTGGGCATGGGCATCTGGGGAAGAAAAAGACAGGTGCTGGACAGGGGAATTTTGTCTTTCCCCCTGGAGGGACTATTTGCAGGCTTTTTGCTTTATGTTCTGCTGCATACTCTAACCCTGGAGGCGCTGGTACAGACCTGTAACGGCATGTTTGTGGAAGAGCTGATGGATCAGAATTTTCTGGAAGTCTCTGCAAAGGCGTTTGTCTATGGGTATAATGTCTTTCTGTGGGTTCTGCTGTCCCTGGTATGTATGTGGGCAGTGTTGATTCTGTGGCCCAGAACAGAGGGCGGCTTTTGGACCTATTTAAAGGAGCGCAGTCTGGTTTTTAGGATCTTCCCTGCCAGCCGGCGGCTGTTTGGAAGATTTTACCGCTATATGACCAGGCTTGACATTACAGAGTCGGTGAATAAGCCGCTTACCAAATGGGTTCTGGTAAATCTGGCCATACTGACCGTGCTGTGCTGTGCCTGGGTCTTTGGACTTCCGGGCCTGGTGCTGTATTCCATTGCCTTATATCTCATGCTGCGCAAGCAGCTGGGAACCATACAGCAGCAATATCAGCGTATGCTGGAGGCAGCCGGGCAGATAGCGGAAGGCAATCTGAGCATGGAGCTTCCGGAGGACATGGGAATTTTTCAGCCCCTAAAGGTACAGCTGTTAAAGATTCAGGATGGCTTTAAGGCGGCCGTGGAGAAGGAAGTAAAAAGCCAGCGCATGAAAACAGAGCTGATTACCAATGTATCTCACGATTTGAAAACGCCCCTGACAGCCATTATTACCTATGTGGATCTCTTAAAGGGGGAGGAGGGAACCCCGGAGGAGCGGGCCTCCTACATTGAGACCCTGGAGAAGAAATCCAACAGGCTCAAGGTACTCATTGAGGATTTGTTTGAGGTGAGCAAGGTGGAGAGCCAGAACGTGACCATGCACCTGGAAAGCGTGGATCTGGTGAATCTCATCAAGCAGGTTCGCCTGGAGATGGAAGATAAGCTGGAGGCCTCCAGCCTGCAGTTTCGCTGGAATCTTCCAAAGGAAAAGGTGCTGTGCATGCTGGACGGACAGAGGACCTACCGGGTGTTTGAGAATCTTATCAACAACATTCTCAAATATTCCATGGAGGGGTCCCGGGTATACATTGATTTGTATGTGACAGAGGATCAGGTGCATATTGAGATGAAAAATATCTCGGCAACAGAGCTGAACTTTGATCCGGAGGAGATCACAGAGCGCTTTGTACGGGGGGATCTGTCCCGAAATACAGAGGGGAGCGGCCTGGGCTTAGCCATTGCCCGAAGCTTTGTGGAGCTCCAGGGAGGCGCCTTCCGGATTGAGATTGACGGGGATCTGTTTAAGGTAAAGATTGTGTGGAAGCAGTCAGAGATTCCAGAGCAGAAAGAAGAGGAATAAAAAACAGGGCTTCCCATAAAAACAACGCTTTGACAAGCGCTCCGCAAAATGATAGACTAAGAATCGAAGTCGAAAGCTTTTTATGAAGGAGCGCAAAACAAATGAGAAAGAAATATCAGGGACGTCTATGGTTTCGGGTTCTGGTTCTGCTAATAGTGACGGCTGTCTATGTGGGAAAGCCGGAGCAGTTTGCAGCGCTGGAGCCCGGACAGTTTTTTGCGGGGCTTTCCATCCTCCATGTTTTGTGGCTGATCTGGATGGGAGATATGGCGCTTAAGCTGTTTCCCATTCCCGTAACCTTGGCCTTAGGTGCGGCCAAGCAGCTTCGGGCCTATTATGTGCCGGCACAGAGCCCGGCAGATCCCCAGAAGAGAAGAGCCTATTTCCGGGAGAATAACAGGCGGGCTCTGCTTGTGCTTATCCTGTGGACCTTGGTGGGCCTTGTTCTGGCAGGTTTTCGAAGAATGGAAATCATTGGAAATCAGGAGCTCCTGCTGACAGCTGTTTTCTTTTATGTGGCTGATTTGTTCTGCGTGGTGGTGTGGTGTCCTTTTCGGGTATGGTTTCTCAAAAATCGCTGCTGTACAACCTGCCGGATTTTCAACTGGGATCACCTGATGATGGTAACGCCCTTGGTCTGTATAAACAGCCTTTACAGCTGGAGTCTTGTGTTGGCGGCAGCCTTTGTGCTTCTTTTGTGGGAATACCGGGTACATCGGTATCCGGAGCGGTTTTATGAGGGATGCAACGAGGCGTTGAAATGCAAAAACTGCACGGATTTGCTGTGCGGACGGAAAAAGACTGCCAGGAAAGGGGGAGAGAAGGCATGATTGGCCTTGGCACGGGGATCAATGTGGCCGGGATTTTGGCCGGGGGATTTTTGGGATTGCTTCTGGGAAAGGGGCTCTCCCGACGGTTTCAGGATATTCTGACCCAGGCTGCGGGGCTCTGTGTGCTGTTTTTGGGCATCGCCGGGGCCATGGAGCATATGCTGGTCATAGAGGAGGGAGGCCTTGCAAGCCAGGGCACCATGATGGTTATCGGTTCCTTTGTCATGGGCGCTCTTCTGGGAGAATGGCTGAATCTGGAGCAGCACATGGAGGATTTTGGCCTCTGGCTTCGGGAGAAAACCAAAAGTCAGGGGGACAGCGGGTTTATTGAGGGCTTTTTGAATACCTCCTTTACTGTCTGTATCGGCGCCATGGCTGTGGTGGGCTCCATTCAGGACGGGGTCTTTGGGGATTTTTCCATTTTAACGGCCAAGGCTGTGCTGGATCTCATCATTGTATTTGTTCTCACAGCTTCCTTTGGAAGGGGCTGTATTTTTTCCGCCATTCCCGTGGCCCTCTTTCAGGGCAGCATCACCCTTTTATCCTGGTTTCTGGAGCCTCTTTTGACGGATTCGGCCATGGACAACCTTTCTCTCACAGGCTCCATGCTCATTTTCTGTGTGGGAGTGAATCTCATCTTTGGAAAGAAGATCAAGGTGGCCAATCTGCTGCCAGCCATTTTTGTGGCGGTGGCCTGGGCCTTTCTACCCTGGTAGGGGAAAAATATGGAAAAAACATAAGGGACAAACGCCGGGGAAACTGGTTGCCAAAAGGGAGAGGGAATGCTATAATGGATGCGGTAATGAGAAAAGAATATATGGAAGGATTACGGAGGAGAATTGGATGGACTTTAGTTGGATGGAAAGGGAATTAAAGGAAAATGCATATCCCGGCAGAGGGATTATTATGGGCAGGACCGCAGACGGAGGGAAAGCAGTTACTGCCTATTTTATTATGGGAAGAAGCGAGAACAGCCGAAATCGGATCTTTGTGGAGGACGGAAAGGGAATTCGCACCCAGGCCTTTGATCCCTCCAAGCTTACGGATCCCAGCCTGATTATCTATGCTCCTGTGCGGGTGCTTGGGAATAAAACCATTGTGACCAACGGAGATCAGACGGATACGGTCTATGAGCTGATGGATAACCAGCACACCTTTGAGCAGGCTCTGCGCACTCGGGAGTTTGAGCCGGATGCGCCAAACTATACCCCCCGGATTTCCGGCATTATGCATGCGGAAAAGGGGATCTGCAATTATGCATTGTCTATTTTAAAGAGCAATGAGGGGGATCCCTCCTCCTGTCAGCGCTTTACCTATACCTATGAGAATCCCAAGGCCGGGGAGGGACATTTGATTCACACCTACCGCGGTGACGGAAATCCTCTGCCAAGCTTTTCGGGAGAGCCCAAGAAAATCACCATAGCGGATGACATTGACGTTTTCACCCGCCTTTTGTGGGAAAATCTGAATGAGGAGAACAAGGTTTCCCTGTTTGTGCGCTATATATCCATTGGGGACGGCGGCTATGTGAGCCGGATCGTTAATAAAAACTAGCAAGGAGGAGTACATGCAATGAAAGAATTGGAATTAAAATACGGATGCAACCCTAACCAGAAGCCGTCCCGGATTTTTTGCCGGGAGGGAGAGCTGCCCATTCAGGTGCTGGCCGGCCGACCGGGGTATATTAACTTTATGGATGCCTTTAACGGCTGGCAGCTGGTGAAGGAATTAAAGAAGGCAACCGGGCTTCCTGCTGCCACCTCCTTTAAGCATGTTTCCCCGGCAGGGGCCGCCGTGGGATTGCCTCTGTCTGCCACCTTAAAAAAGATTTACTGGGTGGAGGATGTGGAGGAGCTGTCTCCCCTGGCCTGCGCCTATGCCAGAGCCCGGGGTGCGGACCGCATGTCCTCCTTTGGGGATTTTATTGCCCTGTCTGACGTGTGTGATGCATCCACTGCCTTTCTCATTAAGCGGGAGGTTTCCGACGGGGTCATTGCCCCCGGGTATACGCCGGAGGCCCTGGAAATCTTAAAGCAGAAGAAAAAGGGCAATTACAATGTGATTCAGATAGATGAGAGCTATGTTCCCGCCCCGGTGGAGTGCAAGGATGTGTTTGGCATTACCTTTGAGCAGGGAAGAAATGAGCTGGTGGTGGATGACGCTCTGTTTTCCAAAATTGTCACAAACAACCAGGAACTTCCCCAGGCGGCCCGCATGGATCTGGCGGTGGCGCTTATTACCCTTAAATATACCCAGTCCAATTCCGTGTGCTATGCAAAGGGCGGGCAGGCCATTGGCATTGGAGCCGGACAGCAGTCCCGGATTCACTGTACCCGTCTGGCGGGAACCAAGGCGGACAACTGGTTTTTGCGTCAGTCGCCCCAGGTGCTAAGCCTGAAATTTGTGGAGGGCATTGGCCGGGCGGATCGGGACAATGCCATTGATGTGTATATAGGGGAGGAGTATGAGGATGTGCTGGCCGAGGGAGCCTGGCAGCGGCTGTTTTTGGAGAAGCCTCCCGTGTTCACCAGGGAGGAGAAGCGGGCCTGGCTAAACCAGATGAGCGATGTGGCTCTGGGCTCCGACGCCTTCTTCCCCTTTGGAGATAATATTGAGCGGGCCCATAAGAGCGGGGTAAAATACATTGCCCAGCCCGGAGGCTCCATTCGGGATGACCATGTGATTGAGACCTGTAATAAATATGGAATGGTCATGGCCTTTACAGGGATTCGTCTGTTCCATCATTAAAATAATATTCCAAAAAGCTGTGGGAGGGAAAAGACATGGGTTTGATAAAAGCGCTGCAGGCTGCAGGGGGATCCCTTTTAGGGGATCAGTGGAGAGAGTATTTTTACTGTGATTCCATGGATGGAAATACCTTGGCTGTGAAGGGACAAAAGAAGGTATCCGGGCGCAGCTCCAACAAAAAGGGATCGGATAACATTATCACCAACGGCTCCGTGATTGCCGTCAATGAGGGACAGTGCATGATCATTGTGGACCAGGGACGGGTGGCTGAGGTGTGCGCAGATGCGGGAGAGTTTATCTATGACACCTCCACAGAGCCCAGCATTTTTTACGGAAGTCTGGGAAACGGTATAATGGACAGCTTTCAGGCTCTTGGCCGGCGGTTTAGCTTTGGGGGCGACACGGCCAAGGATCAGCGGGTTTACTATATAAATCTCAAGGAGATTATGGGCAATAAATACGGTACCTCCAACGCCGTGCCCTTCCGGGTGGTGGACCAGAATGTGGGCATTGACATTGATATTTCCATTCGCTGTCACGGGGAATATTCCTACCGCATCACGGATCCCATTCTCTTTTATACAAACGTGTGTGGCAATGTGGAGGATTTCTTTGAGCGGGATCGGCTGGACAGCCAGTTGAAAACAGAGCTGCTGACAGCCCTGCAGCCGGCCTTTGCCCGGATCTCGGGGATGGGAATCCGCTACAGCGCCCTGCCAGGCCATACCATGGAAATGGCCGCAGCCCTGAATGATATTCTGTCTCAGAAATGGCGGGGCTTGCGTGGGCTTTCCATTGTGTCCTTTGGCATCAATTCTGTGAAGGCCTCCGAGGAGGATGAGGCCATGCTGAAGGATCTGCAGCGGACAGCCGTGTACCGGAATCCCAATATGGCGGCAGCCCAGCTGGTGGGCGCGCAGGCAGAGGCTATGAAAACGGCGGCAGGCAACAGCGCCGGCGCTATGATGGGCTTTATGGGTATGAATATGGCCTCCCAGGCCGGGGGCGCCAGCGCCCAGGGACTTTTTCAGATGGGAGCCCAGCAACAAAGTCAGAATACAAATCCCCAGGGCTACGGGCAGCCTCAGGGAGCGGGCCAGCAGCCGGGTTACGGGCAACCTCAGGGAGCAGGCCAGCAGCCCGGTTACGGGCAGCCTCAGGGAGCGGGCCAGCAGTCACAGGCCTCGCCGGCGCCAGATGCCTTTGGCTGGACCTGCAGCTGTGGCACCTTTAACAAGGGAAAGTTCTGTATGGAATGCGGGCAGCCCAAGCCGGCGGGGGCCAAGACCTACCGCTGTGACAAGTGCGGCTGGGAGCCGGAGGATAAGACAAAGCCGCCCAAGTTCTGTCCTAACTGTGGGGACCCCTTTAATAACGAGGATATTGTGGGATAAGATATGAGGGATGATTGGAGAGTGCCTTCGGATCAACAGGAGCCGGAGGTGGTAAGAACAAAAGAGGAGACAGACCGGAAATGCCCGGATTGCGGAGGCACCATGGACTTTGATCCGCAATCCGGGGGCCTGTCCTGTCCCTACTGCGGGCACAGGGAGGAGATTGTCCGCCAAGGACAGACACATTCTGCAAAGGAGCTGGACTTTTCCCAGGCGGAAGAGAAGGGGAACTGCAACTGGGGCGTGGAAAAGAAGGTGGTGATCTGCAAGTCCTGTGGGGCACAGTCTGTGTACGATGCTCTGGAAATTGCCAGCGAATGCCCCTACTGCGGGTCCAACCAGGTCATGGAGGAGAAAGGGAAAAATACCCTGGCTCCCGGGGGAGTCTGCCCCTTTCGCATTGACAAGAAGCAGGCGGGGCAGCGCTTTAAGGCCTGGCTGAAGCATAAGTGGTTCTGTCCCAGAGAGGCCAAGGAAAAGGCAAAGCCGGAGGCATTTTTTGGCATTTATCTGCCGGCCTGGACCTTTGATGCCCAGACCCGCTCCAAATACCGGGCGTCCTATGGCATTCACCGGACGGTAAAGACTAAGAATGGAAGCGAGATTCACACAGAATGGCACCATACCAGCGGTACATACCAGGAATTTATTGACGATCAGCTGGTTTTTGGAAGTGAGCGGTATGACAGAGGCATTCTGAATCAGATTCTGCCCTTTGCCACGGAGCAGAATGTGGAGTATAAGCCGGAATACGTGGCTGGCTTTGGAGCGGAGCGGTATTCGGTGGGATTAAGAGATGCCTGGGAGAGGGCCAAACAGCTCATAGCCACTCGCCTGCAGCAGGGGGTGGAGGATCAGGTTCGCAGAAAAACACAGGCAGACGAGGTGGGGCAGGTGCAGCTGGATACCAGCTTTTCGGAGATAACCTATAAATACTTGCTTCTGCCTGTGTGGCTCTCCTCCTTCACCTACCAGGGAAAGGTTTATCAGATTATGATCAACGGCCAGACGGGAAGAGTGGGGGGACGCACCCCTATTTCCTGGGTGCGTGTGGCCCTTGCTGTTCTGAGCGTGGTCCTGTTTATGCTTCTGATTTATCTTCTGAATAACTATGTGTTTTAATAGACGTTCCCGGGTTTCGCGTAATTGGGAAATTTCACGCTTGTCAAAGCTTCCAAAAAGAGGTATACTTTTCATAGTCTAAGGACACACCAGTATACGGGAGGATTTGCAATGATTGAAGCAACCAGTTGCGGCGGTGTGGTAATATTTCGGGGGAAGATTCTGCTTTTATATAAAAATTATAAAAACAGGTATGAAGGCTGGGTTCTTCCCAAAGGAACGGTGGAGCAGGGGGAGGACTTTAAGGATACGGCCATTCGGGAGGTCCGAGAGGAAACAGGCGTGGATGCAGCCATTATTAAATATATTGGGAAGAGCCAATATTCGTTTAATGTTCCTGAAGATACTGTAGAGAAGGATGTCCATTGGTATTTGATGATGGCTGATAACTATTACAGTAAACCACAGCGTGAGGAATATTTTGTGGATTCCGGGTATTATAAATTTCATGAGGCCTATCATCTGCTAAAATTTTCCAATGAAAAACAGATATTAGAGCGGGCCTACAATGAATATCTGGATTTGAAAAAGAGCAATCTTTGGGGAAACCGGAAATACTTTTAGGGGCTGTTGTGTTTTGCAACAGTCCTTTTTTAAAGGATTGTCATGATGAAATGGGCAGAGAATTTGTATCTCAGTGATAAAACAGCGAAAAAAAAGGAAAGAATTATAAAAAAGGCGGAGCTGGGCGTAGGGATGTCAAAGGTGTACCTTATTACCCTGGCCTCCAATGAGAAAAATCTCCTGGATATTTTTCATGCCGCCCACTTAAAGCAGCCCGCTTTTTACAGGCAGGATCTTTGGGTTGTGGGGATGGCCGGCAGTCTGGAGGAGGCCCAGGAGCTAACCCTTTTGATGCTCACGGATATCTATGAAAAGACGGGAGGCTTTGATGTCCGAAGCTATTTCGTTTTTCCGGCCGGACAGGGTGAGAGACGAAGGAAAAGGGCAAGGTAGGAGAAGTATATGTGGCATGTGATTGTCATAATCTTAAAAATCATAGGGATTGGGCTTTTGCTTCTTCTGGGGCTTTTACTTTTGGCGCTTCTGGCCTTTCTGTTTGTCCCGGTGCGCTATGATGCCTGGGGGAAAAGTCAGGGAGACATAGAGGGAAGGCTTCGGATCACCTGGCTTCTTCATGCCGTGAGCGTTCCCGTTATATACCGGAGAGGACAGCTTACGGTGAAGGTAAAGCTTCTGGGAATTCCCATAATGCGCATTCCCGATCCGCCGGACAAGCCTGCAAAGGACAAGGACCAAGGGGAGGACGGCATAGGCAAAGACCAAGGGGAAGACACAGAGAAGGCGGAAAGAATCCCTGCTTCAAGGCGCGGGGCAGACGCCAAGGATCCCGGGACTGGGACAGAAGAATGGGGGGAAGGACTGTCTGAGCCTGGAGAGAGCGTCCAAGACAGGACACAGGAGAGGGCCAAAGACCAGGAAGCCCTGCTGACAGCCGAAAGTCCTGCCGAGGCAGATGAGAAGCCCAGGGAGATGGCGGCCTTGTCCGGGACCAGGGAGCTGACAGTCAAGGAAAAAGAGATACCAAAAAAGAAGCGTTTCTTTCTTTTGGATATCCTGGCCCGAATATGGGAAAAATTAAAAAAACTACAATATACAATCCGCCTGTTCTGTGCTAAAATAAGGGAAGGCAGACAGCGGCTTCAAGAGCTTCGCGAGTTTTTGACGCTGGATTCCACCCGGGCGGCTCTTAAGCTTTGCAAGGGACAGATGTTTTACCTGTTGAAAAAGCTTGGCCCCAAAAAGGTGCGGGGATGGGTACATTTCGGGACCGGGGATCCGGCTCAGACAGGAGAGATTCTGGGCGGGATCAGCGCCCTTTATGCCCTGTGGCCCTGTCGTCTGGAGCTTCAGCCGGATTTTCAGCAAAAGGTGCTGGAGGGAGAGATTCGAATCAAGGGTAGGCTTCGCATGTGCACCCTTGTGGGGATTGCATGGCGGCTGTGGCGGGATAAAAATATGAAGGTCGTTTATAAGAGAATAAGAGAAATTGCGCGGGGGCGCAAATAAGGAGGTTTTTTCATGAGCAACAACAATTTTGAGACTACCGTGGCATCTCTGTTTAAGGGGATGGATAGCTTTGTCACCACCAAAACCGTAGTAGGCGACGCTGTTCATATTGGGGACACCATTATTCTGCCTCTGGTAGATGTGGCCTTTGGCGTGGGCGCAGGAGCCTGGTCTGATGATAAGAAAAACAATGGGGGCGGCGGTCTGGGAGCCAAGATTACGCCTAGCGCAATCCTGGTGATCTCCAACGGCACCACCAAGCTTGTCAATGTAAAGAATCAGGATACCATTACAAAGATACTGGATATGGTTCCGGACATTGTAGACAAGGTTACAGGCAAGAAGAAAGAGGAGCAGACCCCTGTGGCCGATGCCATTCAGGATGCCGTGGACACCATAGAGTCATAGATTATGGCCAGGAGTCTCCGGTATGTTAAGGAGCTCCCTGCACTTGAAACGGTAATACCAAAGACCTGTCAGATCTGCCAGCACCCAGCCAATGGGAATGGCCATCCAGATGCCCACGACGCCTATATATGCAGAAAGCACGTAGGCCAGAAGGACTCGGGTGCCCAGGGAGATGACGGTGAGGACCACGGACATGCCCGGCTTTTTAATGGCTCGGTAGAGGCCGTACAGGAGAAATAGACAGCCTATGCCCCAATAGAAGGAGCCCTCCACCCGAAGGTAGAGAATCCCTTGGGCCAGGATCTCCCTTTCCTGTGGCTGTACAAAGATGAGAAGCAAGGGTCTGGCCAGCAGAAAGACCAGAAGGGAAATTGCCAGACAAAACAAAACCGACACCTTTACGGCGCTGGAAATGCCCTGTCGAATGCGCTGGGGCTTACCGGCGCCGTAGTTCTGTGCAATAAAGGTGGAAAAGGCGTTTCCGAAATCCTGTACCGGCATGTAGGCAAAGGAATCGATCTTGACAGCAGCGGCAAAGGCCGCCATAACCACCGGGCCGAAGCTGTTTACCAGGCCCTGTACCATAAGAATGCCGAAATTCATCACAGACTGCTGGATACAGGTGAGGGTGGAAAACTCTGTGATCTCCAGAAGAGCGGAGCGCTTCCATACCATGTGTCGTTTCTGGATGCGAAATTCTGGACAGCGCAAAAGGGTGTAGGCCAGGATTCCCAGTCCGGAGACAAACTGAGAGATCACCGTGGCCAGGGCGGCACCCTCCACCCCCCTATTGAGTGAAATCACAAAATAGAGATCCAGGCCAATATTTAAGAGGGCGGAGACCCCCAGAAATACCAGAGGAATCAGGGAATTTCCCACGGCCCGCAGAAGGCAGGCAAAAAAGTTGTATAAAAAGGTGGCGCTGATGCCAAAAAAGATGATCCAGAGATAGTCCCGCATAAGGCCATAAATCTCTTTCGGTACCCGGAGAAAGACCATAATGGGATCTATAAAGAGAAAGACAGCCCCATTGATAAGCAGGGTAATCAAGGCTATGAGTACAAAGGAGACAAACAGACTGTTTTTCAGCTGCTCTGTCTGCTGCCCGCCAAATTGGATGGAGAACAGGGCGCCGCAGCCCATGCAAAGGCCCAAAAGAATTGAGGTTAAAAAGATCATCAGGGTATAGGCAGAACCCACGGCCGCCAAAGCATGACTTCCCAGAAATTTTCCCACAATGAGGGTGTCGGCAATATTATAGAACTGCTGCAGCATATTTCCGGCAATCATGGGAAGGGAAAACAACAGCATGGTTTTTAAAATGGGGCCCTTTGTCAAATCCTGATTCATGTTAGATACCATCCTATGTAAATATCCTTGGGCCTAGATACCATCTCTCGACCGTGTATGCCCTTGTCAAGAGATGATAGCCCTCCTTATTCTATCACACCAGGCAAAGGAGAGCAACCCGGGTTTTCATGCAGTGAGAGGCTTTTGGCAATGGCCTTTTCAGCAGTGAGAAA
This sequence comes from uncultured Lachnospiraceae bacterium, assembly GCA_947574135.1. GTDB lineage: Bacteria > Bacillota > Clostridia > Lachnospirales > Lachnospiraceae > RGIG4284. Next base: position 12,376 of record CANPIM010000057.1, read on the forward strand.
AGAGATTGTAGCCAATCAGGATCAGGAGAAAGGCTGCCAGAGCCCGGAGAAACCAGCCCTCGGAGGGCATAAAAAAGGTCAGCAGGATGCCAATTCCCATCCAGAATAAGACGAATCCAATCAGCTGCTTCATCATGGGTGCTCCTGCCTTCTATTTTTCCTTATTACAGCATATGCGCCGGGGAAGGGAAATGTTCCCTGTAAAAGGAATCCCGGGGGAAAGGAGTCCCGTTATGGAACAGCTTAGTTTATTTGATCAGCAGGAGTTGAGAGCGCCCCTGGCCAGCCGTCTGCGCCCGGAAACCCTGGAGGAGTATGTGGGGCAGAGCCATTTGCTGGGAAGGGGAAAAATGCTTCGGGGGCTGATTGAGAGGGATCAGGTTTCCTCTATGATTTTTTGGGGACCGCCGGGAGTGGGAAAGACCACCCTGGCCCGGATTATTGCGGGAAGGACCCAGGCGGACTTTGTGGAATTCAGCGCAGTAAACAGCGGAATCCGGGAGATCAAGGAGGTCATGGGCCGGGCAGAGAACAGCCGGCATATGGGGCTTCGCACCCTGCTCTTTGTGGATGAGATTCACCGGTTTAACAAGGCCCAGCAGGATGCCTTTCTGCCCTATGTGGAACGGGGAAGCATTATTCTCGTGGGAGCCACCACGGAAAATCCTTCCTTTGAGATCAACTCCGCTCTTTTGTCCCGGTGCAAGGTCTTTGTGTTGAAGGCTCTGGAGGCAGAGGACATTAAGGCTCTCCTTGAGAATGCCCTGAAAAATCCCAAAGGCTATGGAAACCAGGAGATTGCCATAGGAGAGGAACAGCTTTTGGCCATTGCCCGGTTTGCAAACGGGGATGCCAGGACAGCGCTCAATACCCTGGAGATGGCAGTTTTAAACAGCCAGATACAGGAAAGCGGTGAGATCGCCGTCACGGATCAGGTGTTGTCTGAGTGTATGAATCGCCGGTCCCTGCTCTATGATAAGAACGGGGAGGAGCACTATAACCTGATTTCAGCCCTGCATAAATCCATGCGAAACAGCGATCCCGATGCGGCGATTTACTGGCTGTGCCGGATGCTGGACGGAGGAGAGGAGCCCCTGTACATTGCCCGCAGGCTGGTGCGCTTTGCCAGCGAGGATGTGGGAATGGCAGATTCCCAGGCCTTAGGGGTGGCGGTGGCCGCTTATCAGGCCTGCCATTTCCTGGGAATGCCGGAGTGCGACGTGCATCTCACCCATGCGGTCACCTATCTGTCCATGGCTCCCAAGTCCAATGCCTTATATAGGGCCTGCGAAAGGTGCAAGCAGGATGTGCGGGAGCTGCCGGCCCAGCCGGTACCCTTGCAGATCTGCAATGCGCCCACCTCCCTGATGAAGGAGCTTCATTATGGGGAGGGGTATATTTACGCTCATGATACCCGGGAGAAGCTTTCCCGCATGCAGTGCCTTCCGGAGGCCCTAAAGGGCCGCCGGTATTATGAACCTTCGGATGCGGGGCAGGAGGCGGCGGTAAAAAAACGGCTGGAGGAAATTTTAGAGTGGAAAAATCAGGAGTAAAGGAGGAGCTTCTATGACTACAGATATGATCATTGAATTCGTGGGATACCTGGGTTCTTTTATTGTTTTGATTTCTTTTTTAATGTCCTCGGTGGTGCGGCTGCGGATCGTCAATGGAATAGGCGCCCTGATTTTTGCCATTTACGCCCTGATTATCCGTTCCTACCCCACAGCCATTATGAATTTTTGTCTCATTGGCATTAATATCTATTATCTTATACGCCTGACCCGTTCCACCAGACACTATTCTCTTGTGGAGGGAAAGCCGGGGGATGCCTATTTACAGTATTTTCTTCAATACTATCAGGAGGATATCCGGCTGTATTTTCCCCAGGCGCCCCTGGAGAAGCCAAAGGAGCAGGGCATAGATACGGCGTATCTGGTGTGCTCTGACGCGGTTCCCGTGGGACTTTTGCTGGGAAAGCGCAGGGAGAAAGGAACCTTGGAGATCTTTGTGGATTACAGCACACCGGAATACCGGGATTGCTCTGTGGGAGCTTATCTCTATGGGCAGCTGCCGGCCCATGGGATTGACAGGCTTGTTATGTCCCTTCCCACAGAAAAACATGCAGCATATTTAAAGAGCATGGGCTTTACGGAAAAGGACAGGGTGTATACAAAAGATTTTGGATGAGGGAAGTGCTTTTGAAGCAGGGGCTGCCGGAGATCGTTTTGAAGCCGGCAGCCCTTTGGCTTTTTCTTTTACAAGGGGATGGTTTTGGTGGCAATTTTTTCCCGAAAGCGCACATCGTGCTCCACAAACAGCAGGGTGGGCTTGTAATCCAGGATTAGCTTTTCCAGCTGTAGCCGGGAGAATAGGTCAATAAAGTTCAAAGGCTCATCCCATACATACAGATGGGCGGGTGTCATAAGACTGGCGGCCAGCAGGATTTTCTTTTTCTGGCCGGCAGAATAGGTCTCTATCTTCTTGGAAAATTGTACCCGCTCCATAGCAAGCTGCCGGAGGATGGAGCAAAACAGGCTCTCCTCCAGCTGTCTCTCCTGACAAAACTGAGAGATGCCTCCCTTAAGTTTGGAGGTGTCTTGGTTTACATAAGAAATTACCAGCCCGGAGGCCGTCTCGCAGAAGCCGGATTCCTCCACAGGCAGACGAGATGCCTGTGCCCCGGCTTTTTCCAGGATTTTGTTGAGCAGTGTGGATTTTCCGCAGCCGTTTTCCCCGTGAAGGGCTATGCGATCCCCCTGACAAAGAGAAAAGGTCAGCCCTGTGAAGAGAGGGCTTTGAGCGCCCTGGTAGATAAGTCCATAATCTCTTATATTCACCAGGGTTTTCTTGTGGTGGGAGAGGGGCGTAAGTTTTAAATCCACAGGCTGCTCCAGATCTACCAGCAATCCCTCTTTTTCCTGAATCTCTCTGCTTATGCGCTTTTCCATCTGCTTTACCCGGCTCTGCATTTTCTTGGTCTTGGCGCCGATGTAGGGGCGGGTCCCAATGAACCGGTCGTGCTCTTCCTTGGGATGAAATCCGATTTTGGTGCTCTCATTTTTATCAGCCCACCGGGCGGAGCGGGCGGCCGCCTGGCGAAGCTTTCCAATCTCCTTCAGATGCTTTTCGTTCTCTGCCAGGGCAAACTGATCCCTTCGCTGCCGGTTTTCCCACCAGCTGGAGAAGTTTCCGCTCTGCACCTCCAGGGTCTTTTTATTGAGGGCCAGAATATGGTCCACACAGGCGTCCAGAAGATCCCGGTCGTGGGAGATGAGGATAAAGCCCTTTTTGAGAGCCAAATATTGCTTCACCTGCTTCCGGGAGCTCTCATCCAGATGGTTGGTGGGCTCATCAATCAAGAGAAAGTCCTCATCCCCGGAAAACAGAATGGACAGCAGAAGCTTTGTCTGTTCTCCGGGACTTAAGGTTCCAAAGGGCCGGTATAAGATTTCCGGCGACTCCTCCAGCTTTTCCATCTCCCGCAGCACACGCCAGGATTCACAGCCGGCTTTGATGTCCTCCATAAATTCTGCCGCAGACAGATCCATCTGGGCCTGGGTAACGGGATAGGGGAAATAGTCAAAGGCCTTGGGGGCCGTAATGCTCCCGCTGTAGGGATAGTTTCCCATAAGCAGCTGTAAAAAGGTGGTTTTTCCCTTTCCGTTGCGGCCCACAAAGCCAAGCTTCCAGTCCGTATCAATGGAAAAGGATACATTTTCAAATATGGTATCAAAATGACCTTCGTAGGAAAAGGTCAGGTTATTTACGCGAATCTGTGACATCGAGCGTTCTCCTTTCCGGGATCTTATTCCTTACAAAGGCACAAAAAAAGACCCCTTTGCTGCCAAAGAGAGCCTTACATTCTATAGTCTGGAGTTTTGAGGAATATTTCCACACAAAAAGAGAGACTATGAGAACATAATCTACTTTTGGCAGCATGACAAAATGCAGGCTTTATAGGTCCTGCTGTTTTTGAGCAATCATGCGGGCAAAAGTACATTATTTTCTCATCTTTTCACCTCTCTCGTTTTGATGGGACGATGATATCACACTCTCTTTTATTTGTCAAGCGGGAAAGAGTATGTTATAATGGGGTATCTAGTACAAGGAGGACGAAGCTTATGGAAGGATATGCAATAAGCAGAGTACAGGAGCAGGAGGGACTTTTAGCCTCCCTGGAGAATACGGATATCTGTACCTTCTGGTATTATCCACAGGAAAAGCTTATTACTATCAATGACAGGACAGCCCAGATGTATGGATGTAAAAATGTGTACCCGGATATGCCCACAAGCTTCGCCGAGGATTTTGTCCATCCGGCCACCCGGCCGGTATTTTGTGAGATGTATTATCGGATTGACCGGGGAGAAAAGACGGCACAGGCTTCCTTTAGCAGCATTGATCGAAAGAACTGGTGTACGGTTACCCTTACCACGGTAGCCTATGATGCCCAGGGACGTCCAGAGAGAGCCTATGGAGTTATCCAGAACATTTCGGACTTTAAGCTTCAGGAGGCAGAGTACCACAGCAGTCGTATGCGGCTGGTGAATATTATCAGCGCTCTCAGTAAGATTTATATGTTTAATTATTTTATCGATCTCCAGACCGGAATGTTTATGGAGATTGTGGGCCTGGACTATATTACCATGGTTTTGGGAAAGGAAGGGGCCGTGGTTCCGGCCTTTAAGCTTTTTTCCGACACCCTTATTGAGCATAATTCTAAGAAAGAGTTCGAGGCATTTGTGGATGTGAGCACTCTGGCTGAAAGAATCGGCGCTCAGCAGCATATTTCCCTGGAATATCTCAGCATCAAGCAGGGATGGTGCCGGGCAAGCTTTATTGTGGTGAAAAGGGCGGAATCCGGACTTCCCGTTCAGGTGGAATTTGTGGTGGAAAATATCAGTGACCAGCGAAAGAAGGAGCTGGAGGACAAGGAGGCTCTGGAAAAGGCTTACAGGGAGGCCAACAAGGCCAATGCCAGCAAATCTGCCTTTTTGAACAATATGTCCCACGATATCCGGACTCCTATGAATGCCATTGTGGGTTTTTCGGCCATTGCCGCCTCCCATATTGAGGATCAGGAGCGGGTGCGGGATTGTATTGACAAGATAACGGCCTCCAGCAAGCATCTTTTGTCCATTATCAATGAGGTGCTGGACATGAGCCGCATCGAGAGCGGGAAGATTGAGCTTCAGGAGCAGGAGGCAAACCTTCCTGTGATTCTCCACGATTTTATGAATATGATCCAGGAGCAGATTCGGGTGAAAGGACTGGAGCTTTCCATTGATACCATGAATCTGTCCCATGAGAATGTGTATGCGGATGAGGGAAGAATTCACCGAATTCTTCTGAACCTGGTGGGAAATGCCATCAAGTTTACTCCTGTGGGGGGCAGCATTTTTATTCGTCTGACGGAAAAGCCCCAGACCTCGCCCAAATATGGCAATTATGTGATTTCCGTCCGGGATACGGGGATTGGCATGAGTGAGGAGTTCCTTCCCCATGTGTTCGAGGCCTTTGAGCGGGAGCGGACCTCCACCATCAGCAAGATGGAGGGAACGGGGCTTGGCATGGCCATTACCAAGAACATTATCGAGATTATGGGCGGTACCATAAAGGTGGAGAGCCGGCAGGGAGAGGGCTCTGTCTTTACGGTGGAGCTGCCTCTTAAGCTTATGGAAAAAAGGCTGGAGAATCCCAGGATTGAACAGCTGGCTGGCCTTCACGCCATGGTTATTGATGACGACTACAATGTGTGCGACAGTGTTTCCAAAATGCTGGACAAAATCGGCATGGAGCCGGAGTGGATGATGTCCGGCAAGGAGGCGCTTCTGCATACCAAGCTGTCTCTGGAGATGGGGAGAAGCTTTGCCGCCTTTTTTGTGGACTGGAAAATGCCGGATATACGGGGGGTGGAGGTGGTCCGCCAGCTTCGCGCCCTGGTAGGGCCCCAGGTGCCTATTTTTATTCTCACTGCCTATGATTTCAGCGATATTGAGCAGGAGGCGGTGGAGGCCGGGATGACGGCCTTTTGTCAGAAGCCCCTGTTTTTGTCCAAGCTTCGAAGGGTGCTTTTGGAGGCCTTTGGAGAAGTGGAGGAGGAGGAGACTGTTCTGGATGAGGCCTGGAAGGAAGGGCTTTGCGGAAAGCGCATTCTTCTGGTGGAGGATAATGAGCTGAATCAGGAGATTGCAGAGGAGCTCCTCTCTGAGGCGGGATTTCTTGTGGATACGGCAGAGGACGGCAGCATTGCCGTGGAGAAGCTTATGAAGGCGCAGGAAAAGGCCTATGATCTGGTGCTCATGGATATTCAAATGCCTGTGATGGACGGCTATGAGGCCACCAGAACCATTCGGTCCATGGCGGCGCCCTGGATTCAGAGGCTTCCCATTTTGGCTATGACGGCCAACGCCTTTGAGGAGGACAAGAAAAAGGCCATGGAGGCCGGGATGAATGGACATTTGTCCAAGCCCATTGACACGGAGAAGCTGTTTCAGACGCTGGCAGAGATTTTGGGCGTTTAGTAGGCGCCTAGATACTGGGGGAGCATGGGACAGAGGGATAAAAAATGCAGGGAGCATGGAGCATGCTCCCTGTTTTCATGCCCTTGTAAAAGGACTTAGTTTTCTTTGGAAGGCCAGATTCTCTCTACGGGATCCTGGTACTCGTATTCGTACTCCTCCTCCTCTTCCTCCTCTATGGGCTCATAGGTCCGGAGAAGAGCAAACTGATATACAATCTGGGTTTCCGGGCTGAACAGAAGCGTACACTTGTAGTCCTGCCCTCTTTGGGTGAGGGACAGCTCCTTTTCTCTGTAGTCCGGAAAGAGCTCCAGGGCCTTTGTCATGGTAAGCTCTGTGACCGGCACCCCGTCTATCAGCACATCCTCCGGCAAAATATCCTTATCGTGGGATAAATGCAGCTCCAGCCGGGTGATCAGGGCCTCCCGCATGGGAATGTCCTCTGCCCCGGCCTCCAGGGTGAGGTGTACGAAGATGGCGTCCTCGATCCAGAAAAAGGCATCGCCATAGCTGGTGTTGGCCTGCAGGATTTCCTCCGGATCCAGATCCCGCCGTTTTACCTCGTCGTTTCTTATTACCGGTATGGTCAGATCAAAATCATGCTCCAGAAGAGTCTCCAGGCGAGTTTCTCCCACACGGATCTCCGCATCCTTGATTATCACGGGAACCATGTGGTCCTGCAGGAGATACTCCTTGGTATCAGGCTGGGAGACCGGCTGGGTTGCCATGGCCGGCTTTGTTTCCGGGCTTGCGGCACATCCTGTCAAAAGAAGGCCGGACAGGAGGAGGGCAAGGCCCTTTGTCAGTGGTCTATTCATCGCATTCTCCTTGGATTTATGTAGTATGGGTATATCATAGCACAGATTTAAAGATTTTGAAATGGTTTTTATTTCTTGGTTTTAGTGGGGGCTTCTGGGAAAGTTGCACAAATTTTCGGAAAGTAATTTAGCATAACTGTCACTTGTTCTTTTTTTCATTGTATGATAGGATATTCTTACACTAAAATCTGTCCGACAACCAACAGCAGACAACACTTGACGGACGGAATGGAGTTTGAAAGGAGAAGGTATGAAAAAGGCATACAAGAATTTGGAAGAAGTCATTTTATGTATCCTGCTGACCTTGTTGGTCTGCGTATCCGGACTTCAGGTAGTCGCCCGGTATCTGTTCAATAATTCTCTGACCTGGAGCGAGGAGCTGTGCCGCTATTTGTATGTTTGGACAGGCTTTATCACCATCGGCTTTGTCATAAAGAGAGGCACCATTATTAAGATTGACACGCTGGTGATGTTTCTTCCCGGGAAGGTAAAAAAGCTGTTGGATGTGGTTACCTCCCTTATCAGTCTTTTGGTGGTATCCATCCTGTTCCAGAATGCGGTTCTCATTGTGCAAAAGGCCATGGCCAGCGGGCAGACCAGCGCAGCCATGAAGCTTCCCATGTGGCTGGTGTATCTGGGGCCGGCCCTAGGGCTTCTGCTGGCGATTATCCGGTTGCTGGAGCACTTGGTTCTTTTGTTTTTCAAGAAAAGGGAGGAGGTATAGCATGTCCATCGGTCTGTTTTTCCTGATTTTTGCAATTTTGCTTATCATTGGAACGCCTGTGTGCTTTGTATTCTCTACCATGGCCATTGCGCCCTCATTTCTGGCGGAGAAATTTCCCTACACGGCTGACGCGGCGGTGAGAAGCATGGTCAGTGGTCTGGACAGCTTCCCCCTTCTGGCCATTCCCCTGTTTATGCTGGCCGGGGTGATTATGGCTAAGGGAAAGATTTCCGACAAAATTTTCAATATGTTTGCCTATTTTATTGGCAATAAAACGGCGGGGCTTCCCTGTGCGGTTGTGATTACCTGCCTGTTTTACGGGGCGATCTCCGGATCCGGCCCGGCCACCACGGCGGCCGTTGGCTCCATGTGCATCCCCTTTTTGACCAGCGTGGGCTATGATTTGCTGTTTTCCACCGCCCTGGTGGCCGTATCCGGGGGATTGGGAGTGATTATCCCTCCCAGTATTCCCTTTATTGTGTACAGCAATTCCGCCAATGCCTCCATTGCGGACATGTTTTTGGCCGGGGTGCTTCCGGGGTTTGTCATTGCAGGCTGTCTCATGCTGTATTCCTATGTTTATTGTAAGAGGAATGGGGAGGACAAGGAGCTGATCCAGAAGAAATACCAGGAGGTGCGGGGAAATGGCTTCTGGCATCTTCTCCGGGAGAGCATCTGGGCCCTGATCACGCCTGTTATCATCCTGGGGTGTATCTACGGAGGAATTGCTTCCCCTACAGAGGCTGCCACCATTTCTATTTTTTATGCCCTGTTTATCAGCCTTTTTGTGTATAAGACCCTGCGATTTCAAGATTTGCCAGGGATTATCTATGAGGGAGTGGTTACCTATGGCCCTATTTTGTTTGTGATTTCTTCTGCGGTGGCCTTTGGCCGGGTGATTACCCTTTTGAAGGTGGCGGAGACCGTGGGGACTGCTGTTCTGGGAACCTTTCAGTCCAAGATTGTGGTGCTTCTCTTATTTAACTGCATTCTTTTGGTGGTGGGCATGATCATGGACACGGCCCCGGCTATCCTGGTGTTCTGTCCCATTATGCTGCCCATTGCCACGTCCCTGGGTGTGAACCCTGTGCATTTTGGCATTATTATGGTGGTAAACCTGGCAATTGGCTTTGTGACGCCGCCTATGGGGGTCAATCTGTTTGTGGCCAGCAACCTGACCAAGCTACCCGTTATGGACATTGCCAAGCGAGTATTGCCCTTTATTGGCGCCTTTCTCATTGCCCTGCTCTTTATTACCTTTATTCCGGCTATCAGTCTTGCGCTGATTGGATAAATTCCGGCTATCAGTCTTGCGCTGATTGGATAAATTCTGCCTGGATGAGAGAAGATTTACCGGCAAAACCTACCCATGCTAGCCGGTTGATCATACAAAACAAATCTGAAAAATATGGAGGAACATGTATGAAAAGAAAACTTGTAGGCCTTGTATTATGTCTGACAATTTTGGGAGCTATGATAGGGGGCTGCGGTTCCTCTCCCAAGGAGGAGAATAAGCCCCAACAGCCGGCCGCCACAGAGGAAGGCCAGGAGGCTGCCCCGGAGAATTCCGAAACAGGGGAGGCTGCTTATGTGCTCTCCGTGGCTACCAATACGGCGGAGGACAGCGTGAATCATGAGCTGGCTGCTAAATTTAAGGAGCTTCTGGAGGAGAAAAGTAACGGACAGGTGCAGGTGGATCTCTATGAGAACGGGCAGCTTGGGGGAGACCGGGAGCTGACGGAGGGAGTGATTGCAGGCTCCGTGGATTTCTGCATTGGCAATACGGGTACGCTGGTGGATTTTGTCCCGGAGGTGGCCATTTTTGATATGGCCAATGTCTATCCGGACATTGAGACGGCGAGAGCTGTGTTTGACGGCAAGCTTCTGGAGGAGCTGAAGCCGGCCTATGAGAAGGCGGGCATTAAGCTTTTTGCCTATGCAGATGACGAGTACCGCATTATGACGTCCAATAAGAAGGTGGAGTCTCTGGCGGATTTTGCAGGCATTAAGATCCGGGTGATGGAGAATTCCAATCACATTGCCTACTGGAGCGCCCTGGGAGCTAACCCCACCCCTATGGATTTCAGTGAGCTCTACATGTCTTTGCAGCAGGGAACCCTGGATGCCCAGGAAAATCCCATTGACCTTGTGGTGGCTAACAAGCTCTATGAGCCCCAGAAATATATTATCAAGACCAATCATATGGTGCATATGCTGGAGATGATTGGAAGCAAGGCTACCTACGATGCCCTTCCAGCAGAGATTCAAAAGCTGGTGGACGAGTGCGCCGTGGAGGCCCATGCATATGCCCGGCAGTGTGCGGATGAGAGAGAGGCAGAGAAGGAGAAGGTGGTATCCGATTACGGCTGTGAGATCATTGATCTGTCCCCGGAGGTCCACGCACAGATGGAGGAGGCTGCAGCCGGTGTCTATGACCAGATTCGGGATCAGGTGGGAGCTGAGCTGGTAGATCTTCTGCTGTCTGAAGTAGAAAATGCACAGAAATGATAGGAGCGATAGAAATATGACGTATGATTTCCTGATTAAAAACGGACGTGTCATAGACCCAAAACAGGGTATAGATGAGATCCGGGATGTGTGGATCTATAACAGCAGGGTGGTGCCTTCCCCGGAAAAGCCGGAGGAGGCCCAGGTGGGGGAGGTAATAGATGCCTCCGGGCTTTTGGTACTGCCCGG
>CANPIM010000058.1 GCA_947574135.1 uncultured Lachnospiraceae bacterium
ATTGGCAGCTAAAATTTTTATTTTTTTCACTGTCTACTTGACAGGGGGCAGTTCATAGGAGAAGCTTACCGGCTCTTATTTACCCTTTTGCTAATTGTCCTAAAACCGCATGATGAATGGAATTCAGAGGAGCCTGCATGCAGACGCCGCCGATTTTAAATGCCTCCATGGGCATGCCATAGACGACACAGCTCTCCCGGTCCTGTCCAATGGTGTAGGCCCCGGCTCTTCGCATGCGCAGCATACCGGCGGCTCCATCGGCGCCCATACCGGTGAGAATCACTCCAATGGCCCGGCTTCGGACATTGACGGCCACAGAGTCAAACAAAACATCCACGGAGGGACAGTGACCGCTGACCTTTTCTCCCTCCGAGCAGCTGACAGCATAACCGGCGCCCATGCGGACCACCCGCATCTGTAGGCCTCCGGGGGCCAAAAGCACCAGGCCAGGCTGTATCTTATCCCCATGACGGGCCTCTCGCACCTCCAGCTTACAAAGGCGATTCAGCCGCTCCGCATACATAGAGGTAAAGCCAGGGGGCATATGCTGGGTAATGACAATACCCGGCATCTTGGCCGGAAACTGCCGGACCACCTCCAGAATAGCCTCCGTTCCTCCTGTAGAGGCCCCAATCGCAATGACATCCACACTGGGATGATGTCCCATGGACACAGAAGAACGGCTGGACGTGGCGCCGGAGGAAATACCGCCCATGGAAGCCGAAGTGTGGGCAACCCCTGTGCCTTTAATGCTCTGTACCGTGACAGGAGTGGCTCCTGGCGCCGGCAAGCGGGGCCGGGCATTCTTTCCTATGGCCAGCTTGGATTTCAGAGTTGCTAAAAAGGCTTCCCTGGCCCCAGACTCCGTACCAGGTTTGCGGACAAAATCCACAGCTCCGGCTGCCAGGGCATCAAATACCCGCACATTTAAGGAGGAAACCAGAATGACAGGAATGGGATGAGAGGGAAGAATCTCCCTTAAAAATTCCAGTCCGGTCATGCCAGGCATCTCAATATCCAGGGTCATAATATCCGGTTTTAAAACCGGAAGCTTATTTTTAGCATCAAGGGCATTGACGGCAAAGCCCACCACCTCAAATCTGGGGTCCTCGCCAATGCTTTTCACCAGCCAGCTCCGAAAAACAATGGAGTCGTCTGTTACCATTACACGAATTTTCTGTGGCATATGGGACACCTTCTTTCCTGATTACTTCGCTGCCTTGCGGTATATGGCCGGTTGGACATACTCATAAGGACAGTTATTTTTAGTCAGACCCTCTGAATGGCCGATAAAGAGATGGCCTCCGGGAACCGTCGCGTTGTAAAAACGACGAACCAGAGCGTCCTTGGTGTCCTGGTCAAAATAGATCATTACATTGCGGCAGAAAATCAAGTCAAACTTCTTTTTAAACGTTATGGGATCCATTAAGTTAAAAGGCTTGAAAATTACGTTCTTTTTCAGAGCCGGTGAAACTGTACACTTGCCGCCGCCTGTCTTTACAAAATATTTCTGCTTCCAGGTGGCGGGAAGAGGCTCCATGCTTTCCTCCGGATATACGGCCCGGATGGCCTCATCCAATATCTTGTTGGAAATATCCGTAGCCAGAATCCGGGTATCCCACTGGGAGGCCTGGGCGCCGAAATACTCCAAAAGATACATGGAAATGGTGTAGGGCTCCTGACCGGAGGAGCAGCCGGCGCTCCAGATGGAGAGGGACTTATCCCTGGCATGCTTCTTGGCCAGATCCGGAAGCACCACATTTTGGAAATACTCAAAATGAGCTTCCTCTCTGAGAAAATAGGTATAGTTGGTGGTAAGCTTATTCAGCATGGCCGTAACCATATCCGTGTCCTTGCCGGACAGGATCTCATCCACATAGGAGGTGAAATCCCGAAAGCCCTGGGCAGCCAGAGTATGAGAAAGGCGGCTGACAATAAGCTGTTTCTTTTTGCTTAGATCAATCCCATAATGCTGCTTAATATAAACATAGAGACGCTGAAAATCATGATCTGTCAGTGTTAACATCAAATCACTCCCATATCATTTTGTAATTGGTTTTGGGCAAGCGCCTGACAATCCACGGACATAAAGACGCTTCCGTCAGCCATAGTCACCATTCCGTCCAAAAGCTTCTGCTGCCGTTTTAAAGGAATGGGCTGTACATCCTTCAAGTCAATGTCAATGACCTGCCGCACGGAATCCACAATGATTCCGATAGAAACCGAATCAATATCCAGCACGATGACACAGGTCTCGCTGGTGTACTCCGTCTCGCATTTTCCCATGCGCATCTGGATGTCCACCACAGGAAGGATCTGGCCTCTCAGATTAATAATTCCCTTAATATAAGACGGTACCAGAGGCAGAGTCGTGATGGAAGAGCTGACATTGTGGAGAATCTCTATTACATGCTTGGTGCTGATATACAGGATAAGGTTGCCAGATTCAAAGGTCAGGCAGCGCTCCACAGTGGATAATTCTTCCTTTTCAAGTACCTCCTGAATATCCTCCTGCTGATTCATTTGTTCAGACATGCCTGGTTCCTCCCTTCTATATTATACATTTTCCAGAGCAGCTACATGCAGGGACATAATATCCAGAATAATACTGATATTGCCGTCGCCTAAAATGGTGCAGCCGCCAATGCCGTAATTTTTCAGTTCGTAGCAATTCAAAAAGGCGGGGAAGGGCTTTACCACCACCTGCTGCTCGCCGATGAGATCGTCCACGAACAGACAGAAGGAGTGATCGCTGGTCTCCACCCAGATAAGAATCCCCTCCGCAAGATTTGTGATCTCCGTGGAAATCCCATAGAACTGATGCAGCCGTACAATGGGATAAAATCCACCAATGCGCTCCACCATCTCATTGCCATTTTCGTCGTAGATCACCTCTTCCTCCGAAATCTTAAAGGACTGACGAATATTGGCAATGGGGATAGTAAAGATAGATCTGCCCACCGTCACCTTCATACCGTCCATAATGGACAGGGTCAGGGGGATTTTAATGGAAAAGGTAGTACCCTTTCCCTCCTCGCTGTTCAGGGAAACCACACCGCCTACGCTCTCCACATTTTTCTTTACCACATCCATGCCCACCCCACGGCCGGAGAATTCCGTAACCGTCTGGTTGGTGGAAAATCCGGGAAGCATAATAAGGCCCAAAGCTTCCTTTTTTGTATATTCGCTTTCCGGCTTCACCAGAATTCCCTTTTCCCGGGCCTTGGCCAGAATCGTATCGGGATTCATGCCCTTTCCGTCGTCTGCAATGGAGATAATCACCTCATTGCTGGTGTGAGAGGCGGAAAGAATAATCTCACCCTGGGGATTCTTTCCTGCGGTCACACGCTCTTCAGAGGTATCCTCAATGCCATGGTCCATGGAATTGCGGACCATATGCATAATGGGATCCTGAATGCTGTCCACGATGGTCTTATCAACCTCTGTGTCCTCGCCCACCAGAGTCAGGCGCACATCCTTTCCAAGCTTTTGCTTCATATCCCGGACAATACGGTTCATCTTCTGGAATACACCGGAGATGGGAACCATTCGAAGCGACATGGCCAGATCCTGCAGGTCATCCGTCAGCTTGCGCAGCTGACGGGCAGATTTCATAAAATTATCATAGCTGTCCCGGCTCAGCTGTCCCAGCTCCGGAGAGGAGGTAACCATGGACTCTGTGATGACAATTTCTCCCACTATATCCAACAGGTCATTAAGCTTAACCAGATTGACACTGATAAGATTTTGTTTTACGGGCGCGTTGACCGGTGCCTTCTGAGGATTGTCCTTGGGAGTCGGGGCTGCCGGCTGACTGGCGGGAGCTGCAGGGCCCTGGGTGGTATCCTTTTGGGGCTCCGGCTCCGGCTGCGGAGCCATAACCAGCTCATAGGAACGAATATGTCCCTGGGACTTCAGAATATCCTCAGCCTTGGTGGCCATATCTCCGTCCGTAAAGGCCAGATAGAAGCCATCCTCCACGATAATCGCCGTGGTCTCGGAATTGCTGTCCATATCCGCCGGATAATGACGGAATTCCACCTCGCACTCTTTCAGCGCATTTACAATCATAAAAGCACGGAGATTTTCCATGCCGATTCCCTCGTCCAGGAATACATGCAGGAAACATACAGCATCCTTATCCTCCGGAAGATGATCGGCAGACATTCCCCCCGCCGCTGCGGGACTCTCGGTGCGTTCCGGCTCCGGTTCTTCTGTGGCCGCACCACTGATCTTTTTCAGGAAATTATTAATCTCTGTGGCGAAGTCGTCCATATCCGTGTCCAGAGGCACGCCGTTTTCCACCTTTTCCACCTGTCCCCGGAGACAATCCTCCGAGCGAAACATCAGATTGAACAGCTCCTTTTTGTGCGCCGGATCCAGGGAGTCAATGCCCTTGTCGCGGATATAGAAGAACAAGTCCTCTATATGGTGTGCAATGCTTGCCAGGGAGCCAAACTCCATCATGGCAGAAGAGCCCTTGATCGTGTGCATGATGCGGAAAATCTCATTGACATCGTCGGAGGAAAACTCCCCGATCTTCTCATCCTTTACCAGCATCTCATCCAGCTGGTCCAAAAGGGAATTTGTCTCAAAGAGATAAGTGTCAAGCATACCTTCCATACCATTATCCATTATAAACACCACCTTTTGATATAGTTTCTGAACGTACTGCATAAAATGAAAAAAGGGCCCGCCTCCCAGATGAACCTATGGCAGACCATAATACATTGTAATATATATCGGCATAAAAATAGAATAGATAAGTACAGGATATCATTTTTTTGAAATTTAAATACCTTTTTTTTCCCATTCTGTCCAAAGTGTTAGATTTGTGTCGGATAGATGTTGAAAAAAATTTTTAGATGTGTTATAAAAAAGAAAAACACGTCGAAATAGAAAAAGAGGTGTAAGGCTTTCATACAGGCAGATATCATGAAAAGGTCCGTAAAAGCCAAGTTAAGGAGGGGCAATTTAAAATGAAGAATCTGAAAATCACAAAAAAATTCTTGGTGGCCTTTGGCTCCATACTGGCACTGTTTTTAATAGCAGTGATTTCCACCTGTATGGGTATCGGTATTTCCAAATCAGGTTACCAGAAGATGTACACCGAGGACATTCGGGTACTGACCACGGTCTATGAGCTGGAGATGAAGCAGAAGGATGCGCTGAAGGACCTTTTGCTGGCAGTGACCACTACGGACCAGCAGGACTGCGCAAAGCGAATCGCAGACGTTGATACAATTATGAGTGAGGTTCAGACCAGCCTGGACTGGCTGTACCAAAATTATGACGGGGATATGTCCCTGTTCCGGGAGTATGATTCCCAGCGGGAGGCTAATAAAGCCCTGCGGGAGCAGATTGTGGCCTACGCAAAGGAGTCTACTGCGGCAGGGAATGCACAGGCCCAGGCACTCCTTTTGGAGGAGTACGAGCCTGCGGTAAACGCCTATATGGAAATCCTGGATGAAGCCTTTGCACAGGTGTCCGATGAATGTGCAAAATCCTACGAGGATCAGATGATAAAGCTTAATGCTTTGCTGGCCCTTGGCGTGGTGATTGCGGCTGTTGCCTTTTTGATTACTGTGGTGATTGCCCTGAACCTGAGCAAGAATATTGCCATCCCTGTGAAGCTTATCGAGGGAACCATGAAAGAGGTTGTAAAGGGAAATCTGGCTGTCAGCGTGGATTATGCGTCTGCGGATGAGTTTGGCTCCATGGCCAACAGCATGAGCAACCTGACCAGCAGCATCAGCACCATTGTAAAGGATATCGAGAGAGTTTTGTGTGCTATGGCGGAGGGAGACTTTACCATACATTCCTCTGCAGCTGAGCTTTACATAGGAGACTATCAGAAGATTTTCCATTCCATGAAGATGATCAAGGACAATTTCAACGATACCTTGAGCACCTTGAACCGTTCCGCCAATCAGGTGTCCTCCGGCTCCGATCAGGTGTCATCGGGAGCCCAGGCACTTTCCCAGGGAGCTACCGAGCAGGCATCCTCTGTGGAGGAGCTGGCAGCTTCCATTAATGACATTTCCAATCATATTAACAAGAATTCTCAGAGTGCACTGGAAGCCAGCGATAAGTCCTCTCAGGTAGGAATGAAGGCCGGCGAGAGCAACGACAGAATGCAGGATATGCTGAAAGCCATGGCCGATATCAACGCTTCCTCCGGCGAGATTGGAAAAATTATCAAAACCATTGAGGATATTGCCTTCCAGACCAATATTCTGGCCCTGAATGCAGCTGTAGAGGCGGCAAGAGCAGGAGCAGCCGGCAAGGGCTTTGCCGTTGTGGCTGATGAGGTCCGCAACCTGGCCAGCAAGTCTGCAGAGGCATCCAAGAACACGGCAGCCCTGATTGAGAATTCACTTCAGGCAGTGGAGAATGGAAAGAAGATTGCCGATGAAACGGCACAGTCCCTGGAGGTTGTGATCAATGATATCCAGGATGCAAGCCAGATGATGGATTCCATTGCCAAGGCATCCAAGGATCAGGCAGAGGCTATTTCTCAGATTACCGTTGGCATTGACCAGATTTCCAGCGTGGTACAGACCAACTCGGCTACAGCCGAGGAAAGCGCAGCGGCCAGCGAGGAGCTGTCCGGTCAGGCGCAGATTCTGAGAGATCTGGTGAGAAAATTCCGGCTTGAGGGAGACGGTATGTCTGACTCTGTGGCCTATCAGCCCTCCTCTTACAGCGGAGAGGACAGCTATGAGATGGATATGATACAGCCGGTTTCCTATGGCGGTGATGACAAGTATTGATGACATAAGGAGCGGATATGAAACATACAATCAAACAGGAAATTTTAGTACGTATGCTGCTGATGTTTGTGGTGGTGATTATCATTGGCATGGTTACCATTTTCAGCATGAAACAGATTAGGGATTATAGCAATACACAGAAGAAATCCGTGGATATTCAGGCATTGGTGCTGACAGCGGAAAAAGCACATTACGGCTGGGTGGAGAACTTAAGCTCTGCGATTTCTATGGGTACAGAGTTCACAGGCAGCAAGGATTACAAGGGCTGTGTGCTGGGAAAATGGTTCTACAGCTCTGATTTAACCGGGGTGGACAGTGAGATTCTCAAGCTTATCGAGGAGATGAAGCCTATTCACCAGGCGATTCATGAGTCTGCACAGACGGTGCTGGATCTCAATGAGACGAACCCGGCCCAGGCGCAGGAGACTTATCTGAACACTACCAAAGCCAATGTGGATAAGCTGGTGGCGCTTCTGGATCAGGTGCAGCAGATTGCGGATCAGGATGTGACAAACAATCAGAGCCGACTGTACCGTTCGGTACTGGTGACAGAGATATTTACTATCATAACTATTTTTGTGATCCTGTTTGTAAACGTTCTTCTTTTCCTCTTTGTGGTGAAGAAGGTATTGGCTCCCATTGCCACCATCAAGGAATCCAGTATGGAGCTTTCGGAAGGACGTCTGGACTTCCAGATTGACGTGAAGGGTGACAATGAGCTGGGACAGCTGGCCGGAAGTCTGAATACGGCTGTAAAGATTTTACAGACCTACATCCGGGATATCAGCGGTGTGCTGGCAGATATGGCTGACGGCAATATGGCGAGAAAGAGCAATATTACCTATATTGGCGAATTTGTAGAGATTCAGACAGCCATTTCTACCATTAGTGATAAGCTTTGCCAGACCTTAGAGCAGATTAATACGGCGGCCAATCAGGTAGATTCCGGAGCCAACCAGGTATCTGTGGGAGCTCAAAGCCTGGCGCAGGGAGCTACCGAGCAGGCTTCTGAGGTGGATAACCTGCTGCAGATGGTGGAGCGGGTGACCGAGCAGATTAACAACAATGCTAAGAATGCGGCGGCCACCACCAGCGAAGCGGATTTGGTAGGCGAAAGCATTACGGTCTGCAACGGACAGATGCAGGAGATGAGCGAGGCAATGGGTCAGATTAGCGCTTGCTCTGGTGAGATTCAGCATATTATCAAGACCATTGAGGATATTGCCTTCCAGACCAATATATTGGCTCTGAATGCAGCCGTAGAGGCAGCACGGGCCGGAAGCGCAGGCAAGGGCTTTGCCGTTGTGGCCGATGAGGTTCGTAACCTGGCAGCCAAGAGCGCAGAGGC
Source organism: uncultured Lachnospiraceae bacterium (assembly GCA_947574135.1). Taxonomy (GTDB): domain Bacteria; phylum Bacillota; class Clostridia; order Lachnospirales; family Lachnospiraceae; genus RGIG4284. Next base: position 8,122 of record CANPIM010000058.1, read on the forward strand.
GGCTAAGAACACCACCGAGCTGATTGAGAAAACTCTCCGGGTGGTGGAAAACGGCTCGTTGCTTACTGACAAGACCCAGGAATCCCTGCACTCCGTAGTGGAGGGAGCAGAGAACGTAACCGCTCGTATCAAGGATATTTCCGACGCCTCCCGGGAGCAGGAGCGTGCCATCAACACCATTAAGGACAGTATTTATCAGATTTCCACTGTGGTGCAGGCCAATTCTGCCACATCTGAGGAGAGTGCGGCTGCCAGTGAGGAGCTGGCCAGCCAGGCTCAGATTTTGAAGGGGCTGATTGGCAGCTTTCGCTTAAGATAAGAGAATAGTCATAAACCGTACACAGGAAAAGCAAGAGAAGATAAAAACATAAAGACAAAATCCCGTGGGATGTAACCTGCGGGATTTTGCTTCGTTTTCGAAATCGAAGTTAATTACTGGAAGGTTTTTGACATCATGTAGCAAAGCTGGAAATGGCTGGCGGGGGGGGTACTGCGTAAATTGTAAAAAAAGTGTGAAAATGGTCAAAAAAATGTTGGAAATCCAGTTCAGTCCCTTGCTTTTATCAGGTTAAAGTGGTAGGATAGATAATAATTGGGTTATTCAGCGAAAGTAAAAATTGGAGGAAAAGATATGTCAGGAATATACGGAAATGGTGTTGCTCTGACTGAGAGAGTGTTGGATTTTCTCTGGGGTCGGCAGCAGATAACGCTTAATAATATTGCAAACGATGACACCCCGGGTTTTAAGTCCCAGTATGTAACTTTTGAGGATGAGCTGGCGGCCCGGCTTTCCGAGGCCAGTGCCCGAAGCTTTGCGCCCAGGCAGGCGGTGACAGAGGCCATTGGCGATACAGATTTACGATTACATACAACCCGTTCCGAGAGCACCCGGCTGGACGGAAACAATGTGGATATGGATCAGGAGCAGGTGGAGCTGGTGCGGACGGCCTATGAGTATCAGTATTTGCTCAGCTCCATAAACAGCGATATTAGCCGCCTGAAAAGCGCGGCCCGCACGTTCTAGCGTTTTTTAGTTTGACAGGATAAAACATAGAGGAAATGAAAAGGGGATAGCTATGGAAACAGGATTTATTACACCCATGAGCATATGGGGAGATATTGGAAATATTGGCGGGCTGGGGGGCGTGGACGCCCAGGAGAGAACCCGCACAGGGGGACAGGCATCACTTTTTGCAGATATATTTAGAAATGCGGTAAATCAGGTTCGGGAGACCGACGAGGATGCCCAGACAAAGAAATATCTTTTGTCCACGGGACAGCTGGACGATGCACATACGCTGCCCATCGCGGAGGCAAAGGCAGAGCTGGCCCTGGATGTATTGATCACTCTGCGAAATAAAACTCTGGAAGCGTACAATGAGCTTATTAAGATCAATGTTTAGTTACTGGAGAACCGGCAGGGCTCTTGGGAAGGGAGCCTTTGGCCGGAGGGGAATAATGGCAGAAGGTTGGATGAAATCGTGCAGAATTTGAAAGAAAGCTGGCAGAAAATACCGGAGAAAACCCGGAAAATTGTAATAGGGATTGCAGCTGTAATATTTGCGTTGGCAGTGATTGCCATTATTTGGCTAAATGTGGGAAAGAATCGGGACTATAGTGTTCTGTTCTCGGGTCTTAGCCAGGAGGAGGCACAGCAGATCGCAAATGTTCTTCAGAGTGAAGATATTGATTATAAATATAACGCTTCCGACGGAACCGTGCGCGTGCCGGCGGATGTGGTGGAGACGACCAGAGCGAAGCTTCTGGCAAGCGGCTACCCCAAAAGCGGATTTGCATATGACATATACCTCGATAACACAGGGCTTTTAACTACAGAGTCAGATAAAAAGCAGCTTACCCTGTATGAGCTGCAGAATCGTCTGGGAGCCACTATCCGCGCCTTTGAGGGAGTGCAGGATGCCAATGTGACCATTGTGGAGGCTTCTGAGCGCCGGTATGTGCTGGAGGAGAACAACAACCAGCAGGCCTCTGCCTCTGTAATCGTAAGTATGAAAAACGGCGTGGCGCTTACAGAGGATAAGGCGCAGGCTGTGAAGAACCTTGTGGCCCACGCTGTGCGGGGAATGGAATTTTCCCAGGTAACCGTTTACGACGCCTCCACTATGCTGGAGGTGGGGGGAGACACAGGATACAACAATTCCACAGCCACAGATTTGATGAGCCTGACCAGTATGGTGGAGAGCAGTATTGCCGCCAATGTGCGGAACGTGCTGGAGAAGCTTTACGGCGCGGGAAATGTAGCCGTCTCTGTAAAGGGTACCATCAATATGGAAAAGGTCATTCAGGAGAGCACACAATACAGCACTCCGGAGAAAATCAATGACCAGGATAAGACAGGATTGCTCCAGACGGAGGAGCTGACAAATGAGGATTCTCTGGCCTACAGCCAGGGAGCAGGCGGACAGGTGGGGGCAGATGCCAACGCAGACCCGCCCAGATATGTGAACGAGGATGAGGACGAGGATGGAGAGGATCGCTATTCCAATAGCACCGCATCCAGACTTTGGCTATATAATACCTTAAAGGAGCAAAAGCAGATTGATCCGGGTATCCTGGAGGATACCTCCATTGGCGTAGTGATTCTTACCAATGACACGGCTATAGAGGATACGGAGCTTCAGCGACTGGTGGCTAATTCTGCGGGAATTGCTATCCAGGAGGCGGGAGACAAGATTACTATCGTGCGTTCCAGAGGAACGGCCACAGCCTTGCCGCCGACAGAGACACCGGATACCTTGTGGAATACCATTACCAGCCGAGTGCCCTGGCCCATACTTATTGCCATATTTGCAGGAATTCTCCTTGTGCTTTTGCTTCTTATATTCCTGCTTCTTAGGGGAAGGCGGAAAAAGAGCAGTACCGAGCCCACGGACGAGGATTTTGCAGGAGGCGATCAGCTGTCAGCTGTTGACTTGGGTATTGAGGATGGCGGAAATATGCCGCCTTTGGCTTCCGGCCTGGGCGAAGAGGACGACCTGGACAACAGCGAGGAGATTTTGAATCTGCGCATGCAGCGTAGTATGCGCCTGAAGCAGAATATTTCGGAATTTGTGGAGCAGAATCCGCAGATAGCCGCCAAGCTGGTACAGAGCTGGCTCCGGGGAGAGGAGGATACAGATGGCAGAGGCCAAGGTTCCAACAGTCGAAAACGAAGCAAATAGAGCGCCGGAGGAAGAGCTTTTAACAGACCCCAAAAGCAAGGCAGCGCTGGTGGTGGTTTCTCTGGGCGCGGATCGGGCTTCTCAGATTTATAAATACCTGAATGAGCAGGATATTGAAGAGCTTACATACGAGGTGGCAAAGCTGGGAAAGACCACCAATAACCAGGTGGAGGCGACCCTGGATGAGTTCTATAAGCTTTGCCTGACACATAAGATGATGACGGACGGCGGTCTGGACTATGCCAGAAACGTTCTGGAAAAGGCCTTTGGAGAGTCTACGGCCAGGAATCTTTTGGAAAAGGTTTCCAAGACCCTTCAGTCCAAACCCTTTAACTTTTTTATGAAGGGAGACCCAAAGGCACTGCTGTCTATTTTGCAGAATGAGCGTCCCCAGGTGATTGCCCTGATTATGGCCTATATGGATCCGGATCAGGCGGCACAGATTTTGGAGCAGCTCACCGACGAGAAGCGCATTGCAGTGGTAGAGGGTATGGCCCATATGGATCGGGTATCTCCGGAGGCTATTTCCATCGTGGAGGAGGAGATGAAGCGGAAATTCGCTACCATCATCACCAGCGAGGACAATATGAGCCTTGGCGGTATCGATTTTGTGGCCGACATGATGAACAATATCGACCGCAGCACAGAGCGGAAGATCTTCGACCAGTTGAACAAATCCAATCCGGAGCTGGCCCAGGATATCCGCGACAAGATGTTTGTATTCGAGAACATTTTGGATATGGACGACAGATCCGTACAGCGTTTCGTTCGGGATTGCGATACCAAGGATGTGGTATTCGCTCTGAAGAATGCTTCCGAGGAGATGAAAACCGTATTCTTCAACAATATGTCCAAGCGTATGGCCGATTCGGTCCGCGGCGATTTGGAGATTACCTCCAACGTAAGACTAAAGGACGTGGAAGAGGCACAGCAGCGTATTGTAAATATTATTCGTAAGCTTGAGGAGCAGGGCGAAGTGATCGTCAAGAAGGGAGGAGACGATGACGACATTATCCTCTAGTCGGGTGATCAAGCGCACGGGTCCCTCCCAGGGGAGCGTGGTGGAACCCTATAATCCTCCCATAGAGCTTATGCGGAGCAGCCGCCAGAGAGATCCGGAGAGGGCTGTGTTTCCGCGTCTGAACAGAGACGGAGTGCCTGTGGATGACACGGGGATGCCCCTATCCGCAAAGGGAGATGCCCTGGCGGATGAGACAGAGGGCGCGGTTTTCGAGGAGGACTCCGTAGACGAGGCTGCTAAAATCCTGGAGGAGGTTCGCCAGGCAGCTCTGAGAGATGCCGAGGAGTTTCTGGAGGCAGAGAGAAGGCATGCCCAGGAAGAGGCTGCCCAGGCCCGGGAGGCCGGCTATCGAGCCGGCTATGAAACAGGCTACGAGGAGGGCAGGCGCAGGGCAGACGGAGAATTTCGAAGGGAGTTTGAAAAGCAGCTTCTTGCCTTTCAGGAGGACGTGGAGAGGGCGCTCCAGGCCGTTGAGGCTGCCAAGGAGAGATGCCTCCACAATTATATCGATGAGCTGAAGGATTGCGCCATTGCCATCGGTGAAAAGGTAATTCAGATTAGTCTCAGGTCCAGCGGAGAGGTGATGAAGCAGATGATTATATCTGCCACAGAAAAGCTGAAAAAGACGGCCTGGGTCAAGATTTACATAGATAAAGCAGATTATGATATGATGATGGAGGCTGATGCCGATATTATCGATGAGCTGTCCCACTTGTCGGATAACATTAAATTTATTGTTATGGATAAGGAGGATACAGGCAGCTGTATCATTGAGATGCCAGAGGAAATTGTGGATGTGAGTGTGAATACACAGATGGAAAACATTCGGGATATTCTGGAAAATGTGAGAATCTAGCTTATGTTTGAGAAGATACCTCAGCTGATCAGCAAGACGGAGACGGTCAGCCATATTGGAAAAATTGAAAATGTGGTGGGAATGTCCATGGAGGCTTCCGGAGGCCGCTCCAGCATTGGCGATATTGTAATGATATACAATGAGGAGCAAAACCGGCAGATGCCGGCAGAAGTGGTAGGCTTTAAGGATGGAAAAATCCAGCTTATGACCTATGAGGCCACCAATGGAATTGCCTCGGGCAGTTTTGTCCGCAATACCAGGCGAAGGTTAAAGGTGCCGGTGGGAGATTTTCTCCGGGGCAGGATTATCAATGCCCTGGGAGAGCCCATTGACGGAGGAGAGCCCTTTCAGGCTGTCCGGTATTATACGGTCAACAGCCCCTACATCAATCCCCTGGCCCGGCCCCCTATTCGGGAGCGGCTGGAGTTTGGAGTCAAGGCCATTGATGGACTGAATACCATTGGAAAGGGGCAGAGAATCGGTATCTTTGCCGGCTCCGGTGTGGGCAAGAGTACGCTTATGGGCATGATCGCCAAGAATGTGAAGGCAGATATCAATGTGATTGCCCTGGTGGGAGAGCGTGGACGGGAGGTTTTGGAGTTTATCCAGAAGGATCTGGGAGAGGAAGGCATGAAGCGCTCTGTGCTGGTGGTGGCAACCTCTGATCAGCCTGCCATGCTTCGCATGAAATGTCCCCTGGTGGCCACGACCATTGCAGAGTATTTTAAGGACCAGGGCTTTGACGTTTTGCTGATGATGGACTCTCTCACCAGATACGCCATGGCCCAGCGGGAGATTGGTCTGGCCATTGGGGAGCCCCCCATTGCCAGAGGCTACACGCCATCTATTTACGCGGAGTTCCCCAAGCTGCTGGAGCGAAGCGGGAATTTTGACAGGGGCTCCATTACCGGCGTTTATACGGTGCTGGTGGAGGGCGATGATACCAATGAGCCCATTGCCGATACGGTCCGGGGTATTCTGGACGGTCATATTGTATTGAGCCGGCAACTGGCCAATGAAAACCATTTTCCGGCCATAGATATTGGAGCCAGCATCTCCCGTTTGATGGTGGAGATTGTGCCCCAGGAGCATCAAAGGGTTGCCTCCCGGATGCGAAACCTTCTGGGAATTTACCAGAAGAATGCGGATTTGATATCCATTGGAGCCTATAAGAAGGGGACTAATCCGGCCCTGGATGAGGCGGTGGAGAAAATTAATGCAGTAAATGCCTTTTTACGGCAGGGGACCACGGAAAGCATTTCCTATGAGGAGAGCCTGCGGATCATGAAGTCTATTACAGACAGTTAATGAGGGTGAGGAAATTGAAAAGGTTTGCCTATCGATTGGAGACAGTCCTGGACTATAAGACACAGGTCTTGGATAATCTGAAAACAGAGCACGCGGCCATTGTCCAGAATGTAAACAGAAAGCAGGAGGAGATACGAGGGCTGCGTCAGGAGCTGTTCGGATACGAGGACGGCTTTGACCAGATGAAGATGGCGGGAGCCACGATTCAGAATTATTTACTCTTTGACATGTGCATTGAGCATATGGAAAAGCGCATTGATGAGGAGAAGCAGCACCTGCATGTGTTAAAGCAGCAGGAAGATGCCAAGAAGCAGGAGGTGATTGAAGCCAAGGTGGACACCTCCCGTTATGAGAAGCTTAAAGACCGAAAGCTTCAGGAGTATCAAAGGGCCGTTGCAAAAGCGGACGAGACCTTTGTGGAGGAGTTCGTTATGGGCACCAATCTCCGCATGAGAACTCAGCATCGAGGCTGAGACAAATTCGGTAGTCACAGTCACCAAACAAGGACTGTTGATTATACATAATAGAGAAAAAGAAAGGAGGGAGAACAACATGGAGAAAATTGGAAGCACGCAGGTGCAGGCCAGTACAGCTCCCAAAGGGGCCCTGCGTCAGGCTCAGAGCCCGGTGTCCGAGGCAAGTGGAGACTTTTTAAAGCTTCTGCAGCAGAAAACGGAAGAACCCAAGCAACCGGAGACCTCTAAGCAAACGGAAGGCACCAAGAAGCCAGTCCAGGAAAAGCCGGAAAAGGCAGACAAGGAGCCAAAGGTTCCGGAGGAAGAGACCGGGCTTGAGGAGGATTTGCAGCAGCTGGAGACCCAGCAGAGCATTCTGATGCAGGCAGCCATGCAGATGGTAAATCCGGAGCAGCAAATTCCGGAACAGACAGCAGAGCCGGTGGTTGTAGATACAGCCGCAGTCCAGATGGAGGCAGCTGTGGAGCCGGTGATAACAGAGGAAGTGGTGGCGCAGCAGCCAAAACCAGAAGTCCCGCATGAGGATCTCCAGATGCAGATGGGAGAGACTGCTTTGCAGACCAAGGCTGAGGGAGAGATTTCCGTAAAAGAGCCAATGCGAAGCGACGGACAGGAACAGGCAAAAGCTGAGGAACAGCCGGTGAAAATCCTGGGGGCGCAGGAAACCCAGCGGCGGGAGCCGGTGCGGGAGTTTGAGGAGGTATCTCAGGAGACAGCCGCCCTTAACGGGGAGACAGCCGCAAGACCTTTGGTATCCGATTCGGCTCGTGAGGTGGTCAGCAGACCATCAGAGGATATTTCTCGGCCGGGCTACAGGACCCAGGAAAACACGGTGAAATCCACAGTGGAGAATCTTCCTGCGGAAATGGGAAAAGCCTTCGGAGCCAGAGGAGCTGGAGAAGCGCAGACTCTGACCGTGGAGCTGGAGCCCGCGTCCCTTGGAAAGCTTGCCATCCGTCTGACCTATGAGGCCGGCCGGGCCGTGGTATCCATTATGGCTACCAATCCCAGAACTGCCGAGATTTTAAATGAAAAAGCCTCGGAAATCGCTTCTATTTTAAAAGAGAGGACCGGTGAGGAGACCATGATTTACACCCAGCAGCCGGAACGAGAGCCGGGACAGGATGCCCAGGAGCAGAATGGGCAGGGCGGCGGACAGCAGCAGGAGAGACAGCAGAGCCGGGAAGAAAAGCAGGAGCATACAGAATCTTTTATGCAACAGCTGAGACTGGGCCTGGTGTAAAAGGGAAGGAAAGGAAAGAGAAATGGCAGACAATAAAATCACAGTCAGCGGAACCACCAATCCGTATATACAGCAGACCTATACGGTGGAGGCCAATGACAAAAATACCCTGAGCATGACAGACTATTTTAAGCTTCTGGCCGCACAGCTTGCCAACCAGGATATGACCAATCCTATGGAAAACAGCGAGATGATGAACCAGATGGTGCAGATGGGTATGATGCAGGCTATCACAGCCATGACAGATTCCATGGAAGCGTCTACGGCCACAACCGCCCAGACCTACGCCGCCAGCCTGATTGGTCAGGAGGTTACGGTGATGGTTACGGAGGAGAGCGCCAGTGGCGTGGAGACTCCCACAGGCGTCAAATATGGCAAGGTGGAGTACGTAAGCTTTGTAAACGGCGATGCCAAGTTTAAGCTGGAGGGAGACAAAAAGGAGTATTCCATGTCCTATCTGGTAGGCGTGGGCAAGATTCCCGATCCCTTTGTGACAGATGTGGAGATCAACGGCGACAAGGAAGAGGAAAAGGACCCGGTGGAGGGTGCTGAGGGTACCGAGGGAGCCGGAGGAACCACAGAGGAGAAGCCGGGGGAAGCCACGGGAGATACCACAGAAGGAACAGGAAATACTACAGAGGTACCAGGAGAAACTGGAGCCGGGGCTGCAGGAGGCACGGAGACAGACACGACTGGAGGAGAAGCCGGAGAGCCCACAGAGGGGGCTGAGGAGGGAGCCGCAGCAGCGTCAGGCATCACCCAGTAACCGGGAAAGGCTTTTTGGAAGAAAGGAAAGCAGATGGATATGAATGGAGTTCAACGTTTGGAAAATGGCCAGATAAGAACAGGCGTCCAGGGCACAGGCACGGGTACCTCCGGGGACGGCGTGGAGCGGCCTGCATTTGAAGAACTGCTCCAGAGAAGCGCCAGGGAGGGCCTGAATTTTTCCAAGCATGCCGCAAAACGTATGAATGAGCGGGGAATCGCTTTTGACAGTCAGATGATGAATGATCTGGAGCACGCCGTGGAGGGAGCCAGAAAAAAAGGCGCCAAGGATGTGGCTGTGATCAGCGCACAGGGTGTGTTTATTGTCAATGTCCCCAACAATACGGTTGTTACCACCATGTCCCAGAGTGACATGAAGGAACGTGTGTTCACGAATATTGACAGCGCCGTCCTGCTATAGGCAGGCCCTCGGATGAGGATGCTTTGTCCGCCGGCCGGATTGACCGGTGGACGAATGGACGGCAGACAGAAAGGAAAATGAAACGATGTTAAGAGCAATGGACTCAGCAGTATCAGGCCTTCGGGCCCACCAGAACAAGCTGGACGTAATCGGACATAATATTGCAAACGTAAATACCAACGGCTTTAAAGCCCAGAGCTATACCTTTAAGGATACCATGTATCAGACCTCAACCGCATCTACCAATGGTACGTCAACCGCCGGTGGTGTAAACGCGGCTCAGTATGGTTATGGTGCGTTGATGGGTGTTATCTCTATGGATATGACAGCCAGTACGCCGTCTTATAAGGGTGGATTTAATGCTACCATTGATGGGGATGGATTTTTTATTACGAAGGCGTCTCCGGATAGCATGACGGTTGCGGGAGATGAGACTGATACCAAAGTGCTGAAAGAACACTCATTAGAGTTTACTAGAGTAGGTCAGTTTACAGTGGACAGTAATGGATATGTTGTAGATGGAAATGGTAATTTTGTGTATGGTTTCAGGCCAGGCGATGATACGACGTTACAGAGATTGCGTGTGCCTACAAAAGGAAGTATAACTGTTGGACCTGATGGTGCGAATAATGCAGGAGAAGTTACGCTTGGAACTATTTCTGATGCAATAGGCGACGAACTTGAGGCAATTGAAATTCAGATTAATAAAATGGGTGATATCCAGGTAAGTGTGAAGATCACATATGATTCCACAACGGGATTGCCACCGGCGGCTGGTGCTGATCCAAACAATATAAAAGATAATACGGTTACATTAAATATGGGGAAGGTGGCCATTGCCACGTTCCAGAACCAGGAAGGTTTAACCAAAAACGGAAATGGTTACTATACAGCAACTCCCAGCGACAATACGGGTGTCTGCAGTGCCGCTATCCCTGGCGATGGCCGCGCAACCCTGATGCCTGGCTACCTGGAGGCATCCAATGTAGATATGGCTACTGAGTTTGCAGAGATGATTATGACGGAGAGAGGATTCCAGGCCAACTCCAAGATTATTACAGTAAGTGATGAGATTCTGTCTGATCTTATCAATATGAAGCGTTAGTAATGTGGTGGCGGCGGTCCAGTAGTGCTAATCAGAAGATCATGGACAGAGCCCGCGAACCGCGTATGGCGAGACTTAGGGAGGAGGGCCACGGCAAGACCGGTGGCTACTCCCATATCTCTCGTCCAGCCTGGGATGCAGAGAGCGGAGGAAAGGATATGATTCGTGTAACAAGACTTAACGGAGAGGTACTTTATCTGAATGTACTGCAGATAGAATCAATGGAATCCATACCGGAGACCAAGATAAAAATGATGAATGGCTATTATTACCTCGTAAAAGATACAGCAGATTCTGTGATGGAACAGTTGAAAAATTTCTTTCATAGCTGTATAGTATTTGAGGATGCAAATAGATAACAAATTGCTGATATTTAGCAAGGGGGAAAGGAAACTATGGATATAACAACGCTTTTGGGCATGATACTGGGCATGGTGCTGGTAGTGCTCGTAGGTATCGGGCCGGCAAAGTTAGGTAATTTCTGGGATGTACCAAGCTTGGCTATGGTTTTGGGAGGAACGGTGGCTGCTGTCTTGGCCAGCTATCCTTTCCGAATCCTGGCAGATATCCCCAAGCATCTGATGGTATTGACCCGAGGGAAAAAATATAATGTTCCAAAGCTGGTGGATCAGATGGTGGATCTGGCTATGCTGGCCAGACAGAGCGGACTTTTGGCTTTGGAGGAAAAGGCAGAGGAAATCAAGGAGCCCTTTTTTAAACAGAGTGTATTGATGATTGTGGATGCCAATGACCCAGACAAGGTTCGTACCATGCTGGAGAGGCAGATGGATGACATGATGGCCAGGCACGATGAGGCGGCAGGATTGTACGAAAAGGCTTCCTCCTATGCGCCGGCTTTTGGTATGGTTGGTACGCTGGTAGGTTTGATCAACATGCTGAAGGGCATGAATCTGGACGGGGGCGGGGGCGCCAGCACCCTGGGTGAAGATATGTCTGTGGCTCTGATCACCACCTTTTACGGCAGTCTTTTTGCGAATCTGTTTTTTCAGCCTATTGCCAAGAAGCTGCGTATCCGGCAGGCAGAGGAGGAGCTGTACTGTATGACAGTCATTGAGGGAATCATGGGGATTCAGGCAGGTGAGAATCCCAAGTTCCTGCGTGAGCATCTGTTGTCATGTATGAAGCAGTCCCAGCAGAAGAAGCTTTTGCTGAAGGCGGAGAAGAGCCAGGGAGGCGGTGAAGAGGGCTGATGAGCAGACGGAATAAAGGCGGCGGCGGTGAGGACTGCGGCAGCTGGATGGACACATACGGCGATATGGTAACACTATTGTTGTGTTTTTTCGTTATGCTGTATGCGATGTCAGATCTGAATCAGCAAAAGTGGGAGGTCTTTGTAAAGAGTATCTTCCCGAACTCAGGGGAAACCCCGCAGATTGCAGTCAATGAGCAGGTTTCCGAGGGAGACTATGATGTATCGGGAAACCTGGAGTTTGATGAGGTTATCTCTGACCCGGAGAATCCGGAGGAGCTGTATGTGGCTTTGATGGAGGCGCTCAGCGGTAGCGGCATTGACGGGGTGAGCATTTCCAGAGAGGATGGCTATACCTTTCTGGTGTTTGATAACCAGACGTTTTTTGAGGGGGATCGATCGAATCTGACGGATGAGGCCATTGTGGTGCTGGATGTGCTGTGCGGGGTCATTGCCAATTATTCGGACGCCATAGCACAGATTAATATCATGGGTCACACGGCTCAGGCCGATCCTACCAGGGAGAATAATCCCCGACAGGACCGGATCCTTTCAGCCATGCGTTCGGCGGAGGTGGCTGCTTATATTCAAAATAAAGACATTATTGATCCCAGTAAGCTTGTAGGTTTGAGCTATGGACAATACCGCTCGGTGAGTACCAACACCAGCAGTGAGGGACGGGCCAAAAACCGAAGAGTAGAGTTTGTAATCATAGACAGCGGGGCAGATATCAAGTCGATGAACGACTATTATGATGAGCTGACCCATAGTATTGATGCAGGTTCAGTGCTGGTTACCGGCGGAGGTGATTCTGTATTTGAAGAGGTTGGAGGCAGCTCAGAGGGAGCAGTCAGCGCCATGCCGGAAGAACAAATCAATCCTCCGGATGAAACGGTACAGCCCACAGAGGGAACCGAACCCTCAGATGCAGGGGCACAGCCTCCGGCAAATGAACCGGCGGAATAACTATTTGGAAGAGGTGGCTTTTAATGGCAGATGTATTGTCCCAAAGTCAAATTGACGCGCTTTTGAAATCCATGCAGACGGGGGGACCCGCGCAGGAGCCTGAGAAAGTGGAACCAAAAGAAAAGGCAAAGCCTGCGACAGAGGAAGTCAAGTACAGCAAGTACGATTTCTACAGCCCCAGGAAGTTTACCAAGGATAAGATGAGGATTCTGAGCAGCGTGTTTGAAAATTATGCGCGGATCATTACCTCTCAGGTCAACGGCGTATTCCGCGTAATGACCGACATTACGGTCATGGAGGTTCAGGAGCGGCGTTATTATGAATATGTAAACGGCTTGAATGAAAATGATGCGGTCACCTTGGTAGAGGCCACGATACAGGACTACAATAAAAATATGGTCCCGTTGATGATATATGTCTCGCCCGGTCTGGTCATTACCCTGATTGACCATATGCTGGGCGGTGGTGAGGAAGTCATAAAGGTGAAGCCGGGATACCGGTATTCGGATGTG
>CANPIM010000059.1 GCA_947574135.1 uncultured Lachnospiraceae bacterium
TCCTGAAATTCGGACATAGGGCTCTGCCTCTCTTTCTCTGATAGATGTATCTTAGCACAGGCATGGGGGGATGACAAGCCTGGCCCAGGGAACGTATTTTTCGGAAAACTGTAAAAAGGAGCTTGTACTTTTCCAGAGAGTTAGAATATAATGAAGGCAGAAAATTTACACAGACAGCGGGGAAGGGGGAAAACATGGGCATTCAAAAATTCTGGAAGAGAAAAACCTTTGCAAACCAGCTGATTTTTGTGTTTTTGAGTATTTTTTTGTTGCACCTGATTATTGTGCAGATGTTGAACGGATATTATGTCACCCATGTGGTGGAGGAGAAACTGGTAAATTCTTCCAGGCAAACCCTGCGTCAGGCGGCTATGAATGTGGAGAATACCCTGGCCCGGTATGAGGAGCTGACGGAGCAGCTGGTAAACCAGAACGATTTCCAGCGATGCATTAAGCTTCTGGACGGGGTACAGGCCCAGGAGGAGCGGAAGGTTCGGGAGGAGATGGAGGGAATGGTTAAGGAGATGATGGCCTACCAGACCCAGATTCGATGCTTTTCTCTCTGTACGGTGGGGGACACGATTTTTGGCTATGACCGGATGCAGTTGGATCTCCTCTATCAGAAGATCAACGATCTCCATTTGGAATACTATGAGGAAAATTTCTTTGCAGATACCACCATTGTACAGGGGAAATGGACTAAGACCGCCTATCTGGATCGTTGGGGCACCCGGGAATACTATGTCTATTCCTATGGAAAGCGGATACAGGACTGGATTTTAAATAAGCGGCTGGGAATTTTTATCGTGAGCATTGAGGAGACCTCCCTGGCGCAGATCTGTGAGGCGGCTCAGATTTCCCACAATCCCGGGGAGAATTATCTCTTGATCGTGGATGAGGAGGGCACCATTATCTCCCACAAAAATAAAACTCTTCTGGGAACCAGCCTGCTGGAGCAAACGGGCTGGAGCCTGGAAGAGGGAGAATATTCGGCTGGAGACGGTTTCATGGTGCTTCAGGAGCCTCTGGAGAACACCGGCTGGAGTATTTTAAGCGTGATCAGCAGGGACTATCTCTACGAGGCTCTGCGGGAGGCCCAGAATCTTATCTGGATGATTTCCCTTTTTTTGGCAGCAGTGATTATGCTGGTGGTGGTGTATGTGTCCAAAAAGATGTCCAAGGAGGTGAAGGACATTGTGGATACCATGCAGGAGGTGGGAGAGGGAGAGCTCTCTGCTAAGATCGGGGTGAACCAGGATGAGCGCAATGAGCTGAGCCTGATTGCCAACGGATTTAATGCCATGATGAATAAGGTGAATGATCAGATGGAGCTTATCCGTATTGTAGGGAAGCGGGAAAAGGAGGCGGAGATTCGGGCCCTGGAGGCCCAGATCAATCCTCATTTTATCTATAATACCCTGGACTCCATCCACTGGCTGGCAGTGGAAAATGATCAGCCGGAGATCAGCCAGATGCTCAGCTATTTTGCCCAGATTCTCCGGTATCAGATCCAGAAGAGCAATACCATTGTGACCTTGCAGGAGGAGCTTGGATATCTGGAAAAATACCTTTATTTGCAGAAAATCCGTTTTGTGGACAGCTTTGAATATGTGCTGGAGTGTCAGGATTCTCTGCTGGAATGTCAGATTTACAAAATGATATTTCAGCCCTTTATTGAAAACGCCATTCTCCATGGATGCGCGGAGCTGTCCCACGGAGGGCTTTTGAAAATTCAGATCCGGGATTACGATGCCGGACACCTGGCGTTTATTGTGTCAGATAACGGCTGCGGGATGACAAAGGAGCAGATTGAGGCGGTCTTTGTGCACCGGGAAAAGGGCCGGGATGCCATCGGCGTGGAGAATGTGCTGGCCCGGCTGGATATGTATTACGGGGAGGAATACCAGCTGCAGGTGGAGAGCGAGCAGGGAAAGGGAACGGTTATCCGCACGGTGATTCCCAAGCAGTGGGATATTTCGAAGGAGGAGGGAAAGGAATAGAGCTGCTATGAAAATTTTAGTTGTGGAGGATGAGATCAAAACTCTTCAGGGAATCTGCCGCCTCATAGGGGCTTTGCCGGAGGAATATGAGGTGGCGGGGACGGCCAAGAGCGGGGAGGAGGGCTTACGGCTGGCCCGGGAGCTCCACCCGGATGTGATTCTGTCGGATATTCGCATGAAGGGAATCACAGGGCTGGAAATGATTCAGAAGCTTCAGGAGGAGGGGCTTACCTGTAAATATTTGATTTTAAGCGGCTACGCGGATTTTCAGTATGCCAGGAAGGCTCTGGTGCTTGGAAGCGTGGATTATCTTTTAAAGCCCATAACGGCAGAGGATCTGGAGAAGGCGTTAAAAAAGGTGGGAGATCTGCTTTTGGAGGAGGCCTCCAGCATTCGCATCCACACCTTTTCCACGGAGGAGCTTTTGGGCAAGGTGCTAAACGAGGCGGGGCAGGAATACGAACAGGAGTTCTGGAGCCGCTTTTCCCCGGGCAGTCGGAAGCTTCTTTTGCTGGTGCGCTCAGAGGTGCGGATGGTGCAAAAGGATATGGAGGCGATTGGCCAGATGTTTCAGGAGGCTATGCCGGGAATTTCCTGTGTCATCTATGTAAATGAGGAACACAAGGAGTTCTACCTTCTGGCAGAGATTACAGACCCGGATATTTCCGGAGAGCAGATCTATGGGCAGTTGGATAAGGCCGCCCAGGCCTGCTATGAGAGGGTGAACGCCTATCTGGTCTCCTCGGCAGAGCTGTTTACGGAGGGAGGCAGTCTGGCATGGGTGAAAAACCGCATTCGGGATAACAGTAATTGGAATCTGACCCTGAAAAAGCCCCTGGTTATCTACAAAGAGCGGCTGGAAGCTTTGTCCTGCGCCAGATTTTCCTATCCCTCCGGGCTGGAGCGGGCCATAATAAACGCCATTAACAAGGGGGAGTTTGCACAGGCGGAGAAGGAGCTTGACGGGTTTTTGGAGTACCTCAATGCCACAGACTACGCCTATACGGATGTGCGGGAGGCTCTCATCTGCCTGACAGCGGCTATTTTATACGCCATACGCATGGCCAGCTACGGGCTCTATGAAAATATCAGTCATTTGAATCTCATGGAATGGGTACAGGGAACCTTATTTACGGAGCACTATGGGCAGATGATTCGAAACTTGCTCCACCAGTATGCCAGATATGAGGAAAATGTTAAGCAGAGCAAGCATCCCATTATCAATAAGGTGCTGAAAATCATTGAGGCTGAGTATGGGGGAGATATTTCCCAGGAACACATTGCCCGCAGGCTCAATATTACTCCGGAATATTTAAGCGCTCTTTTTATCAAGGAGCTGGGTGTGAAATATGCGGCCTACTGTACCCAGTGCCGCATTGAGGCGGCCAAGCGGATGCTGGAGGAGGAGGGAAGGAAGATATACGAGGTGGCGGAGAGCTGCGGCTATGGGGATGTAAAGTATTTTTGCAAGGTTTTCAAGAAATATACGGGGATCAGTCCCAGTGAATACCAGCATTCCAGAATTTACATTGATTTTTGACACTATTCTTAAGAAAGTCAAATTTACAGCATAGGACCCCTGTGGTAAGGTAAGAATACGCAGAGGGGCACGGGAAAAGGAGCAGGTCCAGAGCGGCACAGCTCCTTTTTTGCGGGAAAGGTCCCAAAAGTGGAATCTACATAAATAGGAGGGTCTTATGAGAAAAAAAGGATTATGGAAAAAATTGACAGCTCTTGGACTGGCGGCCTCCATGGTATTGGCTATGGGCGCCTGTGGAAAGAAAGAGACACCAGCGGAAACACCGGCTGAGACGCCGGCGACTTCGGAGGGAGAAACGGCTTCTGAGGGAAGTGAGGCTCCGGCTTCCGAGGGAAAGACAAAGATTACCTTCTGGTCCCCCTTTAGCGGCGGTGACGGAGATATTATGACAGCTATGGTGGATGAGTTCAATGCCCAGAGCGAGACCACGGAAGTGGAGTTTATGATTTTTAAGTCTGAGGAATATTACACCAAGCTTCTGGCAGCCATTACCTCGGATTCGGCTCCCACACTGGCTATCAGCCATGCGACCCGGATTAAGGAATATGTGACAGACGGACTTCTGGAGCCCTTGGATGAGCTGGCCACTACCACCAATGTAGATTGGACAGAGTTTACAGAGACTCTGCAGCAGGTCTCCCAGGTGGACGGAACCCATTACTGCATGCCTCTGGATACCCATTTGCTTCTCATGCATTTCAATGTGGATGATTTTGAGAAGCTGGGACTTTTGGAGGCGGACGGAACCGTACAGGTGCCCAGAGGAGAGGAAGAATTCTTCAAATTCTTTGAGGGAATCCGGGATCAGCTGGATGCAGGACGCATGCCCCTTTCCGGTACCTCTATGAATGGTCTCCCCATGTACTTATGGTATACCCTGCTGACCCAGTATGGCGGGGATGTGTGTGACGCAGACGGAACCACGGCCACGCTGGACACAGAGGAGAATAAGAAGGCTTTAAGCGTGATTATGCGCATGGTGGACGAGGAGATCTGGCCCAAGAATCAGAAAAACGGCGCCGAGCTCTTTACCGGAAACATTGCGGTGGCTACCATCAACGGAGACTGGGCCGTGCCTACCTTTGAGGGAACCGATGGACTGAATTTTGTGTCCATGCCCTTCCCACAGTTCACGGATAAGGATTCTGTGTATGCGGATTCTCATACCATGGTGCTTCCTGTAAACAAGAATAAGACGGATGCAGAGCGGGCTTCTGCCATGGAGTTTATGACCTGGATGACCAACCACACAGAGATGTGGGCTCAGGCCGGCCATATTCCCAGCAAAACGGCTG
Source organism: uncultured Lachnospiraceae bacterium (assembly GCA_947574135.1). Classification (GTDB taxonomy): domain Bacteria; phylum Bacillota; class Clostridia; order Lachnospirales; family Lachnospiraceae; genus RGIG4284. The sequence continues at coordinate 4,836 of CANPIM010000059.1, forward strand.
TGATTGAGTCTGATGCCTTTAAGAATCTTCCCTATCGGAGCCTCTATGCGGAGTCTGCCAAGTATGCCAAGACCTATCCCCAGATCTGCGGCGTGGCCGGTTTGACGGAGATGTCTTATCGGGAGCTGGCAGCTATGATTGCCGGGGAGCAGGATGTGGATACCACGGCAGCCAATATGCAGAAGGAGTTCCAGGAGATTCTGGATTCCTATAACAAATAAGAGAAACCATATCATAGGGCAGCCAGGCTGCTAAGAAATGAAATGAGGGCGCAGCAGAATAGAAACGGCAGAAATCTTTTGCAGATGATATTTTGCGGCGTCCTTTTTCTGCAAATAAGGAAGGCGGTAGCAAGATGCAGATGGCCATGGGAAAGGAAAAAAGGCAAAGGGCGATCAAGAAGAATCTGGTGGCCTGGTGCTTTCTTCTTCCATTTTTATACTTTTTTGTAAACTTTTTATTGTATCCCATTTTAAAGGGAATTCATTTAAGCTTATACGATTCCACCTTAGGGGGAAGTCAGAGCTTTGCCAGGCTCTCCAACTATATTGCCATGTTCCAGGATAAGAATTTCTGGAATTCCATGTTTAATACGTTGTTTTTTGTGGTAATTTCCACGCCTACCATTGTTTTGGTTGGATTTATCTTTGCTATGTTTATCAATTCTAAGCTAAAGGGAACTATTTTTATCCGGGCATGTCTCTTTTCTCCCTATGTGCTGTCCATGTCTGTGGTGACGGGACTGTGGATTTTTATTTTCCAGCCCTATACAGGACTGGTGACCCAGATGACTGCCAAGCTTGGAGTGGGAGAGATGTATTGGCTCAATACCAAATGGCTGGTGTGGCTGGCTATTTTGATCACCACGGTTTGGTGGACGGTGGGCTTTAATATGGTGCTGTTTCTGGCTGGTCTCCAGGATATTCCCGACGAGATTTATGAGGCGGCCCGCATTGACGGGGCCAATTCCCGGCAAATTCTCTTTCGCATCACCATTCCTATGTTGAAGGATACCATTACCCTGGTAATTCTGCTCCAGACCATTGCATCCTTTAAGCTGTTTGGACAGACCTACTTGATGGCGGGAGGAGGCCCGGGTACCCATACCAAGACCATTGTACATTATATTTATGAAACCGGTTTTACCAACCGCAAAATGGGCTATGCGGCTGCCCTGTCCTTTGCCTTCTTTGTGGTAGTATTCCTGGTAACCCTGCTGCAGAATAAGCTTTTGGGCAGCAAAGAAGAGTAAGGGAGGTGGATGCTGTGCAGAGAATCAAACCAGGCAGAGTGGTGCTCTATGTTGTGGCCTATGCCACGGCGCTTTTGTGGCTGTTTCCCGTGCTGTGGATGATTGTATCGTCCTTTAAACCCTATGGCACGCCGGTGAGTATCCTGGAAAAGGTGGTGACCGGGGTCTTTACACTGGAGAATTACGGAACCATTGCAGAGAAGGCGCCAATTTTCCGTTGGACCTTTAACAGCCTGTTTGTGGCGGTGATTGTGACCTTTGGTACGATTTTGTTTACCTCTATGGCGGCCTACGCCATTTCCAAGCTGGATTTTAAGTGGAAGAAGGGAATTTTTCTCCTGATTACTGCAGGTATGATGGTTCCCATTGAGTCCATTATCATTCCCCTCTATCAGAATATGGCAGACCGGCAGCTTTTGAACACTTATGTGGGCCTTATGTGTCCCAGTCTGGCGGCGCCGATTGGGGTGTTGATTATGAAGCGGTTTTATGACAGTCTCCCCAAGGACTTGTTTGAGGCGGCCGTGCTGGACGGAGCCAATGCCTTCCAGCGGTGGGTGCACGTGTGTCTGCCTATGTCCAAGTCCTCCATGGCGGCAGTGGGTATCTTTACCTTTACCAATTCCTGGAATAATTTCCTCTGGCCCTTCCTCTCCATCACCTCGGAGAAGATGATGACCCTGCCTGTGGGCATTCCTCAGTTCCAGGGGGCCAATCTCTCGGAGTTTACCCTGCCCATGACAGCCAGCGTGGTGGCCAGCGTGCCTGCCATTCTTGTGTTTTTGATTTTCCAGAAACAGATCATTAAGGGGATTGCCATGACGGGCATTAAGGGGTAAACTGAAATTACAGAAACTGTTTTTGAAAGAATAAATACAGGACATACAAAAGGAGATTATCTCCGGGAAAGAGAGGATGTAAATTGAAAAAAGCAGTGCTTTCCATTGATAAGTTAAACAAGATTTCAGAAATTGATGAGCGGATTTATGGGTCCTTTATTGAGCATCTGGGGCGGGCTGTATATAACGGGATCTATGAGCCGGGCCATCCGTCGGCGGATAAGCTGGGTTTTCGCCAGGATGTGGTGGAGCTGGTAAAAAAGCTTGAGGTTCCCATTGTCCGGTACCCCGGAGGAAATTTTGTCTCGGGCTTTCGCTGGGAGGACAGCGTGGGGCCCAGGGATCAGCGGCCTGCCAGGCTTGATCTGGCCTGGTTTACCACGGAGACCAATGCAGTGGGCCTCCAGGAGTTTTCCCAGTGGATTTCTCAGGTGGATTCCCAGCTTATGCTGGCGGTGAATCTGGGCACCCGGGGAGCGGACGCGGCCCGGAATCTGGTGGAATACTGCAATCATACAAAGGGCAGCTACTATAGCGATCTTCGCCGTTCCCACGGCAAGGAGGAGCCCTATGGGGTCAAGGTGTGGTGCCTGGGCAATGAGATGGACGGTCCCTGGCAGATGGGCCACAAGACGGCCACAGAGTATGGACGTCTGGCCTGTGAGACGGCTAAGATGATGAAGTGGGTGGACCCCACGATTGAGCTGGTGGCCTGTGGAAGCTCTAAAATGGCTATGCCCACCTTTGCGGATTGGGAGGCCACGGTGCTTGACGAGACTTACGAGCAGGTGGATTACCTGTCCCTCCACAATTACTGGAGCAATATTGCGGACGACACGGCCTCCTTCCTGGCCGGGGGAATGCTCATGGATGACTTTATTAAGTCCGTGACAGCCATCTGCGATTATATCAAGGCCAAAAAACGCACCAAAAAGGAGATGTACCTGTCCTTTGACGAGTGGAATGTATGGTACCACACCAAGGAGAGCGATACAAAGATTGAGCACTGGATCCAGGCGCCCCCAAGACTGGAGGATATTTACAATTTTGAGGATGCCCTTCTGGTGGGAGGCCTTTTGATTTCCCTTCTGAAAAACTCGGATCGGGTGAAAATGGCCTGTCTGGCCCAGCTGGTCAATGTGATTGCTCCTATAATGACAGAGGTGGGGGGAAAGGCCTGGATGCAGACCATCTATTATCCCTATTACTATACCTCCGTCTATGGACGGGGAGAGGCCATCCGAGTGATTATGGATTGTCCAAAGTACGATTGTCAGGAGTATACGGATGTGACGGCGCTGGACGCAGTGGCTGTAAAAAATTCCCAGGAAAATATGCTCACGGTATTTGTGCTGAACCGCAGTGTGGAGGAGGATGTAAGCGTCCGCTGCGATCTCCGATCCTTTTTGCCAAAGGCCTGTGTGGAGCACGTAAAGCTGGAGGGCTACGATTACAAGGCCTTCAACAGCGCCGCGAATCCTGAGGCCGTGGTGCCGGTTCAGGGCGAGACGGACCTACTCCGGGAAGGCTATATGGAGACCGTGATCCCCAAGTCCTCCTGGCATATGTACCGTTTTTCGGTAGAGGACTAAGGATATCCTAGGCAGAGGTACAGCAGAACGTTTCATAGGAATATGGGGAAAGTTGCGAAAGCACAGGAGAGCCCCGGGTATTAAACGATACGAAACGAATCAGAATATCTGGAAAGTCGCGAAGGCGCACGAGAGAAACTTTCATGCGTATATTTATGCATGAAAGTTTCTCTCATAAAGTGTGCGCCAAAGGGACTTTCCCCTTCAGAGCCATCGCGCAGCGATTTTTATAGGAGATATGGGATATGTTAACAGAGAATAAGACAAGTAAGGCAGACAGCGGCATGGAGCAGCAGGACGCCTGCCCCAGAGGAGAGTATCCCCGTCCTCAGCTTCAGCGGGACCAGTGGATGTGTCTCAACGGAACCTGGGATTTTGCCTTTGATGATGAGAATTGGGGGCAGGAGGAGTGCTGGCAGGAGGGGCATGTCTATCCAGAGAAGATTTTGGTGCCCTTTGTGTATTCCTGCAAGCGCTCCGGCATTGGAAAACGAGAGCTTCATGATGTTGTCTGGTATGAGAGAAGCTTTTCTCTTCCGGAATTAAGGTCCAATCAGTGCTGCATCCTGCATTTTGGGGCAGTGGATTATGGAGCGCAGGTGTGGCTCAACGGAGTTTTTCTGGGAGAGCATCAGGGGGGCAGTGCATCCTTTTCCTTAGATATTACCCGGGCGGCCCGGGATGGGGAGAACCGGCTGACCCTTCGGGTCTGGGATGAGTCCCGAAATCTGGAGCTCCCCCGGGGGAAGCAGTTCTGGAAGGAACAGTCGGAGAGCATTTTTTACACAGGGAGCACAGGAATTTGGCAGAGTGTATGGCTGGAAATTTTACCCAAGTGTTATGTGCAGCAGGTGTATTTCACCCCGGATGTAGATCGGAAGATGGTGGAGGTGGAGCTGCGTCTCTCCCAGAGAACCCAGGCACGGGCAAAGATAGCGATTTCCTATGAGGGAATTCCCATGATAGAGGATGTGGTGCAGATAAGGGAAGGAAGGGCGGTGCGAAGCTTTTTCCTGGACCAGAATGTGAATCTTCAGTGGGAGCACAGAAGCTATGAGTGGACGCCGGAGACGCCTCATCTTTTTGATGTGGAAATTGTTTTGGAAAAGGAAGGGCAGGAGGCGGATACCCTTACCTCCTATTTTGCCATGCGAAAGGTCCATGTGGAAAATGGGCGGTTCCTCTTAAACAATCGTCCCTGCTACCAGAGGCTTTTGCTGGACCAGGGGTACTGGCCGGACTCCCTTTTGACGGCCCCGGAGGATCAGAACTTTGTGAAAGACATTATGCTCTGTAAGGAGATGGGCTTTAACGGCGTGCGCAAGCACCAGAAGGCGGAGGATCCCAGGTATCTCTACTGGGCGGATAAGCTTGGCTTTCTGGTGTGGGGGGAAATGTCCAATGCCTATGTGTATTCCTCCGCCTATGTGAGGAGAATGGTTCCCGAGTGGATGGAGATTATAGAGAGAGACTATAACCATCCCTGCATTGTGGCCTGGGTGCCCTTAAACGAGTCCTGGGGCGTGGACGGGATTATGTACAATGCCCGGGAGCAGCACCATGCGGATAGTCTGTATCACCTGACCAAATCCCTGGATTCCACCCGCCTGGTGATTTCCAACGACGGCTGGAACCATACCACCTCGGATCTTCTCACGGTTCACGACTATACCATGGAGGGGGAAGGCTTAAGAAGGCGCTACGAGAGCCGGGAGCGTCTCCTTAAGGATATGCCCGCCAACCGGACCTTGTACGCAAAGGGCCATAGGGATCAGGGGCAGCCGGTGATTGTCTCGGAGTTCGGTGGTATTTCCTTCCAGGTGGGAGAAATAGGGGGCTGGGGATATGCGGAGGCTGAGAACGGGGAGGAGTTTCTACGGCATTACGAGGAGCTTTTGTCTGCCCTGATAGATGCGGAGCTGGTCCAGGGTTTTGTGTATACCCAATTCTGCGATGTGGAGCAGGAGATCAACGGGCTGGTGAGCGCAGACCGGGTACCCAAGGCGCCTGTGGAGGAGATTCGCAGGATTACATTGGGTGAAAGTAGGAAATTGGTATAAATATGTGAAAGGCGACAAAGGAACGGGCGTTTGTCTAAATGGCAGACGCCTTTTGTACCTAATTTATTGACTGAAAGTCATCAATCAGCACAGAGAGGAGAGCGGACGATATGGCAAGACCCGTAAAAAAACCCCCGGAGCAATGGATAAAGGAGATTCTGGAGGCCGCAAAGGCATTATTTTTGGCAAAGGGCTATGAGGAAACCTCCGTGTCTGACATTATGGAGCTGGCCGGGGGAGCAAAAGGAATGTTTTACCGTTTTTTTGAGAGCAAGGAAGAGCTGATGCACGTCCTGGGAGACCAAATGTTTTTGGAAAACAATCCCTTTGAGGCCGTGCGGGAACGCAAGGATCTCAACGGACTGGAAAAGATCCGACAGGTGCTGACATTAAATGCCTCTGACAAGGAGCGGGAAAATATCTATGGGCAGGCAGTTTCTATTTTACAGGATCCCCGGATTCTGGCCGAAGCGGTTGCGGCTAACAGGCGGGTGCTGACGCCTCTGTGGCGAGAGCTTATTGAGGAGGGACGGCGGGACGGCTCCATCCGCACGGAATATGCCAAGGAGCTCTCGGAGCTTTTGCCCCTTGTGAATTTCTGGCTGCTGCCTCCCGTATTTCCCGGGAACCAGGAAGAAATACGACATAAATGTCGCTTTGTTGCAGAAGCGCTGTCGGCCATGGGACTTCCCATCATAGAAGAGGAAATGTTCGCAACTTTTTTTACATGATCATCTCCGGCCCGGGGAGTATGATAAGACTGTAACAGAGACAGAAAGCCAAAGGATTTGGCAGAATTAAGGGAAGGGAAGTGAAGGTATGTTTGTGTTACAGAAGGAGACGGGAAGATATCCCTTAAAGGTATGGCTGGAGGGGGAGAAGGATTTGGAGGAGAGCTGCAAAGAGCAGGCTGGTCATTTGATGGAGCTTCCGTTTTTGCATAAATGGGTCTGTCTGATGCCGGATACCCACGCGGGAATGGGAATGCCCATCGGAGGCGTTCTGGCGGCCAAGGGTGTGATCATTCCCAATGCAGTGGGTGTGGACATTGGCTGCGGCATGGCTTATGTGGGAACTAATATTCCGACAGAGGTTTTGAAAACCACCATGAGCGGAAGCGGAAATCTGATGCAGGGAATGGTGGGAGATATTCTGCGAAATATTCCCGTGGGATTTGCCCATCACAAGACCCCCATGCCCTGCTATACCATGGATCGGGCCCTGGAGGAGCTTTCCCGGTATGAGGAAAACGGGGAGCTTCTAGGACAGCTGGAGGCCGGCTATTTCCAGGTGGGAACCCTGGGCGGGGGAAATCATTTTATCGAGCTTCAGGAAGATGAGGAGGGGTATCTGTCGGTGATGCTGCATTCCGGCAGCCGTCATTTTGGAAAATCCGTGTGTGATTATTTTCATCAGAAGGCCCGGGAGCTGAATACCCGCTGGTACAGCCAGGTGCCGGATGCATACCGGCTGGCTTTTTTGCCGGTGGACACCAGAGAGGGCCGGCAATATCTGGACTGGATGCAGCTGTCCATGGACTTTGCCCGGGAGAACCGGGAGAAAATGATGCTGGCCGTGAAGGCGGTTTTGGAAAAATGGATTGGGAAGTATACGGATCTGACCCTGGAATATGGGGAGGAGATTAATTGTCACCACAACTATGCGGCCCTGGAGCATCATTATGGGGAGGACGTATGGGTGCACCGCAAGGGTGCCGTTAGGGCCAAGGAGGGAGAGCTGACCGTGATCCCCGGAGCCATGGGCTCCTACAGCTATGTGGTCCGGGGAAAGGGAAATCCGGAGAGCTTCTGCTCCTCCTCCCACGGAGCGGGCCGGGCCTATTCCCGCAAGGGCGCCATGAACGCCTTCACCTGCGAACAGGTTATGGTGGATTTAAGGGGGCAGGGTGTGATCCTGGGGAAAAAGAACAAGCAGGATGTGGCAGAGGAGAGCCGCTTCGCCTACAAGGATATTGACAAGGTCATGGAAAATCAACAGGATCTGGTAACGCCTGTCCGGCGATTAAAAACCGTGGGTGTGGTAAAGGGTTAGGATTATCTTCCGGTTGGACGCCGGTGATAATAGAGGGTCTGTCTCCAAGGCTACCGGCTTTCGGCGCATATACAGGCGCCGGGCCTGGGCGGTGCCCCGTCTGTTAGATGGAGGGTATACCGGGGGCAGGCAAAAAGGATGATGTACAGAGGTTCGAATCCTCTCCTGTAAGGAACAGGTAGCTAAGTGGTATAGCAATCATGACAACTGTATTTTCATTACAGTCCCGACAAAAAAGAAGCTGTGAAGGGTCTTTTCCGGCCGGCGCCTCCTTTTGGGAGGAGAGTCGGCAGCCACAAAAAGGCAGTATGGATCCGGATACCGGGAAGATGCCCCGAAGGACAGCCCAGGGCCGCAGGCTTATGGGTCCTCCTTCGGAAGCCCTTTTCTCAAGGATTCCTCCCCGTTTTTCTGGTGGAAAAGGCCAGGCACACTTCGAAAAAAGGTAATATCATCCTACAAATAAAGATTTCAGGAAAAGAGGGGTGTTTGGATATGAGAATTATTATTAAGGAGCAGGAGTGCGGATATCTGCTGAAAAACGGCATTTTGGAGAAGTTTTTGTTTGCGGGAAAACATCAGGTGGCCGCCTGGCTGGGATATGAGTGCAAGGTGGTGTCCATGACAGGGCAGGTGGATACCCACAAGCTTCCCGTGGAAATATTAATGAAGCAGCCGGAGTTTGCAAAGCGGGTGGTACGGGTGCAGATTCCTGACAGCTGCATCGGCCTTCATCTGGTCAACGGCGTCTACAAGCAGGTGCTGATGGACGGGGAGGCCTTGTTCTGGAATGTATTTGAGAAGCACGAGATTCGTCTCATTGATGTGACAGGGACGGAGATGACAGAGGAGCAGGTTCCCCGGATGTATCGGCATCTCATTCCCACCCGGATGTACAAGCGGATAGTGGTGGGGGAGGGAGAGCTGGGCCTGTTGTATGTGGATAACCAGTTTACCAGGGAGCTGAAAAGCGGTACCTATTTTTACTGGATTTACGCCCATGAGGTGAGCTGCAAGATATTTAACCTAAGGCTGCAGCAGCTGGAGATTTCCGGCCAGGAGATTTTGACGGCAGATAAGGTGGGCATTCGCCTGAATATTCTTTGCAGCTATCGGATCACCGATCCCATCCGGCTGGTTCAGCGCATGGAGGGTGTGAGCAATCTTTTGTATGCCCAGATTCAGCTTCTGGTTCGGGAATATGTGGGCAGGTATCGCCTGGATGAGCTGCTGTCCCAGAAGGAGGAGATTGGCCGCTTTCTCTATCATCGCATGCAGGAGCTTCAGGAGGAGTACTGTATACAGGTCCAGAGCCTGGGGATCAAGGATGTGATCCTCCCCGGGGAGATTCGGGATATTATGAATACAGTGCTGGTGGCAGAGAAGAAGGCCCAGGCCAATGTGATTATGCGCCGGGAGGAGGTGGCCTCCACCAGAAGCCTCCTAAACACGGCGAAGCTTATGGAGGAGAACCAGATTTTGTACCGCCTAAAGGAGCTGGAGTACCTGGAGCGCATCTGCGACAAGGTTGGCTCCATTTCCTTAAACGGCGGAGGAAATGTACTGGAGCAGCTGGCCGGGCTGGCATTGCCTTCTGAGCATTCATCTGCCAGATAAGCAGGAAGCAGAGTTAAAACAGCAAAGATGCATTTCAGAGCTGGGCAAACGTTGCCCTTGTACACGGAGGGTAACTTCTTTGGAAATGCAGGAAAATGGAATAGAGGGTTGACAGTCAGGTCGGTATATTATAGACTAGAGATAGAAGGAGGTCTATAATATACCGACCTTCTTTGCTTTCAGGGGAAAGGATAATGAAATAGTGCTTATGGAAGAGGAAAGAGAGGGGAATGGGATGTATCAAATGACAGAGGCGGAACAGCGCTTTGCAGAATTTATATGGGAGAGGGAGCCAGTGGGCTCCGGGGAGCTGGTGAGACTGTGCCGGGAGGTGTTTGGGTGGAAGAAATCCACCACCTATACCTTTTTAAAAAAGCTGTGTGACCAGGGGATTTTTCAGAATCAGGAGGCGGTGGTGACCTCCAGGATTCATCGGGAGGCCTATTTCCAGGGACAGGGGGAGCAGTTTGTGGAAAAGGCTTTCGGGGGATCTCTTCCCCGGATGATAGCAGCCTTTATGGAGCGCAAGCGCCTGAGTGCGGAGCAGGTGGAGGAGATTGAACAGATGATTGAAGCGTATAAGGGGGAAAAGGAATGAGGGCACTATTCTTTACGGTGATCAGGATGAGCATCATCGGCAGCTATGTGATTGTCTTTGTGCTGGCCCTGCGGCTTTTGCTGCGAAGGCTGCCCCGGCGGTTTTCCTGTCTTTTGTGGAGCCTGGTATTTCTTAGATTACTCTGTCCCGTATTTCCCCAAAGTTCCTACAGCTTTATTCCAAAAGAAATACCTCTTTGGCTGGCCGGTGATTTGCAATCTCCAGGAGCATTTTTAAAGAGCCAGGGAGATTTCCGTCCGGAGGGACAGGCTCTGGGAGGAAGCCTGGGGGACAGCTTTTTGGTTAAGGCATGGGAAGAGAAGAGCTCCGGCGCAGAGGAAATCCGGAAAGCAGAAGGCTTTGGGGAAACTGGAAAGACAGGAGACCTTGGCTCTAAGAGGGGAGAGCCCTTGGCCGGACAGAGCTATTTGGGAGAGGAGGAACAAACAGGAGAAGGAGGAGTCTCTTCATGGGCTTTAACCATGGCTCCCGGGCTTTGGCTGGCCGGATTTTTGGGATTCCTTTTGTACCATGGAGGCTCCTACTGGCGGCTGAAAAAAAGCGTGGCCGCCCTGGCTGTTTGCACGAAGCCGGGGCCGGAGGCCGTATATGAGCTTCCCCAGGAGCATTTGTCCTTTGTCCTGGGAATTTTTCACCCGGCTATTTATTTGGCTGCCGGATTAAAGCCGGAGGCCCGGCAGTATATCCTCTGTCATGAGCAGGTCCATTTGTGCCGACGGGATTATCTGCTGAAGCCCCTGGCCCTGTTTATCACCTGTATGCACTGGTTTAATCCACTGGTGTGGCTGGCCTTTCATCTGCTGAATCAGGATATGGAGATTTCCTGCGATGAGCGGGTGATCAGCCTTCTGGGAGAGGAGAGCAAGAAGGCCTATTCTCAGACATTGCTGGACGCAGCCGCAGGAGGGAGAGGTCCGGGGAAAGGAAGCGTCTGTGCCCTGCTGTCCTTTGGGGAGGACAGCGTGAAAACCAGGATCCGCCATGTGCTCGCCTATAAGAAGGCGCCCTTTTGGCTTCTGGCGGTTCTGGGGGCAGGTCTTTTGGCCCTGGCGGTGGGACTTCTTTTCAATCCCAAAGCCAGTCTGTCGGAGGAGGAATTTCTGGAGGCAATATACACAGCCGGAGGCTATGACAGGGCGGCCGGGCTGGAGACGGTGTGCCTGATTGCAGATTATGAGAAGGATGGGCAGAAGGAAGCTTATGTCCAAATCGGGCAGTCCCTGGAGGACTGTGTGGAGGGGGAGCTGTGGTTTGTCTCGGAAACCGGGGAGGCTTTTTTAAAGAAGGAGCAGGTTCTCCTTCGCCGGGAGCAGGAATTTTTTGATTATGGGAAGGGAATGCTTTTGCTTGTCACCTATGCAGAGGGAGATTCCCTGGAGACGGCAGTATATGGAGTGAGCGAGGGTTTTTCCGCAGAGCAGCTTCCCAGCCAGCGGGGAGAAAAATATGTGGAGAATGGCCAAATAGTCTGCCTGCAATCCTCCTATGACGCTTCCTATGACAGGGAGACTGAGGCCTATAAAGGCCACACAAGCAAGCCCTATGGATTTTATTGTGTGGACGGATTTTTATTTCCCTATGTGGCCTCCCCCATCAGTCGGGAAGAGGTAAAAAGCCTGGAAAACGGACAGGCAATCCTGGAAGAGCTGGAGAGTAGCCGTCCCGGCTGCAGCTATGAATACCTTTTGCGGGAAAACGGGCTGCTCCATATAAACCAGGCGGAGGATCTGGAAGAAAGCCTGCGATTTTCTTACTATACCTATGAGGTCCGGGAGGAGAGGCTTTTGTTTTTGGAGGAGGGAGAGGGCTGCTATCAGAAAGATATGACAGCGCCCCATGAAAAAAGCTTTGCAGCTTCCATGGCAGAGCAGCTGCCGGACGGAAATGAGAGCTGGTTGGGTACCATGCAGGAGCGTCGGGCCTTTGGGGAGGAGATTCGTCGCTGCCTGGAACAGGAGGATTGGGTGGCTCTCTATCCCCGGATGTCCCAAACAGTGCTGACCAATCTCCAGGAGGAGGCCTTCCGTCTGGACAGTGTGGAGACGTTTCTGGCGGCCTGTGACAGAATTTTTCTGCCAGAGGTGGTACAAAGCGTTTTGGACACAGATATGAAAGAGCTGTTTTCCAACTGGCAGGGGGTGAATCTGGGAGATGTGATCTGGTTCCAGCCCAGGGCCGGAGAGAATGGCGAGCTGGCGTATGAGATCTATGCGGTAAATGGGCTGGCCCAGGAGGAGATTGGCACAGCGGGTACCGAGCTATTTCAGGAATGGCTACAGCTTGCCAAAGAGAGGGGGCTTTCGGAGGAGGAGGCCGGGAGATTTTATACCCGGCTTCAACAGGATGGATTTCCCCTGGAGGAAAGCTATGAGTTCGGAGATTTGCAGGTGGGGCTTTGGGATGGCAATACACAGCTGGACTTGGCCCTGGTTATGAACCTGCGTCCGGGGGCAATTACCCCAAAGGCTTATCCAGCTGCATGGCTGGGGATTTATCTCAATGGGGAGCTGGCCTATCAGAGAATAGAACCGGAACAATATCTCTATGGGCTGGAGAATCTTCTGGCCGGGGATGTGGATCAGGATGGAATACAGGAGCTCTTATACCTTTCCTTTACCGGGGGAGTGGGAGGAACCGGCTCCTGGTTTAAGGAGATCCTGAAATGTGGGGAGGGACACCTGGAGCCCATGGCCTTTCCCGATGATTTGGGGGAGGAATGGGAGGCTGGTCTTTCCGTGGAGGTGCGTCTTGGAGCAGGAGGAGCCGGGGCAGACCGTTATCGGGCTTACTGTCCCTTTGTAGATAAGCAGGTAGAATTTGAAGGGGAAAATCTGCGTTTAGAAGGGGGAGGGCTTGTGGATCCCTATGCCCGGGAGGGAGCCTTGGTAGGAGGAAATATCCGTGGGTACTATATGTTTTCCATAGTTGTCCGTGAGGGACGGCTATATCTGGAGGCCAGGGAGGCTCTTTATGGAGAGGGAGGCCCCAGCCATTTGGTAGGAAATGCGGTGTTCCTCCTGGATTGGACAGAAGAGGGAATCCCTCAGGTGGTAGATTTTACAGTGGAGCCTATTTAGGATTGCAGGCCCAGCGGATATTGTGATATACTTTTTACAGCTTTGAGCAAAGAGCAGCAAACGCTGAAAGAAAGGAATTGGAATTTGCGCAATGGGATGCAAAATGGAAGAGAAGCTTTTGGAGCTTCTGGAGCGGGATATGGTACAGACGGCGAATTATTACCGGAGGGAGGCTCTGGCGGGAAATCCCTGGGCCATGTGCAATCTGGGCTGGTGTCTTGAAAAGGGGGTTGGCACAGAATTCAGCATTTCTCAGGCTGTGAACTGGTACCAGGCGGCCGCAGAGCAGGCGTATCCCAGAGGACTTAGAGAGATGGCCATGTGCTTTGAGTATGGCTACGGTGTGGAAAAGGATTTGGTGCGCGCCGTGGAATACTATCAGAAGGCTGCCCAGATGGGAGACGGAGAGGCACAGTGCTGTCTGGCCTGGTGCTATGAGTATGGCAAGGGCGTCCGGGAGGATTTGGAGCAGGCTGTGATCTGGTATCAGAGGGCCGCGGAGCTGGAAAATGCCCGGGCCCAGAACAATTTAGGCTGGTGCTATGCCCATGGAAAGGGTGTGGAGCTAAATTATGAGGAGGCCATGAAATGGCTGCGGCGGGCGGCAGATCAGAACTTTGCCCGGGCTATGTGTACCATTGGCTGGCTTTACGAAAATGGGAAGGGGGCTTCCCAGAGCTGGGAGGAGGCCGTGTCCTGGTATCAGCGCAGTGCAGACAGAGGCAATCCCACAGCTATGTGCAATCTGGGCTGGTGCTATGCCAACGGCCGGGGAATAGAACAGGATTTGGAGGAGGCTGTGGTCTGGTATGAGAAATCCGCAGAGCGGGGGATTGTACGGGCCCAATATAATCTGGCCTATTGCTATAAGGATGGCCGGGGGGTGAAGCAGAATTATGAGAAGGCCATGGAGTGGTTTCAAAAGGCAGCGGAGCAGGGAGACGAGGATGCCATGTGCTGCATTGGCTGGCTCTATGAGAATGGCTATGGGGTAGAGCAAAACTGGAAACTGGCAGTGGAATGGTACCAGAAAAGCGCCCAGGCAGGCTGTACCACGGCCATGTGCAATCTGGCCTGGTGCTATGAGGAGGGCAAAGGGGTAAAGAAGGATGAGGAAATGGCTTCCCTGTGGTACCAGAAGAGCGCAGACACAGGTTCCGCCTCTGCCATGTTCAATTTGGGCTGGCGGTGTGCCCATGGGGTGGGGACAGAAGCCCTGAATTTTGAAAAGGCCCTGTATTGGTACACCAAGGCGGCGGAAAAGGGAGATTCCCGGGCCATGAACAATCTGGGGGAGCTGTACCGAAACGGAGAAGGGGTGGAGCAGGACTATGCCCGTGCCCTTGCCCTCTATGAGCAGGCCTCCCGGGAGGGAGATGCGGCGGCCATGTACAACATCGGGGAGTGCCATGAGCTGGGCCAGGGAGTGGAGAAGGATCTGGAAAAAGCTCTGGATTATTACCGCCGGGCCCTGAAGCTTGGAAGCCCCAGCGCCTTCTGCGCCCTGGGCCGGTTTTATGAGAATGGAATGGAGGTGGAAATAGACCTTAAGAAGGCGCTGGATTATTACCAGCAGGCAGAGGAGCGGGGAGACGCAGAGGGCATGTATTATCTGGCCCGCTGCTATGCCAGGGGCCAGGGGGTAGAGCCTGATAAAAGCCGTGCCAGAGAGCTCTGTGAAAAGGCGCTGCAATCCAAGGACTTGGAAAATGAGAGGGATGAGAGGCTTCGGGAAAGGCTTGCGGAGCTTTTGGCCTCTCTGGAGGGGTAGATATTCTTTCCTTATTTAGCCCTTTGATTCCCGCACCACAGGCAGGCGGATCACGGTTTTAAGCTTTTCCGGAGCCGTCCGGCGGGGATCGCTTAAATAAATCTCATGGTGTCTGCGTTCCTGGCTGAGATCCAGGGCGCAGCCCTGCTTTTGGATAAAGCGCTCCAGACGCTTTATGGTTTCCGGCTCCTCATCGTAGGAGCCCACATGCAGAACCTGTGCACACAATCCTTCCGTAAAGGAGCAAAGGCGCGCCCGTTGGATGGGAAGCTTGGGATGCTTCTTTTTTAATGCCTCCCCGGCTTTTTCCACTACCAAAGGGGTTACAAATTCCGGCTGGCGGATGAGAGAGGTCCAGCAGAAATTTTCCTTGTTCAAAGAGGAGCTCCCTATAGGCCTTCCATCCTTTAGTCTCCAGAAGCCCTCCAGGGGCGGCACCACGTATTCAAAATACCCTTTTGGCGGCTCTTTTCCAAGCTTGCTCATTTTAATGCCATAGGAAAGCCCATAGAGAATTTCCAGGGCCTCCTGATAAGACGCTCCGGTGTTGGGATCGCCCTCCCCATCCACCATAAGGAACTGCATTGGGGGCACCTCAATGAGCATAGGCGTTTTCTTCGGCTGGTAGAGATCCCGGTATTCCTTTTTATAATCCAGCTTGGTTTCCCTTAGAGGGGGCAGTTCCTTTAAGGTGACCTGCACAAGCCTGGTTAAAAGCTCCCTATCCTCCAGATCCTCTATGAGCAGATAGGGCTTGGACCCCTTGTAGGGCGCAGCCTCCTCAAAGCTTCCCAGCAGATCCTTTCCAGCCTGGGTAGCCTTGACAAAAAACTGGTTGTCACAAATCACGGAAAAAAGCAGGCCGTCACAGTAGAGGCCGTATTCTCCGAACATCTTTTTGTGGGTGATTGTTCCTGCGCCAGAAAGCTGGCCTGTTACAAATTCTACAAATTCCATACTTGAAGCCATGTGTTTCTCCTATTTTGAGTACCGCTTCGCTTCGACCAGCACCCCCGGTGTGGAAGAAACTTTCATCCGCTGCGCGTCTGGAAAGTTCCTTCCGGG
>CANPIM010000060.1 GCA_947574135.1 uncultured Lachnospiraceae bacterium
CCCGCTTGGACTCCAGATGGGAGATAAAGGGAGAGTCAATGTTGTGCTTCAGGATAACGGCGTTCTTGCCCTCTTCCCGGAACAGGTTGATATACTGGCTCTGCTGCACCTCGTCAGTGACATAGAAGATATTGGTCTTTTCCGGCTCCTTCTCCTGGGCCTCGCCCTCCTCGTCGGGATTCTCCACCACATCCACCTCCGGCTCCTGGGCCTCTTCCTCCTTCTCCGGGGCCAGATCCTTCAGGGTGAGGTACTTGCTGTCCAGATCCTTAAACAGGATGTAATCCGTCATCTTCTCGCAGAATTTCTCATCCTTTAAGCAGCCGAACTTGATAAAGGGACTGATGTCATCCCAGTATTTCTCGTAATTCTCCCGATCCGTCTTGCACATGCCGGAGAGCTTATCCGCCACCTTCTTGGAAATGTAGTCAGAGATCTTCTGCACAAAGCCGTCGTTTTGCAGGGCGCTCCGGGACACGTTGAGGGGCAGATCCGGGCAGTCGATCACGCCCTTTAAGAGCATGAGGAATTCCGGAATCACTTCCTTAATGTTGTCGGCGATAAACACCTGGTTGTTGTACAATTTGATGGTGCCCTCAATGGAATCGTACTCGGTGTTGATCTTGGGGAAGTACAGAATTCCCTTTAGATTAAAGGGGTAGTCCATGTTCAGGTGGATCCAGAACAGAGGCTCCTTGTAATCCATAAAGACCTTCCGGTAAAAGGCCAGATATTCCTCCCTGGTGCACTCGTTGGGATGCTTGGTCCACAGGGGATGGGTATCGCTTAGGGAAACGGGACGCTTGTGAATCTTGGCTTTCTCCCGGGCCGGGGAGATTTCCCTGGTCTCCTTGGTGCCGTCCTCGTTTTCCACCTCCTCGGTCTTGGCCTCCTCGTGAATGCGCTCCACCACCACATCGTCCTCTGTCACGTCAGCGGCGTCAATGGTCTCGAACTCCTGTTCTGCATTGGCCTTTTCCAGGAAAATCTCCGTGGGCATAAAGGAGCAGTATTTCTGGATGATTTCCCGGGCCCGGTACTCATTGGCAAACTCCAGGCTGTCCTCGTTAAGGAAGAGAGTAATCTCCGTACCCACCTCTGTGCGGGTTCCCTCAGAAATCTCGTACTCCGTGCCCCCGTCGCACTCCCAGTGTACAGGCTTGGCGTCAGGCAAATAGGAGAGGGTGTCAATATGCACCTCGTCGGCCACCATAAAAGCGGAATAGAAGCCCAGACCGAAATGTCCGATGATCTGATCCTCATTGGCCTTGTCCTTATATTTTTCCAGGAAATCCGTGGCGCCGGAGAAGGCAATCTGGGTAATGTACTCCTCCACCTCAGTCTCCGTCATACCAAGGCCTGTATCCATAAATTTCAGAGTTTTCTCATCCGGATTTACAATCACCTTTACCTGATTTTTAAACTTGTCCGGATAGGTGTATTCTCCCATCATCTCCAGCTTTTTAAGCTTGGTAATGGCGTCGCAGCCATTGGAGATCAATTCCCGGAAAAAAATGTCATGGTCGGAATAGAGCCATTTTTTGATAATGGGAAAAATATTTTCGCTGTTAATGGAAAGGCTTCCACGTCTGTTGCTCATGGGTCAATGCACTCCTTTTTTATAATTTGTTAAAATAAAAAGCATCCTTATGTTTTTTCATTTTAATACGGGCAGACGGAAAAGTCAATAGAAAATTAGCACTCAAACCATGTGAGTGCTAACAAAAGTTCTATAAACTTTCTTAAATTTTTATAAACAGCCATTGTCTTGGAAAGGGGAATATAGTAAAATGAAACCGCAAGGGGTGAAATTCCCCTAATATCAAGGGAAAGGCAGGAGAAACGAAATGGTAAGAAAGACAACGACACGGGTGGTAGAGGCGGCAAGAGGCGGAGCGGGCTCCGTGGAATTCCACGACATTCTTTCCGCAGATGAGATGAACGGACATGGTCGTCTGTACGCAAAGGTGGTGATTCGCCCCCACAGCAGCATCGGCTTCCATGTACATGAGAACGATACAGAGCCCTACTACATTCTGGAGGGCCACGGAGTATTTGTGGACAACGACAAGAGCCGCACAGAGGTGGGCCCCGGGGACGTATGCCTTATCGAGGTGGGACAGGGCCATTCTCTGGAGAACAACAGCGATGCGGATCTGGTGATTATGGCGCTGGTTTATAATAAGTAGAAAGCCATCTCCTTTTGCTTAAAAAACCGCTGGACCATGGCATCCCAGGCATGGTCCAGGGATTTATCCGTGGTAAACAGGCGAAGAGAGGTGCCGGTGGTGACCAGGATTTTGCCCTCCTGGTAGCGGATATTTAAAAACAGGCCGGCCACATCGGCCAGAGACAGGGACACGCCGCTTTGCCCAAGCAGCTTTTCCGTGTTGGAATCAGACAGACGGAAGCTGAACTTGAAGCCAAGGGGCGTTTTCTTTCCTTTGATAAAGTCAAAGCACAGGGGGCGAAGAGTGCGCCAGCATACCAGGGGCTGGTTCTGCAGCCCGTGTTCCTCCAGCTCCTCCTGGGAGTAGAAGTCCTTGTTGAGATGACCGTCCAGCAGAAGGGTGCAGTGGGTGCGCAGGGAGCCTTCTACCACCCAGAAGGGGTCGAAAACCTCCTGGAGGAAAAGCTTTGTGGTGAAATCCTTGGTGTCGGTAATTTGCAGGGCTATCAATGTGTGGGCTCCTTTCTCCAAAAGTGACAAGCAGGACGCAGTTGCGGCAATGTGTTGGTTGGTGCAGAAATAGTAATTTTAACATGGGAAGCAAATGTATACCATAGATTATAACACAGATTGTTGGATTAGAAAATGATGTGATGGAAAAATATAAACAGGAAACATAGGAATATAGGGATTTAAATTTTAGATGTAAAGGATGTTGGATGGATAGAAAGAAGGAAGGGAACGCGTGATGAAAAGACAGGGTGGGGAAATGGAAAGGCTGCTACGGCTTATCGGGGAGGGGACGTCTCCCTTTCATGTGGTGCAGGCTGTGGCCGGGCAGCTTCGGGAGGCAGGGTTTGAGGAGCTGGAGCTTTGCAGGGACTGGTGCCTCAATAACGGAGGACGGTATTTTATGGTGCACCATGGGTCCAGCCTCCTGGCCTTTACCATTGGGAAGCGGTTTACATTTCAGGATCAGGTGCGGATAGGGGCGGCGCATACGGATTTTCCGGGGCTTCGCATCAAAACCCGTCCGGAGGTGGAGAAGGAGGGGTATGGGCAGCTGAACGTGGAGGTTTACGGGGGAGCGATTCTGAATACCTGGCTGGATCGGCCCTTAAGTGTGGCCGGGCGGGTGGCTCTTAGAAGTGAGGATGTTTTTAAACCAAACATACGTTTGGTTGATTTTAAGAGGCCCTTGTTTACCGTGCCCAATGTGGCCATTCATCTGGAAAAGGAGATCAATAAGGGGATGGAGCTTAACCGGCAAAAGGATCTGTTGCCCCTGGCAGGCCTTTTGGGGGAGGGGGACGCCCCGGGAGAGGAAAAGGAGAAGGAAGCGTTTTTCCTTGCCTATTTGGCCCGGGAGCTTCAGGTGGAGCCGGAGGAGATCCTGGATTTCGAGCTGTGCCTTTACAATGGGGATCCGGGGGAGCTGCTGGGACTTGGGGAGGAATTTTTCTCCGCCCCACGGCTGGATGATCTCACGGGGGTGCAGGCGGTAATAAGCGGGCTCCTGGGGGGAGAGCGGGAGCGGGGAATCAATGTGGCTGCCCTCTTTGACCACGAGGAGGTGGGAAGTAAGACCAAGCAGGGGGCCGGATCGGCGCTTCTCTCCCTGGTGCTGGAGAAAATTCTTCTGTCCTTTGGCCGGGATCGGCAGCAGTTTTTGGGAGCCCTGGCGGACAGCCTGCTGCTGTCTGTGGATGTGGGGCATGCCATACATCCCAATAAGGCAGAGAAGAGCGATATTACCGCCAAGGGGATTCTGGGAAAAGGGCTTCTTATTAAGGAAAACAGCGGGCAGGCCTATGCCACGGACAGCCAGGCCATTGCCATTATCCAGCAGATTTGCCAGAGGGAGGAGATTCCCTTCCAGAAGGTGACCAACCGCTCCGACGTAACCGGGGGGAGCACCCTGGGGCCCATTGCCTCTGCCATGCTGCCGGTACGAACGGTAGATGTGGGAGTGCCTCTGCTGGCCATGCACTCGGCCCGGGAGCTTATGGGGGCAGCGGATCAGGAAAGTCTTACCAGGCTTTTGACAGCCTATTATAGCCTGTAGTCCGGACGGGAAAGTCACAAAGTGCCTTTCCCCTTCAGTGCCGTCGCGCAGCGACGAAAAATAGGAGAAATAGAAATGTATTTTTTGTTTATCTTAGGGGGAATGCTGCTGCTCTTGGCGGTTGGCTTCTACTGGCTTATGGGGCGGTGGCTTGCCCTCTATGGGGTTCCGGTAAAAAGAGGAAGCCTTCGGCTTTTGCGGGTGGGAATCGTGTTCCTCCTCTTCTTTTTGTTCTGGCTGTGGAATCTGTCTGCTCTGATAGCCCTTCATCTCCTGGGCCTCTTTCTCTTGACAGAGGTGGTGGCTCTGGGTGTGCGTCTTGGGGGGAAACGCTTTCGGGAGAGGGGATGGTACCGGAGGCTAAGGAGGATTTACCGAAGCGGTCTGATTGCTCCTCTGCTCACAGGCCTGATCCTGGTTTTTGGTGTATATAATATGAGCCATATAGCCAGGACCGAGTACACGGTGGTGTCGGACAAGCTTAAGGAGGATTATGAGCTGGTGCTGATCACAGACACCCACTATAACACCATCCAGGACCCTCAGGTATTGAAAAGCAAGCTTGCAGAGATCAATGAGCTCCGGCCGGATCTGGTGGTGCTGGGCGGGGACATTGTGGAGGAGAATACCTCCCGGGCGTCCATGGAGGAGGCCTTTCAGGTGCTGGGGTCCCTGGAGAGCCGGTATGGGATATACTATGTCTACGGAAACCATGACCGGCAGCTGTACCGGGGCAGCCGGGCCTATACCCAGGAGGAATTGGCCCGGGCCATCGAGGCCGGGGGAATCCGGATTTTGCAGGATGCCTGGGTCTCCTTAGGCCCGGATCTCCTTTTGGCCGGCCGGGAGGACCATGGCGCGCCCTGGGGCCGCGCTCCTGTGGACAAGCTTCTGGAGGGCGCGGACAGAGAGCGGTTTCTCATTGTGGCGGATCATCAGCCCCTGGAGGCCAGGGAGAATGCCGCCCAGGGAGTGGATCTGCAGATATCCGGTCATACCCACGCCGGGCAGGTATTTCCCGCCGGCTGTCTTATGAGCCTTATGGGACAGCTGAATTACGGGGAATATGAGGAGGGCGCCTTAAGGATCATCGTATCCTCCGGAGTGGCCGGATGGGGATTTCCCGTGCGCACCCAGGAAACCTGTGAATATGTGGTGATTCATCTGAGAAAAACAGGGTAAAGACTTGAAAACTGCAATAATCTGTGGTACCATAATATCTAGTATTAAAAACTACATTATGTGGTTGCGAAAATGGAGGCTGTTATGAAATATAAGATTATTGTGGATAGCTGTGGGGAATTGACGGAAGAATGTAAGGAGAGCGGGCTTTATGAAAATGTTCCCCTTTCCATTGATGTGGACGGATATCAGATTATAGATGACGAGACCTTTGATCAGGCGGATTTCTTAAGGAGAGTGGAGAATAGTCCCAACTGTCCCAAATCCTCCTGCCCCTCCCCGGAGCGCTATATGGAGGCCTTTGCGGGGGAGGCGGAGCATATCTATGTGGTAACCCTGTCTGCGGAGCTCTCCGGCTCCTACAACAGCGCGGAGCTGGCCAGAAAGCTCTACATGGAAAAGCACAGGGATAAAAAGATTCATGTGTTTAATTCCCGCTCTGCCTCCATTGGAGAGACTCTGATTGGCATGAAGGCGGAGGAATGCGAGAAGGCGGGAAAGAGCTTTGAGGAGACGGTGGAGGAGGTGGAGGCTTATATTCAGAAGCAGAACACCTATTTTGTGCTGGAGAGCCTGGAGGCTCTGCGAAAAAACGGGCGTCTCAGCAATCTCAAGGCCTTTGTGGCCAATGCCCTGAATATTAAGCCGGTGATGGGAGCCACCCCCATAGGCACCATCCAGCAGCTGGATCAGGCCCGGGGCATGAATCGGGCTTTGAAACGCATGGTGGAGATTATTTCCAAGGAGATCAAAAGCCCCAAGGAGAAAATCCTGGCTATTTCTCATTGCAACTGCAGGGAGCGGGCCCTGATGGTGAAAGAGGAGATCCTGAAGGTGATTCCCGTGAAGGAGGTGCTGGTGCTGGATACCAACGGTATTAGCAGTCTGTATGCCAGCAATGGGGGAATTATTGTAGTCGTTTAAAAATAATTATGGATTTTTCACAAATTTATGGTATACTGAAAGGACATTGGCAGTTACAAATGTAAAAATTCATGAAAGAGGTTTTGGAAGATGAGTCAGGAAAAGGTAAACCGCTATAAAGAGGAGAAGGCAAAACGGAAGGAGAACCTGGCAAAGGAAAAGCGCAACCAGACGCTGTTGAAGGCGGCCGGCTGTGTCATTGCCCTGGCCCTGGTGTGCTGGATCGGGTATTCCGTACACGATATGGCCAACAAGCCGGATACCACCCCCATTCAGGTGGACACCTCGGCCATGGATGCCTATCTCAATGGCCTGGACGAGGTAGAATAAAGAAAAAGAGAAAAAATTTTTAAGTTTTTCTGAAAAATATGAATCTTTTTGCCTCTCATTTTCGTCTATATATATGACACAAGCTTTTAGTCAACGGAAATGGGTGAGGATATGAGGAGATACGAGCAATTACTGACAGGAATTTTTGCCGGTCTGGCGGCTGTGACGCTGCTGAGCGGGGTGTATGTAGACGGGCAGGCAGCGGGGAAGGCAGAGGAAGGCCCTAAGCTTTTGGAGGTACAGATTCTTAGAGAGGAAGCCGTACCGGTCAGGGAATATTATGGGCAGGAGGAGCCATCCTTGCGGCAGCCTCTTACGGCCAAGCTTAAGCAGGTGCTGGAGCTGGAAAAGCGCATGGAGGAGAAGCTTTCCGTCCAGGAGCAGGCTCGGGTGCAGGCCCTTTACGAGGAGCAGCTGACAGAGGCCATTACCGGCGGCTATGATAGAGAGCTGGGAACCGTGAACAGCTATGCCAAGGAGGACGGCCGGTATCTGGACCAGCGGATGGCCGACTACTACAGAGATTTTGTCAGCGCCAACGGAGACAGCCGGACGGCAGTGGTTTTAGAGAAATATCTCCAGGTATTGGAGGAAAATGATTTTTGCATAGACACGCAGGTGTTGGATTTCTACGAGACCACACCGGAGCTGGTGCAGCAGTGGAGCCGGCTGGGGCCGGAGGATTTTCAGTACTGGTTGTGGAAGCTTGGGCTTCTGGATTGGTTTGCATAAAGAGAGAAAAAAGCAGGAGAGGCGGTTTGCCTCTCCTTTTCTGTGTGGAATTATCTTTATTTATCATTGTTTGCCTGGGCTTCTGCCAGCTTCATCGCCCGGACCTTTAAGGGAAGGCCAAAGAGGGTGATAAAGCCGCTGGCATCGTGGTGGTCATAGAGATCGCCTGTGGTAAAGGAGGCCAGGGACTCGCTGTACAGGCTGTAGGGGGAGGTGGTTCCGGCCTTGATAATATTGCCCTTGTAGAGCTTGAATTTCACCTGGCCGGTGACGTACTCCTGAGTGCTGGTCACAAAGGCCTGGACAGCCTCCCGAAGGGGTGTGAACCATTTTCCCTCGTACACAATTTGGGCCATCTTGTTGCCCATATCCTTTTTCACTTCCATGGTGGCCCGATCCAAAACCAGCTCCTCCAGCTGCTGGTGGGCCTCCATGAGAATGGTTCCTCCCGGCGTCTCATACACGCCCCGGGACTTCATGCCCACCACCCGGTTTTCCACAATGTCCACAATGCCGATGCCGTGCTTGCCGCCCAGGGCATTGAGCTCTGTGATAATTTGGGAAACCTTCATAGCCTTGCCGTTTAAGGAGGTGGGAACACCCTTCTCAAAGGTCATGGTCACATACTCCGCCTCGTCCGGCGCCTGCTCCGGGGTCACCCCAAGCACCAGCATATGGTTGTAGTTGGGCTCGCTGGACGGATCCTCCAGCTCCAGGCCCTCATGGCTGATATGCCACAGGTTCCGGTCCCGGCTGTAGCTCTGGCTGTGGTCAAAGGGCAGGTGAATGCCGTGCTGCTTACAATACGCGATCTCATCCTCCCGGGACTGCATGGTCCATACATCGGTCATCCGCCAGGGAGCAATGATTTTCAGATCCGGGGCCAGAGCCTTGATGCCCAGCTCAAAGCGGATCTGGTCGTTGCCCTTGCCGGTGGCGCCGTGGCAGATGGCAGTAGCGCCCTCCTTGCGGGCCACCTCCACCAGACGCTTGGCGATAACCGGGCGGGCCATGGAGGTGCCCAGAAGATATTTGTGCTCATACACGGCGCCGGCCTGGACGCAGGGCAGAATGTATTCCTCGCAGAATTCGTCCACAATGTTTTCAATATATAATTTGGAAGCGCCGGAGAGCTTGGCCCGTTCCTCCAGGCCGTCCAGCTCACTGCCCTGTCCGCAGTCGATGCAGCAGCAGATCACCTCATAGTCAAAATGCTCCTTTAACCAGGGGATAATGGCCGTGGTATCCAGGCCTCCGGAATATGCCAATACAACCTTTTCTTTCATCTCTATTGTCCTCCTAAATTTTTCTTCACAAAAGTGTCCTTGGCAACAGAAGAGCTTTCTTTTTCTGTTGGAACAGTAATTAATATACAACAGATGTAATAAATATGCAAGTGAAAAAATATACATAGATTTCCGGAATTTCGGCGGCTATTTATGCAAAATGCTAATGCGGAAGAAAGTTCTTGAAAAAAGGGGGAAATAGGGGTACAATGAGAAAAATAAATGGGAGAGAATAAAAAGACGAAGGGTCTTTGGACAGAGGCAGACTTCCTAAATATGCATTTTATGCAATAAAAATGCATAAAAATAAACACAAAAGGATCTTGCGTACAGGGAGGGAACATGATAGGATAGCGTCTGGAGATCATTTCGTCAAGAAAAGGGAGGAGAATATAGATATGATAAAGGCAGGGATTATCGGATCCACCGGGTATGCCGGAGCGGAGCTGGTGCGTTTGCTTCTGGGACATCCGGAGGCGGAGATTGTATGGTATGGCTCCAGGAGCTACATTGACAAGAAATATGCGGCTGTATACGGAAATATGTTCCGGCTGGTGGAGGATGTGTGCCGGGATGACAATATGGAAGCTTTGTCTCGGGAGGCGGATGTGATTTTTACCGCCACTCCCCAGGGGCTGTGCGCGTCCCTGGTGGGGGAGGAGATTCTTTCCCGGGTTAAGATCATTGATTTAAGCGCGGATTTTCGCATCAAGGATGTGGCGGTCTACGAAAAATGGTATGGTATCACCCATCCCTGCCCCCAGTATTTGCCGGAGGCCGTGTACGGGCTCTGTGAGATCAACCGGGAGGCGATTAAAAATGCCCGGATTCTGGCCAACCCGGGCTGCTATCCCACCTGCAGTACCCTCTCTGTGTATCCCCTGGTAAAGGAGGGGGTTATTGACGCATCCACCCTGATTATCGATGCCAAGTCCGGTACCTCCGGAGCGGGGCGGGGAGCCAAGGTGGACAATCTCTACTGCGAGGTCAATGAAAATATGAAGGCCTACGGGGTGGCCACCCACCGGCACACCCCGGAAATCGAGGAGCAGCTGTCCTATGCGGCGGGGAGCCCGGTGCTCCTGAATTTTACCCCCCATCTGGCGCCTATGAACCGGGGCATTTTGGTGACAGCCTACGCCTCTCTGAAGAAGAACATAAGTTCGGAGAAAATCCGGGATATTTATGATCAGTATTATAGGAAGGAACGCTTTGTCCGGCTTTTGGAGCCCGGGGTCTGTCCCCAGACCAAATGGGTGGAGGGCAGCAACTATGTGGATGTGAATTTCCAGCTGGATCCCCGCACCAACCGGGTGATTATGATGGGAGCCATGGACAACCTGGTAAAGGGAGCGGCTGGACAGGCGGTGCAGAATATGAACCTGATGTTTGGGCTTCCGGAGGATATGGGTTTACGTCTGGTGCCCGTGTTTCCGTAAAATCCAAGGCGGAAAACAGGGAGCAGGAACAGACCCAAAGAAATAGAAAGATATTACAAAAAACAAACATATGTTTGAATAGAGGGACTTGCCATGATAAACATACGAACCATGACAGCAGAGGATTATGACGGGGTGTACGCCCTTTGGATGACCATCCGGGGATTTGCCATCCGAAGCATTGACGACTCCCGGGTGGGAGTGGAGCGGTTTTTAAGGCGCAATCCGGACACCAGCGTGGTGGCGGAGGAGAACGGGCGTATTGTGGGCAGCATTCTCTGCGGGCACGACGGCCGGCGGGGATGCCTGTACCATGTATGCGTCCATGCGGATTACCGGATGCAGGGAATCGGAAAGCGTATGGTGGTATTCTGCATGAACGCTTTGAAAAGGGAAGAGATTAGCAAGGTGTCTCTGATTGCCTTTACCAAGAATGATGTTGGAAACGCCTTTTGGAACCGGATTGGCTGGACCAGGCGGCTGGATCTGAATTACTATGATTTTACCCTGAATGAGGCCAATATTACGGCCTTTAACGAGTAGGAAAAGATGGAAGGACCAAAGAAACCATGGGGAAACGGATATTGCTTTTGACCACAGGAGGGACCATCGCCTCCACCCAGACGGAGCGGGGACTGGCCCCGGGACTGGGGGCGGAGGAGCTTTTAAAAACCCTGCAAGATGTGCTGCCTCCCTGCTCCATTGACACCCGGGAGGTGTGCAGCCTGGACAGCACCAACATGACCATGGCGGAGTGGCTTTTGCTGGCCAGGGAGATTCGCCGGGCCTATGAGGACTACGACGGCTTTGTGATCACCCATGGCACGGATACCATGGCTTATACGGCCAGTGCCTTATGCTACCTGATACAGAATTCGGGAAAGCCCATTGTGCTCACCGGGGCCCAAAAGCCCATTCATATGGAAATTACCGATGCCAAGAGCAACCTGCGGGACGCGGTGCTTTACGCCCTGGATGAACCCTCCGCAGGAGTACAAATTCTCTTTAACGGCCAGGTGATTGCAGGTACCCGGGCAAAGAAAATCAAGAGCTTTAGCTATGACGCCTTTTCCAGCATCAATTACCCGCCCTTGGCTGTGGTCCAGGACGGGAGGATTCTTCGGTATATTCCGGCGCCTCTCTGTGAGGGGGGACCTGTGTTTTATGAGCACATGAGCGAGAGAGTGTTTCTTTTGAAGCTGACTCCGGGCATCCGCACGGAGCTTTTGGAGGCAGTGTTTCAGGCCTATGACTGCGTGATCATGGAAAGCTTTGGGGTGGGAGGAATTCCAGACAGCATGGCGGAGGATTTGTTTCGGATCCTGTCCCGGTATGGGCCGGAGGAAAAGATTCTGGTCATGGCTACCCAGGTTACCTATGAGGGGAGCAATGTGGGGGTCTATGAGGTGGGACAGCGGATAAAGGAGCGGTTCCGGCTTTTGGAGGCCCGGGATATGACCCTGGAGGCAGTGCTCACCAAGATGATGTGGATTTTGGGGCTTGGGCTTCGGAGCTTTGGGGAGATTGAGAATCTGTTTTACCGACAGATCGGATATGATACCATGCTATAAGCATACGTCATACAGTAGCCGGCCCAGGAGGGTCCGGGAAAAATACCAGGAGGGTTGAAAGGATGAGAGAAATCACAGGCGGCGTGACGGCGGCCAGGGGCTTTTGGGCCGGGGCGGCGGCGGCAGGAATCAAATATGCGGGCCGGGACGATATGGCCCTGATTTACAGTGAGGCGCCCTGTAAGGCGGCGGGAACCTTTACCAGCAATGTGGTAAAGGCGGCACCCGTAAAGTGGGACAGACAGGTGGTGGAGGAATCCCCCTTTGCCCAGGCGGTGGTGATCAATGCAGGCATTGCCAATGCCTGTACGGGACAGGAGGGCATGGACTGCTGCCGGGAGACGGCCGAAGAGGCGGCTTTGGCGCTGGGGATTCCCTCCTCAGCGGTGCTGGTGGCCTCTACCGGGGTTATCGGCATGCAGCTGCCCATGGATCGGCTGCGGGCCGGGGTGCATCTTTTGAAGGAGAGCAAAGGAAGAGATGCAGAGCACGGGACTGCAGCGGCCAAGGCCATTATGACCACGGATACGGTGCACAAGGAGATTGCGGTGGAATTTGAGGTGGGAGGCCACAAGGTTCACATGGGAGGCATGTGCAAGGGCTCCGGCATGATCCATCCCAATATGTGCACCATGCTGGGCTTTGTGACCACGGATGTGAATATTTCCAAGGAGCTTTTAAAAAAGGCAGTCCGGGAGGACGTAAAGGACACCTTTAATATGATTTCCGTGGACGGAGACACCTCCACCAACGATACCCTGCTGGTGCTGGCCAACGGCATGGGGGGGAATCCCCAAATCGAAGAGGAGAATGCGGATTACCGGGCCTTTACGGCTGCCCTGAACTACGTAAATACCTGGCTGGCAAAGAAAATGGCCGGGGACGGGGAGGGAGCCACGGCGCTTCTGGAGGTGACTATGAAGGGCTGCGCGACTAAGGAGCAGGCTGTTACCCTGGCCAAGTCCGTGGTGTGCTCCAGCCTGGTAAAGGCGGCCATGTACGGCCATGACGCCAACTGGGGCCGGATCCTGTGCGCCATGGGCTACTCCGGCGCTTCCTTTGATCCGGAGCAGGTGGATCTCTACTTTGAGAGCAAGGCGGGAAGCTTAAAAATCATTGAGAATGGCGTGTCCACCGGGTACAGCGAAAAGCTTGCCACCCAGATCCTGTCAGAGCCGGAGATCACCGTAGTGGCAGATATCAAGGAGGGGGAGGCCACGGCCACAGCCTGGGGCTGCGATCTCACCTACGACTATGTGAAAATCAACGGAGATTATCGTTCCTAAGCATAAGAGGGGATGCCGTTCCTTGAAAGAGAGCCTTATTTAAAAGAGGCATATAGAAAGAGACGGTACAGGGATGGTGGAAAATAAGGAGACATAGAAGCATGAGCATAAGCAGAGACATGGAAAAATATATGGAAAAGGCGGAGGTGCTTATTGAGGCTCTGCCCTATATTCAGCGGTTTAACCGGAAGATTATCGTGGTAAAATACGGCGGCAGCGCCATGGTGGACGAGAATCTAAAAAGGAATGTGATCAAGGATGTAACCCTCCTAAAGCTGGTGGGCTTTAAGCCTATTATTGTTCACGGAGGAGGCAAGGAGATCAGCCGCTGGGTTAGCAAGGTGGGCATGGAGCCCCGGTTTGTAAACGGTCTGCGGGTCACGGATAAGGACACCATGGAGATCGCGGAGATGGTGTTGAACAAGGTGAATAAGGAGCTGGTTCAGCTGGTCCAGAGCCTGGGGGTCAAGGCTGTGGGCATCAGCGGCAAGGACGGGGGCCTTCTCCAGGTGGAGAAAAAGCTTTCCCAGGGCCAGGACATTGGCTTTGTGGGGGAGATCACGGAGGTGCGCCCCAAGGTGCTCTACGATCTCCTGGAAAAGGATTTTCTGCCCATCGTATGTCCTGTGGGGCTTGACAAGGACTTCCAGACCTACAATATTAATGCGGATGACGCGGCCTGTGCCATTGCCCGGGCGGTAAGTGCGGAAAAGCTGGCCTTTTTGACAGATATTGAGGGGGTATACCGGGATCCGGAGGATCCCTCCACCCTGATCTCCGCGATCAAGGCCTCGGAGGCCAGAGAGCTCCTGGAGGGAGGTACCATCGGAGGGGGCATGCTGCCCAAGCTTCAAAACTGCATCGATGCCATTGAAAACGGCGTGTCCCGGGTCCACATTCTGGACGGCCGTATGGCCCACTGTCTATTACTGGAAATATTTACCAATCAAGGAATCGGAACAGCCATTTTGGGAGATAAGGAGGGCAAATCTTATGAGGGAGAATGAGATTCGGCAGGACGCGGAGCAGGTGATTCTGCATACCTATAACCGGTATCCCCTGGTACTGGATCGGGGAGAAGGGGTTTATCTGTATGATGTGGAGGGGAAGAAGTATCTGGACTTTGCAGCAGGCATTGCAGTGCAGGCCCTGGGATACCATTATCCCGGCTACGATGAGGCCTTAAAGGGCCAGATTGACAAGCTTACCCATATTTCCAACCTGTATTACAGCCAGCCTATGGAGGAGGCGGCCCGTGGGGTCATCAAGGCCAGCGGCATGAGCAAGGTGTTTTTTACCAACAGCGGCACGGAGGCCATTGAGGGAGCCTTAAAGGCGGCCCGTCGGTATTCCTACAATAAATACGGGGAGGGCCGGTATGAGATCATCGCCATGAACCATTCCTTCCACGGCCGGAGCATGGGAGCCCTGGCGGTAACGGGAAATGAGAAATACCAGATTCCCTTCCGTCCCCTGGTGGGAGGCGTGACCTTTGGGGAGTATAACGATCTGGAAAGCGTAAAGGCACAGATCAGCGACAAAACCTGCGCCATTCTTCTGGAGACGGTTCAGGGGGAGGGTGGCATTTATCCTGCAGAGCCGGCGTTTTTGGAGGGCGTGCGCAAGCTCTGTGATGCCCACGATCTCCTGCTGATTCTGGACGAGATCCAGTGTGGCATGGGACGGACCGGGGAAATGTTTGCCTGGCAGGGCTACGGAGTGAAGCCGGACATTATGACCTGTGCCAAGGCCCTGGGCTGCGGCGTGCCTGTGGGAGCCTTTGTGCTCAATGAGAGGGCGGCAGAAAATTCCCTGGCGCCGGGAGACCACGGCACCACCTACGGGGGAAATCCCTTTGTTTGTGCGGCGGTGGCAGCGGTTCTGGAAATTTTTGACAGGGATAAGATTGTAGAACATGTGCGGGAGATCTCCGGCTATCTGGAGAAGCGCCTGGATGAGCTTATGGAAAAATATGCCTGCATTGCGGGGCGCCGGGGCAAGGGCCTGATGCAGGGCCTGGTAATCCAGGGTAGACCTGTGGGAGAAATTGTGTTAAAATCCTTGGAGGAGGGCTTGATCGTCATTACGGCCGGAGCGGATGTGCTTCGTCTGGTTCCGCCTCTGGTGATCGAGCGGGAGCATGTGGATGAGCTGATAGAAAAGCTGTCCCGGGCCCTTAAGAGCTAGGCCGGGCGGTATGAGAGACCGGAAAGGATTTTTACATGAGACATACGATTTATCGCAGGGTATTGGCCTGCCTGTGTGTGCTGCTGGTGTTTTCCCAGATTGTGCAGGTGGCCGTGGAGGAGCACAACCGGGCCCAGGCCGCGGAGCAGGTGTTGGAGGAGCAGGAAAAGCTGACGCTGTGGTACACAGATGAAAAGCTTAATCTCTACCTGGTAAATGCGGCGAACCAGTTTCAGCAGGAGACAGGGGTGGAGGTAACTCTGCAGCTGGTGACGGCCGTGGACTATATTGAGCTGATTAACCGGGCCAGCATCTCCGAGGGCGGTGGGCCGGATCTGTTTGTCACCTCCAGCGAGCTGCTGGAGAAGGCTCGTCTGGCAGGGCTCACTGTGGAGAATGACAGCTTTCGGGATCAGGAGCTTCAGGGCTTCTTTCCCCAAAAAGCGTTGGAGGCCGCCACCTGCGGGGGCAAGCTTGTGGCCTATCCCTTTTATTTTGAGACCTGCTTTTTACTCTACAACCGCAATTACGTGGACCACGCCCCGGCCAGCATCGATGAGATCCTGGAGTATTCGGATACCTTTGAGGCCACGGAGCGTATGGCAAATGTGGAGAATATCTTAAAGTGGAATGTGGCGGATATTTTTTATAATTTCTTTTTTATAGCGAATTATGTAAACCTTGGAGGGCCTACGGGGGACGATCCTACCCAGGTACAGCTGACGGCCAGTGAGGTGAATCAATGCCTGGAATATTACCAGAGCCTAAATGCCTTCTTTGCCATTGACGCGGAGGCTGTGACTACTGACGACGTACTCCAGGAGTTTATTGAGGGAAAGACCATATATACCATTGCCAAGACCGATGCCATTAAGCGGCTGGATGATGCCATTGCCCAGGGCCAGGTACCGGAGCTTCCTTTGGAGGAGGAGCTTCCCCAAGAGGGAGAAGAGGCTGGGGAGCAGGAAGAAGGGGAAGCGGAAACCGAGGGCCTGGACCAGGGAGAAGCCGGAGAGGGAGAGAATCCCCAGGAGCCGGCAGAGGAGCCGGAGGCCTTTTACGGAATCGCCATGGTGCCGGATCTCACAGCAGAGCTTCACACCAAGGGACTTTCCGTCACCAATTCCGTGGTGGTCAACGCCTATTCCAAATGCCGGGAGCGGGCAAAGGAGTTTGCAAAATATATCACCTATAACAAAGTGGATTCCCTGTACACAGAGGCCAATAAAATGCCTGTAAAAATCGGGGTTCCCTATGAAAACAAGCAGATGCAGGTGCTTATCGACCAGTACGAGGAGTCGGTGGAGGTGCCTAAGATTACGGATCTGAGTAATTACTGGATCTGGATGGAGATTACCTTTGCAAATATCTGGAAGGGCGGAGACGTACAGGAGGAAATTCAGTCCGTAGCCGAAAGGGTGGAGGCCCAGCTGAGTCCGTAGACCCGGTGGAAAGGCTTTGAGGGAGAAGATTCCCGTATAAATGAGAAAAGGAAGGGCAAACTATTTCTGATAGCTGAAAAAGGGAGCAGGGGGAATCTCTTGCTCCCCAAGCAGAAAATCAGGGAGGTTTGCCATGATTGGAATTTTGATTGCTTTACTTTCCGGGGCGCTTATGAGCGTGCAGGGAGTGTTTAACACAGAGGTGACCAAGGGGACCAGTGTGTGGGTGTCTGCCAGCTGGGTACAGTTTTCCGCTCTTTTGACTTGCCTTGTGGTGTGGGCCATCTGGGATCGGCAGAGCTTTGGGTCCATTATGCAGGTGCAGCCCAAGTATACCCTGCTGGGCGGGGTGATCGGCGCCTTTATTACCTTTACGGTGATCCAGAGCATGAGCAGCCTTGGCCCGGCCCGAGCCGTGATGCTCATTGTGATCGCCCAGCTCATTGTGGCCTATGTCATCGAGCTTTTGGGGCTCTTTGGGGCGGAAAAGGCGGTTTTTGAGTGGCGCAAGGGCATTGGTATGGGCCTGGCCATTCTGGGTGTGATTTTATTCAAGTGGGAGTAAAAAAGTGTTGTAATCACCGGCAAAGTCCGGTACAATAAGAATAGCTGATGCAGAGGGGCCTTTCCATAGGAAAGGCAGGTACAAATGAAAGAAAAGCCCAAGGCCCTGGGGGCCAAAGCTGGCAGGTTGATGGTGTGGGGTATACTCCTTGGTGTGGTATGCCTATTTTCAGGTTGTGGAAAAAAAGAGGCGGTGTTTGTGGCCGAAGCCCCTCCTTTGGAAAATGGGGAAAATACCACAGGGGAAGGGCGTGCTTTTGGAGCAGAGGATTCCCCGGGGCAATGGGATACGCCGGAGGGGCCGGACAGCGGGAAGCTTCCGGATTCCTCGTGGGACAGCCCAGAGAACGAGGAGGAATTGATAGTCTATGTGTGCGGCCAGGTACAGAAGCCGGGGGTCTATGCGTTGAAGGCGGGAGCCCGGGTGGGAGATGCCGTGGACATGGCCGGAGGTATGACGGAGGAGGCGGCCGCCGATGCCATCAACCTGGCCCAGACAGTGGGAGACGCCCAGATGATCCGGGTTCCTTCCCTTGCAGAGGTGGAGGAGCTGGGGCCTGGCTATGTACTTCCAGATACAGGAGGCGGGCCGGGAGCCGGCGGAGGTGCCGGGAGCAGTGGGGAGGGAAAAATTTCCCTGAACCGGGCCACCCGGGAGCAGCTGATGACATTGCCGGGCATCGGAGCCTCCAAGGCGGATGCCATTTTGCTTTATCGCCAGGAAAAAGGGGCTTTTGAGAATATTGAAGAGCTGATGAATATTACCGGCATTAAGGAAGGCGTTTTCCTGAAAATTAAGGACCAAATAACGATTTGACAAGGGTGAGTGAGACATGGGAAAAAAAGTTTTGGTAGTGGACGACGAGAAACTCATTGTAAAGGGCCTGCGCTTTAGTCTGGAACAGGACAATATGGAGGTGGACTGCGCCTATGACGGGGAGGAGGCCTTACAGTATGCCCGGGAAAAAGAGTATGATATTGTACTTCTGGACGTGATGCTGCCAAAGCTGGACGGCTTTCAGGTGTGCCAGCAGATCCGAGAGTTTTCTTCCATGCCTATCATTATGCTCACAGCAAAAGGCGAGGACATGGATAAAATCCTGGGGCTGGAGTATGGCGCGGACGATTATATCACCAAGCCCTTTAATATCTTGGAGATCAAGGCACGGATGAAGGCCATTATGCGCCGGACCACCCCCAAGGAGGCCAAGGAGGCGGGGAAGCTGGTGGTTCTCTCTGACTTGAAGCTTGATTTGGAGAGCCGCCGTCTGTATATCGGGAATCGGGAGATCAATCTGACGGCCAAGGAGTTTGATTTGTTGGAGCTTATGGCCTTAAATCCCGGCAAGGTATACAGCAGGGAGAATCTTTTGAACCTGGTGTGGGGGTACGAATATCCGGGGGATGTGCGGACCGTGGATGTACATATCCGCCGTTTGCGGGAAAAGATTGAGACCAATCCGAGCGAGCCCAAGTATGTGCATACCAAGTGGGGAGTGGGTTATTATTTTCAGGCATAAGGTGTTTACCGGGTATTTAAAGAGCATGCAGTTTCGCATATTGCTGTGCTTTCTGGTTCTGGGACTTCTGCCCATGGTGGCGGTACACCAGGGCTTTCTCAGCAATTACATGAAACGTGCCATCTCCGTGCGCAGCACGGAGGTTCAGAATCAGTGCAAAATATTATCCAATCAGCTCCTCAGCAGCAATTATATGCGGGAGCGCTCCTCAGAGCTGGTGGACGGAGAGCTGGCCCAGCTGTCCAACCTCTACGATGGCCGGATTTTGATTATTGATCAGGATTTTCGGATTATCAAGGATACATACGGCCTGGAGGAGAACAAGATTATGGTGGCCGAAGAGGTGGTGAAATGCTTTAAGGGGGAAAATACCAGCCACCTGGTGGGCAACCGGTTTCTGGAGATGACCATTCCTATTCAGGAAAATGATTCCAAGGCGATTATCGGAGTGATTTTAATTAGTACCTCCACGGACAGTATCCGGGATAACCGGGAATACCTGGAGCGCAACGCAAATATGATTCTGGTGGCTCTGGCGGTGATCCTGTTATCTGTTTCCGTATTCTGCTCCTATCTTCTGGTGCGCCCCATTCGCAATATGGGAACGTATCTCCAGGAGTTTGCGGCCGGGCATGACGATCAGGACATGGCCATTGCCAGCTACACAGAGACAGAGAGGGTGTCCCGTACCTTTAACCGGATTATTTCCCAGATGCGGGTGTTAGACGAATCCCGGCAGGAATTCGTATCCAATGTGTCCCATGAGCTGAAAACCCCTCTGGCCTCCATGAAGGTGCTGGCGGATTCCCTGATGATGCAGGAGGGGGCGCCTCTGGAGCTGTATCAGGAGTTTATGGGGGATATTGCCGAGGAGATCGAGCGGGAGAATAAGATTATCACGGATTTGCTGTCCCTGGTGAAAATGGATAAAAAAGCGGCGGATCTAAACATTGAGTCTGTGAGCATCAACGATCTTCTGGAGCTGATCTTAAAAAGGCTGCGCCCCATTGCCAACCGCAAAAATATTGAGGTGGTGCTGGAGAGCTTCCGCCCGGTGACAGCGGAGATAGACGAGGTGAAGCTGACCCTGGCCTTTACCAACCTGGTGGAGAATGCTATTAAGTATAACCGTGAAAATGGCTGGGTACACGTATCCCTGGATGCGGACCACAAGTTTTTTTATGTAAAGATTATGGATTCGGGTATTGGGATTCCGGAGGAGTCCAAGCAGCATATTTTTGAGCGGTTTTACCGGGTGGACAAATCCCACTCCAACACCATTGACGGCACGGGGCTGGGGCTGGCCATAACCAGGAGCGCCATCTTGCTTCACAAGGGAGCCATAAAGGTGTCCAGCGTTCTGGAGGAGGGAACCACCTTCTCCGTGCGGATTCCCCTAAATTTTGTGAGCTAGGACAAGAAGGGCTGGATGGAGATCGGGAAATGGAAGTGACAGGTATGAAAAAGAGAGGACAGATTCTGCTGGTAGCCCTGTTGGCTCTGTGGGGACTTTGGGCCTGTCAACAGGCGCCCACCGAGGAGCAGGA
>CANPIM010000061.1 GCA_947574135.1 uncultured Lachnospiraceae bacterium
GATACGGCCTTTCCGCCCAGAGTGGCCGCCGCACGATACCGGTAGCTGCCGGCTGCCAGCCCGGTCTCCAACGTATAGCTGGAACCGGTAGCTCCGTTTATCGTCTCCCAATTACCACCTGCCCCCTGCTTTGACCAGGTAAAGCCTGTGGCCAGCGGATTGGCTGTGAGAACAGGAGCCGTAGTATACCCAACCTTTACTTTTGTGGTGTTGGCGCTTAAAGCAAAAAGGGGAACCTTTATTTTTTCTTCTATCTTGTAGGTCTTAGGATTGTAGATTTCCAGGGTCATCTCATCCCCTTCCGCCAAAAGGCCGGTCACAATGCAGCTGTTGGCGTCCCGGTATTGGTAAATTTTTACAGGCGCTGCATTTATGGTAGGACAATAGGCGTAAACGGAATTTCCCACATTAAAGTACAGGGTTCCCTTTGAGCTGGAAAGCCTGGAAAAGCTCATTCCATACATGGGCCAGCCGCTCCCCAGATCCTCTATCTCAAGGCTGGCCACCGGGGTCTCTGTTCCATCTGTCTCTCTTTTTATCAGCGTGGCTCCGCGGTAAAGGGTATTTTGCGATCCACTGACGATCTCACCCTTGAGATAATAGGAGCTGCCCCCTACCGTATAAATGGCAGACTCCGTGATGGGCGCCGTCTTATGCCAGGAATTATCATAGGCCGTGTCATCGCATGTAACGCCATTGTCCTCCCAGGCATGCTGTGCATTACGCATGGCGGCATCGCTGAGCAGGAAATAGGTATGCTTTACATAACCGGTCTCCCCCACCTGGCTGCTGGCGGTGGCATCATCGTATGTAAGGTCCGCATGGTACCAGTTGCCATTCAGCTTCACATAATTCCATATATGATTCATGGATATGCTTCTGCAAAAGGCCACCTCAATGTTTGCCTTTTGCAGCAGAGCCGCATAGGCAAGGGAATATCCCTGACACACGCCAATGCCGTTTACCAGGGCTTCGTAGGCGTTCCTCTTTTCAATCCCCAGGTTATTATTTGCATTCTGATCGTATACCATGTGCTGTACCAGGTAGTCATGCAGGGCTGTGGCCTTCTGTTCGTCGGTCATATTTGCTTCAATAACCTCAGCAAACACCTTGTCGATAGCTGCCTTGTACTCTGCAACATGGCTCTGCGTATATTCTGTGCTGTAGGTAAACTTACAGGATGCAATCGTCCCATCCACGTCTGAATAACGTGTACTTCCCAGCACATAAAACAAATCCGGATTATCCTCTGCCACAGTCGGCCAGATACGATTCCAATCCTCCTCCGTAAGGTTATAGCTGGATAAATCCACCTGGGATTTCCATCCAACCATAGCCTCTGTCATGGCATTCCAGGCATTCTGAATCTCTACATCTGTGGCACCCATGGGCGCGGCCGGTTCCGTGAAATAGCCCAGCAGCTCTTTTAGCTGCTCCTCTGCTCCCATAAGCAGGGCCTTCTGCTCCTCGTCAAGGCTCTCATAGGCCTCCAGAGCCTTCTCTACCTGCTCACAGACGGCTGCCTGCCCCTCATCGTCAAGGGCCTGTATCTCCTCCAGGGAGGGCAGCGCCAAGAGAAGCGCTTCCACAGCCGTTACCTGGGGATCCCTGTTTGCCGGCTCTTCCCCGGCAGCATCTCCCGGCAGAGCTCCATCAGCCGGAAGTCCGTCCGAATCCTCTCCCTTCGGACCTCCCTCCAATATATTTCCGTCATTTCCGGGCTCTTCCTTCAAAGCCCCACCGCAGGCAGACAAATTTTCCCTGCATACCGGGCAATCCACCTCTCCTGCTCCCGTCTCACAGAGAACCGTGCAGACACACACCGGCTGGACCGGCTCTGCCCCTTGCCCGGGCTCATCCTCTGTCCGGGGAGCTCCCTCTCCCTGTGGTTGGTCCGGTGTCCCCGGAATTTCTCCTCCTGCCGGTTGGTCCGGTGTCCCCGGAATTTCCTGTCCCTCCGGAGCCTCCTATGTCTCCCTGGCGAGCATCCCGGTATCTTCCAAAATATTTGCACCATAGAAAAAAAATTCCCCATTATCTATGGTACAAACATTCTAACAGATTTTTGACAGGAAGAAAAGACTTGACTTACATCTTTTTGCATTCTTTTTAACAAGCTTTTTTTCGCAAAAGATACTAAGAACCAGACAAACGGGTGATTTTCTTCACATTTTCCAGATATTTCCATACCATACTATATCACTATGCTTAAGGGAGATTCAATAGATGGAAGAATGTAAAACTCCGCTCACCTGCGCCTGCAGCTTTTCCGGCATCCGCCCTATCATGGCTGATCTGCCCTATCCGCCCGTACAGGTAAGAGAACAGAATCCGGCCTACGCCAACCTGCTCAGCATCGACTACTGCGGTTCCGTATCTGAGCTGTCAGCCATTACCCAGTATATCAACAACGAAAACCGGCTGGCCCCGGAGAACTGTCCCCTGGCCAGAACCCTGCTTGGCATTGCCATGGCGGAGATGATGCACCTTCAGCACCTGGGAGAGCTTATCTGTCTGCTGGGAGGCCCGGTGGATTACACGGCCCGGATGCGCAACGGAAATCAGCGCATGTGGACCCCGGAATACCTCACCCTGCCGGAACAGACAGAGAAGATGCTGCTGGCCAATATAGAGGCGGAAAAGGCCGCCATCAATCAATACGAAATGCACCGAAAGCTCATCCAGGACGACTGCGTGGATGCTATGCTCCGGCGCATTATCCTGGACGAGGAATATCATATTATGCTGCTGCGACAGCTGCTAATGGAATGCAAGGGCGGACGGCCCAGGCAGAATATACAGCGGTAAAGCTACTCCGCCCCAATGGTATCCACCACTGTCATCCTCCTTATCTGCCTGGCCGGCCCCAAAACCGCCAGGCAGACAGCTGCCAAAACAATCCCGGCCATCATGACAAGCTCCCCGACCGGAAGCCGCCAGGCCTCTCCCCAGCGGGAGGTAACAAGAGAGGTAAACAGCTTTCGGTTCAGGGGAATTCCCGCCACACAGCCAAAGAGAACCCCAAAAACCGTATAGGTAAGGGTCTCCCCCAGCACCATACGGATCAACTGGTCCGTACCCATACCAATAGCCCGCATGGCGCCATACTCCCGCATTCTGGCAGAGACGCTCATGGCAATGGAATTGACCATATTAAAAAAGGAAATCAGCCCAATGACCGCCAGGAAACCGTAGAGAAACAGAGCCATAGAATACCCGGCCCCCCTGGCCTCCCGATTCCCTATACGCTTGTCGGAGAAGGAAATTCCCTCCCCGCAGGCCTCCTCCACCCTTCTTCGAACCTCCTCCACCTGCTGATCCCCGGCATTTCCCTCCATCTGGATATCCAGCACCCCATAGCCCGTCTCCCCGGTCAGTCTGGAGAACAGCTCCTCCGAGCAAATCGCCACACCTGCTGCCCCTCCGGCTTCGCTGTAATAGGGAATATTTTCCAGTATCCCGCACACCAAAAGCTCCTGCGCATTTCCCTCCCGTCTCACAGAAAGGCGATCCCTACCTGCCAGAATGCTCTCCTCCCGAAATGCCAGAAGAATCCCTTTTCCGGCTATCACATCCTCCAGCTTCCCCTCAATCAGAGAATCCCCCGCCCAGGCAAACTGTTGTTCGTCATAGGAGAGCAGGATAAGTGTCTCTTCTCCCTCCTCTGTGGTCACGGCAAGCTCCCCAAAGCCTCTTCCAAAGACCCGCTTTACGCCTGGACAGTCTTTTATTTTCTCCCGAATCCCTCTGGGAATCAGGTTTTTCTGTTCTTTGCTGTAGGCATAGACATCCGGCGCCCACGGCTGTAAGGGCGTAAGGGCATGATGCATAAAATCAACGGCCGTGCTAAAGGCCAGAAAGAGAATGATGCTGAACGCAAAGGATCCGCTAACCAGGAAGAAATTCCTTTTGCTGCCAGAGGCATAGTGAATCCCCAAAGCCACATCCACCTTAAAAATTTTCGTGTTCGCCGCCCTTCCTGCCGGCTGTACGCTTCCTCCATTTCCCGACACCGCCGTGAGGGGAGACACCTGGGCCGCCCGCCTGGCCGGAGCCCTGGCTGCCAGCAAAACCGTAATAAGTCCCACCAAAATCCCCGCCAGAATAGCCATATAGCTCACTCCAAACACGGGCAGTCCCTCAAAAAGCCCAGGGCTTAAGAATCGCAGCAGGGCACACAGCCCCCATACCACCACACTGCCCCCTAAAACGCCCAGGGGAATGGCCTGTCTGCACCAGCCAAGAGCCTCTTTTCGGACAAAACGAATCACCTGTCCACGGGTGGCTCCCAGACACCGCAGCATACCAAAAAACTCCGTCCTTCGGGCAATGCTGCTGTTCATACTGGCCGTAATCATTAGAACCCCGGCAACCAACACCAGCACCGCCAAAACCACAGCAACAAAATAAAACTGCATCAAATAGGAATCCCGGCTCTGAAACAGAAGCATCAATACCTTTGCATTCTGCCGCACCTCATCCTCCCCCAGCCCCAGCTGCCCCTGAATCTCCCGGATGGTCCTCTGGATATTGGTAAAGGAGCGGAAGGTCACATAATAAAGCTCCTCTTGGGCTTTGGCGTCCTCCCTGGGAAGCGCCTCAAATCCCTCCATGGAGAGAGAAATCCCCAGGGCATCCTTTTCTGCCAGCAGCGCCGTGTCCCGGGTAATTCCCGTTATCTCATAGGAAAGGGCCTCTCCCCCGGGAGCTGTGAGCGTAAGGGTGTCTCCCACCTGAACGCCCAGTCGGCGTCTGACCGTCTCGCTGACCGCCGCCTGCTGTTTCTCCAAAGGCAGCTCCCCCTCCAAAAGCTCTACGGCCGGAAACATTTCCAAGAGCTCCGGATCAAAGCCGCAGATAAGGGTCTCCTCCCCTTCTATCTGGTAGCCGTCCTGCCGGTAATAGTTCAATGCTCCATACCGGGCTATTCTTTTCACCTCCGGACGGGCTGCCAAAATTGCCCCCTGCTCCTCATTGGCCACAAAGCCTGCGTGCCAGCTTCCATCACTCCTCACCGCCTGAAGCATCTGGGAGCGCATCTCCATATCTGCCATACCAAAAATCACAGTAACCAGAAACACGGCCAGCACAATACACAGCCTGGTCATTTTGTTCTGCCTTTTGTGCTCCCTGGCAGAAATGGACACCAAATCCAGGTAATGCCTCATGACCGCTCACCTCCCAGCTCGCAAAGCATTCCGTCTGTCACCCGAAACACCCGGTCTGCCACTGCCGTGAGATTCATATTGTGGGTGATCATGAGAACGGTCTGCTGATAGCGGCGGGATGCCTGACACAAAAGCTCCAGCACATCCTGACTGTTTCGGGAATCCAGATTTCCCGTGGGCTCGTCCGCCAGCACCAGCGCAGGCCTGGCCATAAGAGCTCGCCCAATGGCCACCCGCTGCTGCTGCCCGCCGGAAAGCTGCCCCGGCAAATGACGCCGCCTGTTTTCCAGCCCCAGCACCTCCAAAAGCTCCTCCACCCGCTCCTGATCCGGTTTTTTATAGTCCAGCAAAAGGGGAAAAATCATATTTTGCTCCACCGTAAGCTCCGGGATCAGATGAAAGGACTGAAAAATAAATCCCACATTCTGCCTGCGAAAAACAGTCCGCTCCTTCTCTCCCATGGCAAAAAGATCCCTGCCGTTTAAAAACACCTTTCCCCCATCCGCCTTATCCAGTCCTCCCATACAGTTGAGAAGGGTGCTCTTTCCCGATCCCGATTCCCCCACCACGGCTCCAAATTCTCCCCGGTTCATGGAAAAGGAGACCTGCTTTAAAGCCTCCACCCGCGCCTCTCCCTTTCCATAGGTTTTGCACAAATTTTCCACTCTCACAATTTCCAATTTTAAATCGCCTGCCTTTCTTCCTGTACTTCTAATATCTATTGCACACTACAGGCTCAGCCTAGCACACGCCCCTTACATTTGGGTGAATGCTATCTTACAGATCCGTAAGAAAAGACATCCAAAAGACGCTTCCCTCCCCCGGACGGCTCTCCACAGACAATAATCCCCCCTGTCCCTCCACAATGGCCTTTGCCAGGGAAAGTCCCAGACCTGCTCCGGCTCGGGGACCGGACGCTCCTCCCCTGTAAAACCGTTTAAAGATATGATGCATATCCTCCGGACTAATCCCCCTTCCATTGTCCTCCACACACAGACGCACCATGGCCGGAGAACGGTTCCAGGAAATCCGGATGATTCCCCCGGCTTGGGTGTGATCCAGGGCATTTTTTATAAGATTCCCCAGGGCCTCCCTGGTCCAGCCAGGATCGCAGAACATTTGTTCCATGGGATCCCCCTCCTGGAGAATTTTCTTGTTTTCCCAAGCCGCCCGCTCCAGAAGCTCTTCCACCGCCTCCTCCACCAGCTCTCCCACCACGATTGTCCGTCTCTCAAAGACAATCGTTCCCGCATCCAGCCGGGCCATTTCCAGAAGAGACTGTATCAGCTCATTCATCCGCTCCAGGGCTCCCAGGGACTTGCCGGAAAAGCTTCGCACCGTCTCCTCCTTCCCCGCCTCCTCCGTGAGGATTTCCATGTACATATGAAGGGCAGCCAGGGGCGTCTTTAGCTGGTGAGAAATGTTGGCTATCATATCCTGCAGAAATTCCCTGGCCTGATGCTCTGCCTCACTTTTAGCCTGCAAAGACAATGCCAGCTGCTCCACACTTCCAAACATCTGGTAGAGCGCCCCGGTTTCCCCGCTTGGCAAATGCCTCCCAAATTTTCCGCAGGCATATTGGGCCACAATCTCTTCCGCACTCTCATAGGCCTGTTCCCTTTGTCTCAAAAATCGCCCTGCCCCCATCAGGAGACCGGCGGCAAATATGGCGCCTCCCAATAATAACGGCAAAAGCAGACCTCCTCTGGTCTGCTCCGTCAAAAGAATTCCGTAGCTTAAGCTTGTCTCTCCATGTCCCATCTTTTGAAGGAGTTCCCTTCCTTCCTCTGTGATCCGGGTACTTTTCCAGGCAGAGGCCACCAGAGACGGCGGCATCTTCTCCTCCAATAAATAGGACGTCACCGCAAGCTCCTGCTCTGTAAGGGCTCTCTCAAGCCTCCCTATATGAAGGATTCCACAGATTCCCAGAAAACACAGCTCCCCTGCACACAGTACCGCCAGAAAGGCAAAAAAATTGCGGGCCTGCTTTTCACATAAAAACTTCATACGTCTCCCCCCTTCCACTCATATCCCAATCCCCGGACCGTGCGAAGATACCGGGGACAGGAGGGATCCTCCTCAAGCTTCTCCCGCAGACGGCGCACGTACACGGACAGGGTATTATCATCCACAAAGCTTCCGGCCCCATCCCATAGCTTGTCCAAAATCATCCCCCGAGTCAGCACCCGTCCACTGTTTTTTACCAGCAGACACAAAAGTCGATACTCCGCTCCTGTAAGCTCCACAAGCTCCCCCTTGCGCCACACTCTTCCTTCCGGGAGATTTATGGTTAAATCCCCCGACTGAAGGATTCCTGTATCCGGAATCTGCCCCTTACTGCGCCGCAGCAAGGCCCGGATGCGGGAACACAGCTCCCCAAGCTTAAAGGGCTTGGTCATATAGTCATCTCCCCCGCAATCCAATCCCCGGATCACGCTGGTCTCCTCCTCCGCGGCCGTGAGAAAAATCAGAGGCGCCAGGTTCCCACTCTCCCGAAGCTGCTCACACAGGGCAAAGCTATTCCCATCAGGCAGGGTAACATCAAAGAGAAGCAAATCAAACGCCGTCTCCCTCTTCAGCAGCTCCCGGGCCTCTCCTATGGTCCGGGCCACCTGCACCTCATATCCGTTTTTCTCCAGGGAATATACAAGACCGTCCATAAGGCTCTGGTCATCCTCCAAGAGCAACAGTTTTTCCAAGGCAAACGCCTCCTTCCGGCTTTTCTTGCTCTAGTATAGCATAAATTGCCCCTTCTGCGGCGTTTCCTTACAAAACTGTAAGACTGGAAATGTATCCGGATTTCGTCTGACCGTTTCCTATACCCTAGCTAAATAATAGGAGAATGAAATTGGGGGAATGAAATTGGGGGACAATTCTGTTATCTTTTGAGATACATTATAGAAATATATCGTCAATTATGATATAGTAATTGTAATTATCCGGATAAGAAATCACAGGAGGGCAGGACTATGCATTCATTTCTCATTGATGAAAATCAAGTGGAGCAAATTGAGGGCATGACCACGGAATATCCCTATTGCCTCCACAAACGGGATTTGACGGATTTTATTATTCCCTGGCATTGGCATGAAGAATTAGAGCTTGGATATATACAGGAAGGCGCCAGCAAAATCATCACCATGGGAGCTGAATATATCGTCCCACAAGGAGACGGCTTTTTTATCAACAGCAATGTCATGGATATGAAAAAAATGCCAATCCTGGAGAACGGGCTCTGGAGATCAATCATATTTTTCATCCAATTTTTCTGAGCGGACATTTCAAAAGCCGTATGGAGAAAAAATATCTGACTCCTGTCATAAATAACCACCAGATAGAGGTTTATATTATCCGAAGAGGGCAGCCAATAGCAGACCAGATTCTTACCAATCTTTTCCGGCTAAAGGAATTGCAGAACCATGAGAATGTGGAATTTCAAACCAGAAATATTCTGTCTGAAACATGGCTTTTACTTCTGAAAGACATTCAGACAAATTATAAGCCGGATCAAACGCAAAGATTTGAACAGCCAGACAGAATCCGGAGTATGCTCTCCTTTATCCATACGCATTATAAGGATAA
Organism: uncultured Lachnospiraceae bacterium; assembly: GCA_947574135.1. Classification (GTDB taxonomy): domain Bacteria; phylum Bacillota; class Clostridia; order Lachnospirales; family Lachnospiraceae; genus RGIG4284. The sequence goes on from CANPIM010000061.1 coordinate 8,751, forward strand.
GCTTACGGTTGCACAGATTGCAGATGCCATAGGGATCAGTGAGCGGGAAGCTATGCGAAGCTTCCGCAAAAACCTGCATCAAAGTCCCATCGAATACCTAATCTCCTACAGACTGAATGAAGCAAAAAAACTGTTGCTTCACAGTGATCTATCCGTCACGGAGGTTTGTTTTCAATGCGGATTCTCTGACAGCTCCTATTTTGGAAAAGCATTTCGCAAAGCGTACGGACTCACTCCGAGAGAATTTCGCTCTCAGAAGTAGAGCCCTGCGCTTCAGCTGCAAAAGGATTCCCCCACAACGCACCCTGCTTCAGCCGCGTAAGGATTCCTCCAATGGCGGTGGACAGATATTCCGTAAGCTCCCTATTGGCCCCATAATAGTTCTCCACAAGCTCCGCCGTTCTCTGTTCTATCAGCCTGACCGGCTCCGTAAGCTCCGTCTTTGTGAGGATTTCCTTCAGCTGCAAGGTCTCCTCCTCTCCCCAGTCCTCCTCTGCAAGGGGCTTTTTCACCAGCATATGCCTCACAAGAGCCCCATAGACAATTTCGCACAGGTTTTCAACCATGCTCCTGTACGACCTGTCATGCCGGGACAACATCCTTCTCACAGAATCCCCGGGAAAGCCCTGCAAAAATTCCTGCTCCAGGCGGACACACCTTATAAATTCATAGATTCGGTCAATGCCTGCCAGCCCAGAAAGGTCCTTTAAAAGAGGGTAGTCCAGGGTCAGCAGGGTTTCCTGGGGGGCAAACCGGATATCATACCATTTGAAAAATTCCGGCAACCCCTTTACAAAAGTGTCATAGAGACAGCGATTTTCATAACATTGGAAATTTGGCAGCATTTGATTGTAGATCTCCAGGGCCTCCCGGGTCTTTCTCTCCACAGCCGCCACTCCCAGCTCATAGGCCTCCCGGGCCGGTCTCCTTTCAGACAAGGCCAGGAAATTTTCCTCTGAAAGCTCCCCCTCCCGGATGCAGTACAGCACAGCCTCCATCAGTCTCTCCGCCCTCTCATAGGTAATGGAGGTATGTTCAAGTCCCGTATATTTTTCTGCCAGCCTTCCCACCAGGGGAAGTAGCTCTTCCATCTCATAATTCATTTGTCCCGTCCTCCTTAAAAAAGATCCTGCAGCGCCTCTAAGTACAGCTCATAGTCCCACCGCTTCACCTCGTCAAAGCTTCCGTATTCCCCGTATCCACGGCTAGCCTCATACCCCCGGTAGCCGGCCCGGATGGCCTGAGAGAAAATATTCAGGCAGGTTCCCTCCAGATATTCCAGATCTCCGAAGCAGGTATTCTCAAACTGCTCTCTCATAAAATGCAGGAGCTCCTCGTCGGTTAACTCATCCTGCATTTCATTCTTATACAGATAGAAGATTTCCTGGAGTCGAATCAGGGTTTCCACATAGTTATTCTGGTCAATAAAGCTGGAATCGCAGAATTCCTCCATGATTTTTGGCACGATTCCCTCCCCGAATTCCACGCGCCTTTCTTCCTTTAGAGCCCGCTGGCGCTCCTCCAGGATTACCTGTGCGTCCTGCTCAGTCAGGGTGAGACCGAATCGCTGTGTTTTTTGATTAGCGTCCAGTACCTTTGCCAGTTGGGTTTGCCGGGACAATAAAACCATCCAGTCTTTGTTCAAAGTGAGGACCTCCTTTTTAGACCTGTAAAGGGTAGTGAAAACGATTATAGCATCGGGCTTTGGGAGTTACCAGTCTTGTTTTTAGGAGATTTTTGTTGTATAATATTAGTGAAAAGATAGATGTTTACTTTGATTTTTTTAGAAAACTTGACTTCTACGCAACGTGATAAGTTATGCTTTATTCTGCCTGAAAATCCACAAATACACCGGCTCTATGAGAAGATTTCCATGGCAATCTCTTTGGCTTTCTCTCCGGAGATCTTATCTTTCTGCTCCTGGTCATTTAAAAAAATGGCGAAATACTCCCGCTCCTCACCAGCCTCCCGGAATCCCACAAACCAGGCCTCTCCGTTCCCTCTGGTTCCCGTCTTTCCATATATGCTCTTCCCGTCACTCTCAGAGACCAGCATGATATTTTTAAGGATTTCCACGTGCCTGTCCTCATAATGACTCTGTCCCTCAAAAATCCGGGCCAAAACCGTTACCTGCTCCAGAGGAGAGATCTCCAGAGAGGAGCCCAGCCAAAATCCGTTTAATTCTTCCCGGGAATTGAGATTGCTGCCATCCCACTCCGACACATCACAGTTTCCATAGGAAAGCTCCTCCAATTCCGCCTTTATTTTGCTCTCTCCCACCGCATCTATCACCTGGTGAAAATACCACACACAGGAGCTCTGGAAAGCTTCCTTTAACGTTAAATCTCCATTCCAGGCCGTTCGACTGTACACAACACCCGTATAGTGCATCCGGGATTCCTCGTTCTCCAAAACTCCGTTCCTTAAGCCTGACAAGGTAGAAATTATTTTAAAGGTGGAGCAGGGGGACGTCTGCTGTTCACACAGGCTCTTATTGTAAAAGGTATATTGATTCGTTTCCGGAGAATACAGTACCGCACAGCCCCGGATACCCGGAAATACCCCACTAAAATCCACGAGACTTTCCGTCACCGGCTGGGAGGCTTGCTCTTGATTATCCTTTTGCTCCTCTTCCAGGGGCAGAGCTTGGGAATCTGTGACATGGAAAATTTTATGTTCCAACATAAGTCGGCTGTCATTTTCCCCTTGGCCTTGGTCAAATCTTGTTCCGCTGCAGCCCAGCAGGGTTAGAGTAAGTAGTGTGGCTTTGAGGATTTGCAGATATTTTCTCATTTTTTGTCTCCTGTCTTATTCCTCTTTGGCGCCCGCCTTCTGCTCTCTCTTGGCTTCCTCAAACATCTCCCGCACTGCCGGCGCATTTTTGGTCAGCCTCTTGATGCTCAAATCCTCCACCTTATGATTGGCCAAGCGAAGATTATTATCCGAGGAGAGAAGGGCTTCCTTTGTCTTTTGCAGGTGGGTAATGGTCTTGTCGATCTCCCCAATGGCTGTCTGAAATTTTTCGCTGGCAATCCGGTAATTTCGGCCAAAGCCCTCCTTAAAGGCATTCATATTTTCCTCAAAATGCAGAATATCCACCTGCTGATGCCGGATCACCTCCAGCTCTTTGCGATACTTTAGGGAATTTAAGGCTGCATTCCGAAGCAGGGTAATCATGGGAATAAAAAACTGAGGCCGGATCACGTACATTTTTTCGTATTTGTAGGAGACATCCACAATGCCATTGTTATACAGCTCATTATCCGCCTCAAGAAGGGAGACCAGCACCGCATATTCGCAGTTTTTCTCCCTCCTGTCCTTGTGAAGCTCCTTGAAAAAATCCTCGTTTTTATGCTTGGTGGCCGTCTCATCCATCTGATTCTTCATCTCAAACATAATGGATATAAACTCCACTCCCTCCACGGCTTCTCTGAAAATAAAGTCGCCCTTGCTCCCGGTCCTTGCATCATTGTCCTTCTCAAAATAGGCTGCCGGAAACGCAGTCATGCGCAGGGCATTAAACTGGTTGAGGCAGTGCTGCTCCAGACTCTCCCCTATCATCTTGGTGGACTGCCGGGCCTTAAAATCCTTGTAATACCGGATCTCCTCCTCCTTCTTCTTAAGCTCGCTCTCATGCTCCCTTTGCAAAGCCTGCTCTCTTAGCTCATGCTCTGTCTCCCGGCTTGCCAGCCTTCCCCTAAGCTCCGTGATCTCCGTCACCCTTTGGGAAAGCTCCCGCTCCTTCTCCCGGACAGCCTCCGTCACCGCCAGCTTCTTCTCTGTCTCGATTCCGGAAATCCGTGCCTTTAACTGCTCAATAAGCCCGTCCCGCCGGGCCATCTCCGCCTCCTTGACCGCCATGGCCTGGTGAAACTTCTCCTGCTGTTCCATGCGCGCCAGCTTAAGCTCGTTCTCCTTTATCTCCGCCAGGACTTTTTCCCGCTGTTGAACTGCTCTTTCAAATTCCTCATCCCGAACCTGCTGTAAAATCTGGGCATAGCCAGACTCATCCACTGCAAAAACCTCTCCGCAGTTGGGGCACTTAATCTTCTGCATACCGATCTGTTCCCTTCTAGGCAATCCTGCGCTTAAATACTCTTCCTTTATCTATCACCTCTACTATACACAATTTTCTTTATTTCGGCAATCCCCCGGATACCTTTCCGGCAATGCTTCCCATGGGGAATGCCTAAATGGGCCTAGTCTCTTTCCTATTCCAGGGCCTTCATCCGATCCACAAGAGAGCTTCGGCCGGCATAGAGAACCGCGCAGAAAGAAAATATTGCCTGCACAGCCAAAAGCGCCAGGGCAAACAGCAGGACCTGCATGAGGGGAAATCGATAGGTGATTTTTCCAAACATTCCAATGGAATCAAAATAATGGCAGATCATCCGGCTTAACACCACTCCCACGGTTAAGGTGGAAAGCATGGTGATTCCTATATAATACAGGCATTCAAAGGACAGCATGCGGGAAAGCTGCCGGCCTCCCATTCCCACGGACTGAAAAATACCCAGCTCCTGCTGCCGGGCCAAAAGGTTTGTAATCCATGTATTGGCCAGATTGATCAGGGCGAATATAAATATAAACAACAGAATCCCGTAAAATCTTTTCAGCTCATCCGTCAGCTGAACCTTCAATTCGGCTATCCTGTCATCCAACACCTCTATGGTGATTCTCCCATCCGAAACCTCCTCAAATATTGCCTGCCGCAGCTGTTCTCCGTTCTGATCTGCATGAATATTGAGATAGGCCGTAAAGTCTGTGATCTCCGGATAAATATCGAAAAATTCTTCCAGCGGAAGAATAAAGAACTGAGAGGAGCTGCCTATTTGGGTATGCTCCACAATCCCCTGCACTGTATAGGTTTTTGTCCGCCCGTTATAGCCGGAAATGGTTACCCTGTCTCCTATGTGATACCGGACTTTGTAGATCCCCTCCAGGGTATCTCCGGCCGGACAGATCAAAATGCCGTCCCCATCCAGTAATTGTTGGTAATCCACATGCCCCTCCAGAATCGTCTCGTCTGTATACAGGGCAGACATCTGCTCTTCGTCCAGGCCCCGGATGTAAAAAGCTTCCTCCTCCATAATCTCAGGAATCTGAACACAGGCCAGGCTATAAGCAGTCAGATGATCCACCCCGGGAAAGGAGGCAAGCCTCTCCTTAAGCTCCTCCCCCAGAGGATTGTCCTTCTGGATATCCAAAAACTCCTGCCCTATATAATTCTCATATTGGAGCAGATACTGACTCCGATCCCCAAACTGTGACAACGCCATTTCCTCCATATCCACGGAATTGGCCCAGGCGGCGGTACACAAAAATAAGATACCAGTCAGGCTCAGGGAGAGAGATGTAACCACGGCTTTTTTGGGATTGCGGGAAAAATTTATCCATGCAAGGCGCTGCATGGTCAACCGGCGGTGGAGCTGCCTGGAAACGCCTCGTCCCGGCTGCCTGGAATAGGCGCTTGCCCGCACCGCCTCCATGGCCGATACTTTTCCCGCAAGCTGCAAAGGCTTTCTGGTGGCTACAAGCACCACCCCATAGACCACCAGGGAAATGGCCGCCCCATATGGGATATTATCCCTCCAGGACCAGAATCCGGGCATGCTCCGCTCTGTGATAATGGCTGCAGCCGTAAGCCCCAGTGGAATCGCCGTCACAGCCAGATGGTTTCGCTCCCTTTTCACAACCTTCTTAAGCTGCTTTGGCGTGGCCCCCAGCACCTTCAGACGGCCATACTCCCGAAGCTTTCCCATAACGGAAATGTAAAAAATATTATAGATGACCACTGCACAGATCCCCGCAATCAGGGCTGCCAGCCCATAGATTTCCATGCCGCTTCCCAGATAAAGCTCTGTGGTGTTGAAATAGTTGGAGCTGAAAAAAATCCGCTCCTCGGGAATTCCCATATCCGCAAAAAAGGCATAAATGTCCTCCCGAAGCTTATGGGTATCCAGAGAATTGCTTCCCTTAAAGCGAAACTGCAGCTCAAAGGGCGCCTCCCTGCCGTCCGCCTTTACAGCTGCCTCTGAGATCCAGATGGTGAAATCCCGACTTTTGTTGTCTTTCTCTAAAATTCCCGTGACTATATAGGGCTGCTCCCCATCTCCCAAATCCAGGACAATCTTTTGCCCTGTCTCCACCGGTAGCCCACAATATTCCAGAAAGGCCCGCTCCACACAGAACTCCTGTTCTGTCTGCGGATAGGCGCCTATTATGCTGTCATACCCCATAAGCTCCCTCATCCCCGGGTCCACAAAGCTTATCTGCAGATTGCAATCCTTATAGCGAATGGCCGGAAAATTTGTGGTATAGCCCCATTTCTCAAATTTTCCGGCAGCCACAAGTCTTTCCATCTCCTTGTGGGACATTTTGCTGCACCCGGCCTGGTATTGTCCCTGGATGTGCGCGAAGGTCTGAAGCCGTGTGGCTGAATAGTGAAAGCAGAGAATCCCCATCAGACAGACCGTAAGGCCAATGGTAAGGAGCACAAAAGCGCTTCGCCGCCTGTCTGCCTTCATGCTCCGCCTTGCCAGCTTTTTTATAATCCTGCTTGTATTGTTCTCAAAAGGCCATGTCATCGTCCTGCACCTCCGTCATAGGCTGCTGTCTCCTCATTCCTGCCCGGCTGTCTGCGTGCAGGGGGCATTTCCACAATCCGGCCGTCCTCTATGCGTACAATGCGATCAGCCAGCTGGGCAATCTCATTGTTGTGGGTGATCATAACAATGGTCTGATCAAATTCCAGGCTGGTGCGCTTCAAAAGCCCCAGCACATCGGCGCTGGTTCGGCTGTCCAGATTGCCTGTAGGCTCGTCGGCCAGCACAATGGCCGGCTTGGTTATAAGGGCCCGGGCAATGGCCACCCGCTGCTGCTGCCCTCCGGACAGATGGTTGGGCATATTCTGAAGCTTATCCTCCAGGGCCAGCATTTTCACAACCTCGTCAAGGAATTTCTGATCCGCTGTGTCCCCGTCCAGCTCCACTGGCAGGACAATATTCTCATATACATTCAGGATAGGCACCAGATTATAATTCTGGAAGATAAAGCCGATGTTTCTCCGGCGGAAGATAGTAAGCTCCTCGTCATTCTTCCTGGACAGCTCCTCCCCCCGGACCATGACGCTGCCAGAGGTAGGGGTGTCAAGACCGCCCATCATATGTAACAGGGTAGACTTTCCGCTTCCGGAGGTCCCCACCACAGCCACAAATTCCCCCTGCTCCACCGTAAGGCTGACACCGTCCAGGGCCTGGGTGACATGGGGCTTGGCGCCGTAATATTTTTTCAGATCCACGGTTTCTAAGATGTTCATACGCAAATGCTCCTCTCTTTTCCTGCCTTTTCAGTATAAAACTTAAATGTCACAGAAATGTCCGTGCTCCCCCTACATTTGCCTTAAAATCCTCCGCAAATGTTACAAAGCACGGACATTTTTCCGATTTCACCGGATTGGCAGGAAAACAGAGAAGAGGGCCCCTTCTCCAGGCTTTGAGCTCACCTTTATATAGCCTCCCTGTCTTGTAATAATCTCCCGGGCCAGATAGAGGCCAATCCCCACTCCCGGCTGTTCGTGGACCTCCTCCTCCCGAAAAAAACGGCGGAAAACAGAGGCCTGATTGCTTTCCGGAATGCCCTTTCCCGTGTCCCTCACATCCACCCTCACATACATTTCCTGCTGCTCCACCCTCACATAGATCGCGCCCCCTGCCGGGGTATACTTCACCCCATTGTCCAACAGATTAAACAGCGCCTCCGCCGTCCATTTGCTATCATGAGGCAGGCGTAAATCCGGCGGACAATCTGCGGTCACTGCGATCTCCTTTTTCTCCGCCTCATAGACAATGCCGCTTAAGGCCATGGTTAGGGTGTCAAACAGCAATCCCTCCTTCTTTTCCAGCCGAATAACCCCGGTCTCCAGCCGTGAAGTTTTTACCAGGGCCTGAAACAGAAAATCAAGCTTTTCCGTCTGCAGGCGGATACCCTCCAAAAAATCTGTCTGATCCACCTCTGTGACAGATCTGGTCAACAGCGTATCCGTCACCATTTTCAGATTGCTCACCGGAGTTTTCACCTGATGGGAGATATCGGATACCAGCATTTGGAGCTCCCTGCGCTCTTCTTCTATCTGATACCTGTTTTTTCGGGAAATCTGATAGAAACGGTCAAGGCGATGAAGGATCCGGTCAAACTGTTCTTCTCTGTCCCCGGCTTTTCTAAGCTCCTCTCCGTTTATCATATGGTCCAGCTCCCTGCACAGTGCAGACACAAACTCTGTCAGACGGGTCCTGAATGCCAAAATCAGCAAGGTATGCCACAATAGAGCGGAGAAAGTAAGGGCTGCGCCGGCTAAGAGAATACCGGGATTCCCAGAGAAAAGATACAGCAGGGCTGTAATGCCTGCCATGGTAACGGCGGCTCCCATCCAAACAAGCAGGCAAAGGATACGGACAGAAAAACAAGACAGCCTCATTTTTGCTCCCCTCCCATCCACTGATAGCCCATGCCGTAAATGGTCTTAATATAGGTATCCCCATCTGCCTCAATCTTTCCCCGGATGCGACTGACAGACGTTGTCAGGGTGTGTTCGTCCACGTATCTCTCCTCTACATCCCAGAGCTTTTCCAGAAGCTTAGCCCTGGTGAGAATCTGCCTGGGATTTCTGCAAAACAGATACAGCATTTTAAATTCCATTGGCGAGAGCAGGAGTGGCCTGCCGTTTAAGGCCGCAGCCTGCTGGGAGAAGTCAAGAAACAGCCTGCCGTCGTCATAAATATCCCGGGCCGGCCCGTGATGCTCCAGCATGGCAAACATGGCTCCGATCTTTCGCTGCAAAGCCCCTATGGAAAAGGGCTTTGTAATATAGTCCACGGCTCCCGCCTCATAGCCCCGAATCTCATCGCTCTCCTGATCATTGGCCGTCAGAAAGATCACCAGGGTTTCCGGGCACTCCGGCTTTATAAGCCTGCACAGCTCATAGCCATTGCCATCCGGCAAATTGATATCCAAAAGCGCCAGGTCATAGGTCTCCCTGGCAAGCTTTTCCGCAGCCGTTTTGGCATTGAAAACCGATGTCACCTGATAGCCGTCCAGGGTCAGGTTATAGGTCAGGGTTTTATTTAACAGGGTATCATCCTCCACAAGCAGGATTTGTCTCATGGTTTTTCCTCCTTACTCCCGGTATTTGGACTTATGATAGCACTGAAATGTCCGGGAAATGTTACAAACAGGGAACCCTCTCTTGACAAGGGAACACACAGGCAAGAGAGGGTTGGATCTGCAAATGGCTCCCACAAATCAACGGAAAGCCGCCATGAGATAGTATGCAAGAAATCCAAGCGCCGCACTTCCAAGCAGGAAAAGCACCTGTTGATACGGACGTTTCCCCAGCTCCTGCTGTGCTTCCATCTCATCCAGGCGTTTCCCCTCCATAAAAGCAACGATTTCCTTATAGGTAGAAATCCCATTCTCTTTTTTTAGTTTTTCCACCTTCAGAGCCCAATACAGAGTCCCTGCAAACAACGCTCCCCAGGGAATAAATGCATACCCATGTATCCATTCCACAAGCGGAACGAGTGACACCACCGATAAGATTAAAAGGGCTGCGTAAATCCCTCCATATCTGTTCAGCTTCTTAATTTCCGTTTCTTTGATTTCTTTTCTCATAATTTCAATATCTCCTTTGATTAATTGGTCAAGAGATATATGAAACAGGGAGCTCAGCAATAACAGGCTGTGTATATCCGGATAATTTTTTCCTGTCTCCCAGTTGGAAACGGTCTGTCTGCTCACATACACTTTTTCAGCCAACTCCTCCTGGGAAATTCCCATATGGCCCCGATACTTTTTTATCTGTGCACCGACCTCCAAGCGATTCCTCCTTTCCTTCCTGGCTTTCCTGCGCTCTTGAACCACCGAAAGCTTACCTCTTTGCAGGCGCAAAATCTACCAAAAGGCTTTGACTTTGGCCAAAATTCCAGTGTCAAAAGAGTTTGACAGGAGATTTTTCCCTTCCTATAGGCTTCCTTTATGAAATGTGCACTTCCTCCCGCAGAATTGAATACATACAGTAAGAATATACCTGTCCGTTTTTATACACCCCATTACGCATGGTGCCCTCATAGGTAAAGCCTGCCTTTTCCAGAGCCCTTCTAGATCCGGCATTATGGGCAAAGGGCTCGGCATAAATACGGACAATATCAAAGGCCGTAAATGCCTCTCTGCAAATCCTCTCAATTACTCTTGTCATAATTCCCCTTCCCCAATATTCCTCCGAAAGCCAATACCCAAGCTCCCCGGACTTTTCGTATACATCCTCCTTCACAAATACCCCAATGCTTCCCACCGCCTGTTTGTCAACCACAATGGCATAAGTGAGCTGCCTCTTTTCTCCGGTTTCTTCCTCATGGGAAATACAATCTCTGATAAACCAGATCGCATCCTCCAGGGAGTAGGGGCTTGGGAATACATTTCGCAAATTTTTCGCAATCTTAGGATTGTCGGCTGCCCGGGCCACAGACTCCGCATCCTCTATCTTCCATGATCTCAGCTGAAAATCTACCATATATTTTTCCTCCTCTCAAAAACGACATAAGTGTCTCTTTACATTATAAGACACTCATGTCGTTTTTGTCAACATGGAATATTGTAGGGTGCCAAGTTCCCCGGCGGAGGATATAAGAACAATCAAATAAACAGGTTTGTCTTATTTTTGACTTTTTCCTTTATGACTAAAACTGTGTCTCTTATTTGGCAATCTGTTGTGTCTATGACATTTCAAAGCGGATCGATATCAATAAAAACTATGGCAAGGTAAATAGAAAAGAATTTCCTGAAGGGCGCTGCCGCCGGCAGAAAAATTCTCTTGAACTTTCCGCCGCTTTATGCTATCCTTTAGATAGGAAGAGGCGTCTGCTGGTAACAGACGCCCCCATAGGAGCCCCACTCCAAAGGTGGAGTATCCCAAGCAAAGGCAATTACCTCTCAGTGAGAGGTGCCCATCCTGGTTGCAACAGGGTGGGCATTATTTTTTTCGCTTGTGATCCTTGTC